>JABMNK010000082.1 GCA_013204595.1 Flammeovirgaceae bacterium
ACATACAGTAGCAAGAATGTTTGCGATATATACATAAAATTATAGTTATATTACGAATTAAACAGTACATATATTAAAAAATAACGATTTATTTATATTTTAATACTTCACTTGTGTTATAAGGACTTTTTACCACTTTAAGGTAAAGTGTTGTTTTTCTAATTTGATTTTTGTGAATAAAATCCCCATTTTAAATAAATCTAGCGATAGGGGGAACGCCTGGCACATGGTGATGCGAAACCATATATTTTTATTTCGTTGGCTTGAATAAATATTGGTTAAGATGATGACTTCGATCGTGTTTGTATGGGCTATTAGTGATTGTAAATATTGATCGATAGGTCCTTTCACAGTACTCAGATTGATTACGGCCATTTGGCAGGAATCGCCCCATAGTGGTTCTGTGAGGAGCGCCGATGATAAGCCTTGGTTTTCTTTGAGAAAGGGCGTTTTATTTGAATAGAAATGTTGCGCTAAAATAGAAGCTTTTAGAATAAACGGCTCATTTTGCTCATTGGTAGAAAAGCCAATAAGTTGAACCTGGTTTATTTCTTGTCTTTTGGCTAATTTTTCAATAAAACGGAGACAACTTCGGTTAATAAAAGTCGGACCAAATACGTTTTTAGAATTCAAGCGAAACCAACTTATTAATTCTTGAAAGATGGATTCGTTATTTCTTTTTTGGATTAAATCAACATATAAATTGAATACAAAGGGAGAATGAATTTGATGCGCATCAATCGCTTTATTTAGATAATTTAGATAATAGCTAGTTTGGACTAGTATTGATGGGAACGGCAATTCTTCAATTAAGTTTAACTGGATCAATCAGCACAAATGCTGGAATCGAAACGTTAAAACGTGCGCCATCAATGATTTGTTCAAAAATGAAGTACCCTTGCATTTTGCCTATTCCTGATCTCAAGTTACAACCAGAAACATACTGATGAATTTGACCCGGTTCAAGAATGGGTTGCTTACCAGTAACTCCTTCACCATCAACTGCTCTTCTTAAAAACGTAGCATCAAAGATATCCCAGTGACGCAACTTTAATTGGATCGTTTTATCCGCTTGGTTCTCTATGGTAATACGATAAGTAAATACATAGTGATTTCTCTCGGGAGTGGAGTATTCCTCTTTATAGGCCGTTTCTACAGTTATTTTTACGTTCTTTGTAATGCTTGTTACCATAAACAATCTTTCGATAAGGCAATTACTTGAATTTCTTTTAAATTTACAAGGTTGCGTAGCTAAAATTTAAGATTTTTTTATGAATTGGTTGTATGCTTCTTCTTGGCAGAAAGTGCTAACAAATGAATTTGAAAAGCCTTACTATAAAAAATTAAATGCTTTTTTATCCCAAGAATATCAGTCTAAAAACATACATCCTGATCATAATGAAATATTCAATGCTTTTGAACTGTGTTCATTTGATCAAACGAAAGTAGTCATCTTGGGTCAGGATCCATATCATGGGCTTAATCAAGCTAATGGATTATCTTTTTCAGTCAATGAAAATATAGGTAAACCACCTACCTTGGTTAATATTTTCAAAGAGATTGAACGTGACTTGGGCATTCCTATGGCGAAAAGTGGATCACTAACTAGGTGGGCCAAACAAGGTGTATTAATGATCAATGCCATCATGACGGTTCGAGATGCTGAACCAGGATCCCATAAAAACAGGGGGTGGGAGATCTTTACAGATGCGGTCATCACAGCATTATCTGAGAAAAAAAACAATGTAGTCTTCCTGCTTTGGGGAGCTTATGCCCAAGCGAAGGGCAATAACATTGATCTTGACAGGCATTTGGTCTTAAAATCAGCGCATCCATCCCCATTGTCGGTCTATAGGGGATTTGAAGGAAATGGCCATTTCAGCAAGACCAATGCCTATTTATCTAGTAAGGGATTGCAATCTATTGCCTGGTGAAGATGATATTTCGATGTTCTTTTTTTGTTGATTTAATTAAAAAATCACAAAACAAAATACGCTTAATGAATCAACTTAAAGATACGATTCCACCTAATCTTATCTAAGAAATCAGCTCTGTCATCGAGGGAAAGCCAAATGAAAGAAGCTTCTCCTACTATAAAATCTTCTGAGACAAATCCAAAATACCTTGAATCTAAAGAATTATGACGGTTATCACCCATCATAAAATAATAATCCTTTGTGAAGGTGTAATCTGTAACGAGTTTCCCTGAAATTAAGAGTTGATCCTTAATTATTTCCACAGCATCTTGGTCTTCATAATTCATAATCGTACTGCCGTACATGGCGATTGAGGAATCATTAACATGAATGGTCATGCCTTTATACGGGACGGTCAAGGGGCCATAAAAGTCAGCATTCCAAGGGTAAAAGTCAGCGTTTGGGAAAATCCTCGATTCTACCCTAGCTTCATTCTCCAATGTTTTTTCAATACTTTTTATGAAATCAAGTTCGGCCAATTTGTTAGCAGATGTTTCGGTAGTGAGTATGAGGTAGCCAGTTTTATTATTGGCCCCAATTGTCTGGTGATATTCCCAAATATCAAGGTCACTAAAGATACGATCTCGAATGGTCTGATCAGTTTCAACAAAATACCGCATTTGCATTAATTCTGGATTGTCGGAAGGCTGATTATTTACATATGCTTGTCCAGCTCTTACTTCTAATACATCGCCAGAAATGGCAATGCACCTTTTGATGTAGTGGGGTCTTAGGTCTCTTGGATATTCAAATTCTGGAGGATAATTGAAGACTACGACATCATTTCTTTCAACCTTACCTAAGCTTGGAAAACGTAGTTGCGGAAGTTCTAAAAAGCTCAAGTATGAGGGTAGTTCTGTTCCCCAAACTTTTGCATGCGTCAAGGGTAACTGTAAAGGCGTCTTTGGCGATCGAGGACCGTATTCCATTTTGCTGACAAAAAGAAAATCACCTACCAAAAGGGATCTTTCCATTGAAGGGGTAGGTATCACATAAGCCTCCATAAAGGCCCATCTAATAATAGTAGCAGCAAAAAAGGCAAAGACAATGGCTTCAAACCATTCCTTAGCCGGACCTTTTATTGTTTTTGGTATTTCAGTCGCTTTACCGACATACTGAGTGGGCCCATAGGCTACATACATCATATAGAAAGGGGCCAGTACGACGCCAAGAAATTGGTCCAAATAACTATATCTTTTGAAAGATTTAAGCAAGTCGAGGTGAATGGTGAGTGCGACAAAAAAGTTAATTATGGGTACGAATAGTAATAACACCCAATAACTAGGTCTTCCTACAATTTGAATATGAATATAGTAGTTGTAGAATGGTACGAATCCAATCCAACCCTTTTGACCTGCCTTGGTGAAAAACTTGTAATAAGCCATACTTTGAAGCAGGTACCATCCGATGACTATTATTAGGACTGTGGTAAGGCTAAAATCATTGAGATACATAATAATCAATTATAAGTTTATAAAATCATTCATGGTAAGAACACCTTTCTTATGTTGAATCCATTCGGCAACCAATACAGCACCCTCGGCAAAACCAGCTCTCGAGTACGCTTCATGTTTTATTTCAATTTTATCAATGGTTGATTCATAAACAACACGATGGGTGCCAGGCACCTCTGGTTTTCTCAGCGAATTTATCTTAATTGTTTGAGAATGGATCTCATCAAGCGACCAATTTTCATATTTGGAATGATCTTTAATAATATCATAGGCAAGTGTGATGGCCGTACCACTGGGTCTATCCAGTTTTTGAAGATGATGGATCTCTTCGATATCGACCTCATATTGTGGTTGTTGATCCATTACCTTAGTGAGCCATTCATTCAATTTAAGGAATATATTAACGCCTAGACTGAAATTGGTCGTGGATAAAAAAGTGCCATTTTTTTGACGACATAAAGCTTCAACGACAGGTAATTGATCTAGCCACCCAGTAGTTCCTGAAATTATAGGCAGCCCTTGTTCTAAACAATTAGAAATGTTATTAAAAGCGGTTTGTGGAGTTGAAAACTCAATGACTACATCGGTATTATTGGGTGTTAATTGAGATAACTCCTCCATATTTTTAAGATCAATAATTTTTGAAATCACATGACCTCTTTTTTTGGCGATTGCTTCAATGGCTTGACCCATCTTTCCGTAGCCAATTAATCCAATTTTCATCTCAAAGACACTTTTAAAGTAAATCCTCCAATAGGGGTCCTTTCAGGACTGAATTGTATGGAAGGGGTGATTTTCGCCGAAAAACTTTCGTTTATTTCAAATTCTCTTAAATGACCAGAGATGTAGGCGTCTGCTACATTTATTAAGTAAAAAGCAGTTGCGATTAGTGCTAAATAGTCACGATTACGATGAAATCGATCTTCATATTGCTTTAACGAGCTTTCACTAAATCGACCAGGTAAAACCATCTCAAATCTATTTTCAGTATCTGGTCGATCATCAAGTTCTGCAATGTATGAATTTCTGAAAGAATGGTATATTTCATTGTTGTTTCGTATTAAATGGGCAAAGATCATAAATCCACCATAAATAAAGGGCACCTTAAATACTTGGCCATTGTAAGCTTGACCTAGGCCAGGCAGTACAGCAGATAATATAGCGGATTTAGCTGGGTCAACCTTTGATATTTCCTTAAAATAATTACCCGAATCTTGATTGAGGAAGCCTGTGTCTAGTTTATAGCTATCTTGTGCGTAGCTTACTACTGACCCACTCAGAAGAAAGAAAAAGAGAATTAATATTTTAAATTTCAAGTATATCGAGTATTCTATTGAGATCATCGGTTGATGCAAATGGGACACTAATTTCCCCACTATCATTGTCCTTAGATTTAATTTTGATCCGTGTTCCAAAATGAGAGGAGAGTTTGCTTTGTAATTTTTCAATATCTGGAGATATCAAAATTTTCTCTTGATTGTTCTTGTTTTTTTTCTTGACAATACCCCTCACCAAATCTTCTGTTTTACGGACAGAAAGCCCATTGGCGATTATTTTATGGAATACATCCAATTGCATTAAAACATCTTCAATGGAGATAAGCGCGCGTGCATGACCCATGGATAAGGTGTTGTCTTTCAGTGCAATTTGAATATCAGGAGGCAACTTCAATAGCCGTAAATAATTAGTTACAGTAGATCTGTTTTTGCCTACTCTTTCCCCTAACTCATCCTGTCTTAGTTCACATTCGGAAATAAGTCTTTGGTAGCTTAGTGCAATTTCAATGGCATTGAGATTTTCTCTTTGGATGTTCTCAATTAATGCCATTTCTAGCATTTGCTGGTCATCCGCTGTCCTCACATAGGCAGGAATTTTCTTCAATCCTACCAGTTTAGAAGCCTGTAATCGCCTTTCTCCCGAAATGAGCTGATAGGTGTTGTCAGAGAGTTTTCTTACCGTAATAGGTTGAATAATTCCCTGAATTTGTATGGATTGTGCAAGTTCATTAAGGGCGTCTTGATTGAAGTGGGATCTCGGTTGAAAAGGATTTACTTCAATTTGAGAAATCATAATTTCACCAATGTTCACCACTCTCTCCGGTAAATAGTCAATGCCATTCATTTCAAGAACAATTGATGCAGGTTCAGAAAGTAATGCCCCTAATCCCTTACCTAATCCTGTTTTTTTCTTGATGGACATTTTTTAAGCAGCCTTAATTTGGTTTCTTTTCAACAATTCTTTTGCTAAGTTAATATAACTTGTAGCTCCTTTACTATCTGCGTCGTGAGAAATTACGGGTAAGCCAAAGCTAGGAGATTCGCTTAGTCGAACATTTCTTGGAATTATGGTTTCAAAAGCGATGTTTTTGAAATGTTGTCGTATTTCGTTGACTACCTGATTCGAAAGATTCAATCGTATGTCATACATAGTCATTAAAATCCCTTCGATCTGCAGGGCCTTATTTAATCTGTTTTGAATGATTTTTATGGTATTTAATAATTTGCCCAATCCCTCCAAGGCAAAATACTCACATTGTACAGGAATGAGTACTGAATCGGATGCCGTTAAGGCGTTGATGGTAATTAAGCCCAAAGAGGGTGAGCAATCTATGATAATAAAATCATATTCAGACTTAATGAGACTTAACGTGCTTTTCATCTTATCTTCCCGATTGTCTAGATTGATCAATTCCACTTCTGCGCCTACTAAATCTATATGAGAAGGAAGAATATCTAGGTATTTTATGTTTGTTTTTTGTATGCTTGTGAGGATATCTGTCCCGTTTACCATACATTCATATATACCCGTCTGAATCTCATTAGGATCCAAACCGACACCCGATGTAGCATTGGCTTGAGGATCAGCATCGACAATGAGCGTTTTGTATTCTAGTGCGGCTAAACTTGCTGCAAGATTAATTGCAGTTGTTGTTTTGCCGACGCCACCTTTCTGATTTGCTACTGATATGATTTTGCCCATATAATTAAAGGATCTGGATCTTTTTAAGGTTTAAATGAAAACAAATATATGTTAGAATAAGAGACTATGTTGTTAAATTTTTATTGATAATTATTTTAATAAGACATATAAAATTTATTTCATCTGTTAAAGTAGCGCTTGGCTATAGATGCGCGGTTTTAAGAAGCTATTTCTTCTTATTTTTACTTTGAGCCGTTTGATTAGCTTTCATAGCTTCTTCTAATCGGCTTTGAAATTTGGACTTTGTCTTATTGACATTTTTCTTTTTATTTTCTTCCATGATCAATTTGATTTTATCCTCATCTACAAACTTTCTGAACAACATAATCTGACCGAAAGAAACCAAATTGGTTATAAAGTAATAGTAGGAGAGCCCTGATGGATAAGAATTAAAGAAGAAAAGAAACATGATAGGCATTAAATACTGCATCGTTTTCATGGGACCTTGAACGGTGGTCATTTGGGCATTGGCCATGGTATAGAGTATGGTTGAGCCAGCCATAAGTAAGGTAAACAGACTTACATGATCCCCATAAAAAGGGATATTAAACGGTAACGAGAATATCGAATCATAAGAAGATAGATCATCTGCCCATAGAAATGATTCTAATCGTAATTCAATGGCACTTGGTATAAAATAAAACAGCGAAACCAAGATAGGAAATTGAAGTAATACAGGTATACAGCCACTTAAGGGGTTAATGCCTACCTTTCTGTAAAGATCCATTTGATCCGCCTGGGCCTTTTGCATATCGCCTCCGTGCTTTTCTTTGATAGCATCCAATTCAGGCTTAAGTACCCGCATTTTGGCCATCGAGATGTGAGATTTATAAGTCAAAGGTGAAAGAATGATTCTAATGATCAAGACCATCAAGATAATGATCAAACCATAATTGGAGAAGAATAGCTCTAAATAATTAAATATTGGGATGATTAGGTATTTATTTATAAAGGGTAGAAACAACCAGCCCAATTCAATATTATTACTGAAGCCATCAGTTACCTCTTTGAGAATACTGTATTTATTAGGGCCAAAAAAGAATGTGTATCTGGTATCCCCGATGGCCAATGCTGTAAAAGGTATTTCAGCTTCGAGAGAACCCTCCTTGACGACGTTTTGATCATCAATAGGCGTATTTAAGGTCATGCGACCTTTATTGAAGTTTTTATCTGCGATGATAGCTGCAGTGAAGAATTTCTGATTGAATGCCATCCATTTGACGGGCTCATCAATCGCCATTTCTTCAAAGGTGGTGGATGACTTACTGATGTAATCTGAATTTGCGCTATTTGTGTAGTAGCGAACGGTTGCTCTTTGCCGAGAATCGGTAATTTCTCTTTCAATTTTTGGCATTTGGCCTTCCCAAAGAAATTTAAGATCCTTTGGATCAATGATCCTTTCAAAGCCCTTACTTTCAATTCGATAATTGATCTCAAATCCCTTTTGATGCAAAGTGTATATTTGATGCAAGCTGTTTCCGTTAACCACAAGCGTGTAATCAACTACAGTACTATCGGCATAAGTAACAACTTTTGGCTGAAAATAGAGATCCCCAAAAGAGATGTTTTTGGAAAGGTGTTCAAAAATGATATTAATGTGATGATTGTTGTCAAATAAATTTAAGGAAGTGCTGTCATACGTTGTATAGTTCTTAAGGCCAATGTTTTTTAAAGCACCTCCTTTGTTTGAAAATGTGATGTTTAAATCATCGGTACTTAAGTCAATCACAGACTCATTGCCAATGGCATTTTGAGAAAATAAGCCATATTTAAACTCGTTTAATTGACCTCTTGCTGAATCTGACAATGCTATTTGATCGTTTTCGGAATTTGTCAACCGAACACTATCCCTTGAGTTATTTAGGGGTGTAGTGCTATTCACGTTGTCGGCAATGACAGGAATCTGAGGCTCTGGACTGAAGAACTGAAAATAGATGGTCAACATGACCAACATCAATACCAATCCTATTATATTATTTTTATCCATGGAATACTAATGAGAAATTTTAAAAATTATATGTTTTTCTGAAAAGTCAAAGCAGCTTTAACAAATTTGACGAATAGAGGGTGAGGATTCAAAACGGTCGATTTTAATTCGGGATGAAATTGCGTACCAATAAACCAAGGATGATTAGTGAGTTCAATGATTTCGACTAAACCAGTATCGTTATTTACGCCTGAGGCTACCATACCATGCTTCTCAAATTGCTCAAGATACTTATTGTTAAACTCATACCTATGACGATGTCTCTCAGCTATTTTGGATGAACCATATACCTGATGTGTCTTAGATCCCTTTTTTAAGGTACAATCATAAGCACCCAAACGCATAGTACCGCCCATTTCTTTGATATTTTTTTGAGCTTCCATGATGTCAATAACGGGAAACGCTGTGCCGGGGTTGATTTCAGTAGAGCCGGCGTCTGGCATATTCAATACATTTCTTGCGAATTCAACGACGGCACATTGCATCCCAAGACAAATGCCAAAGAAGGGTACCATTTGTTCACGAGCATATTTTACGGCTGTAATTTTCCCTTCGATGCCACGTTCTCCAAATCCAGGAGCTACCAAAATACCATTTAGCTTGCCCAATAACTTCTCACAATTATCTTCTGTGATATCTTCAGATTGAATCCACGTGATCGTTACTTTGCACTCGTTTACAGCACCGGCATGAATGAAAGACTCAGCTATGGACTTGTAAGCATCTTTGAGCTCCACATATTTACCAATCAAGCCAATAGCGATTTCTGAAGTGGGATTTTTAAGTCGTCCAAGATACTCCTTCCATGATTCCATTTTTGGATCCCCTTTTAGGCTCATTTTAAACTTATTCAATACGCGCTCATCTAATTTTTCCTTGAGCATAAGGAGGGGTACATCATAGATGGTTTCCGCGTCAAGAGATTCAATCACATGATTTATCTGGACATTGCAGAAAAGAGCCAGCTTTTTTCTAATCTCTTGATTGAGTGGGTATTCTGACCGACAAACCAATATATCAGGCTGAATCCCCGCTTCCAAAAGTTCTTTTACTGAATGTTGCGTTGGTTTTGTTTTTAATTCTCCGGCAGCTTTTAAATAAGGAATCAAGGTCAAGTGAATACAGACTACATTGCTGGTACCTAATTCAAAACGCACTTGTCGAACGGCTTCAATAAAGGGCAGCGATTCAATATCTCCCACGCAACCACCTATTTCAGTTATGACAAAGTCATATAATTCTGTTTGTGCGAGTTTATAGAAGTTGTGTTTAATCTCATCAGTGATGTGAGGAATTACTTGGACTGTCTTACCGAGAAAGTCTCCTGCGCGCTCACGCTGAATGACATTATTGTAAATTCTTCCTGTTGTAATATTGTTAATTTGAGAGGTAGGAATATTCAAAAAGCGTTCATAATGCCCCAAATCCAAATCTGTTTCAGCGCCATCATCTGTTACAAAACATTCACCGTGCTCATAAGGATTAAGTGTACCGGGATCAATGTTGATGTAGGGATCAAATTTCTGGATCGTTACCGAATAACCGCGGGCTTGTAGCAGTTTTCCTAGTGACGCTGCGATGATCCCTTTGCCGAGAGATGACGTGACTCCCCCCGTAACGAAAATATATTTTGTTTTACCCATTTTTAAGAATGTATGTATAATGCTACGGGGAGCAAAGATAATTTTTCTCAATCAATTTCTTTGGACTTTCGATAATTTATGTCTTGTTTGAATGGTTTTTATTGATTGATTCAAGATAAATCCGTCAGAAAAATTACACTACCTTGCTCAAGAGCCATACCCAAATCACTAATTGTGTCCAAAAATAAAACAGTAGAAGTAGCCGACTATTTATAATAATGTTCAATATAGTCGACAAGTTGCTCTATTTCCTCTTTTGAATGCGTGGGGAAATTGGCAATTCGTATGTGATTGTTTCTATAAGCGCCATAACCAGTGCCGATAATAAAGTTTTTTGATCCTAAATATTCAATTAGCCCATTATTACCATCTAAAACTTCTGCAACACAGACCGTTTTAGAACGATTTATTGCAGTTTCAACAAATGGATTTAATTGAGCTATTTTCTCAAAAGTTTGATAAAGTACAGCAGCTTTGTATTTGGTTTCATTTTGAATATTGCTAATTCCTTTAAGTTGCATGTCCTTAAGTACCTTAGTTAGCAGGTAAAGAGATAAGATATTAGGGGTTTCTGGTGTCTGATTTTTATCTCCATGACTCTTAAGTACGCTTAATGCATGATAACTGCCTATAATATGTCCATGTGATGCTTTTAGTTTTGACGTCTCGATACATTTGGAATTTACGATCCATATGCCCATTCCAGCGGGTAATCCAAAACATTTTTGAACAGAAAAATAAGCGGTATCTACTTGAGTCAAATCTACTTGGATACCAGGTACAGCGCTTACTAAGTCAATGGCAATGAGTTTTTCTGGATAACTGGATCTAAGCGTTTCAAGTTGTCTTGGATCAAAAGTATAACCGATACTTGTTTCATTTTGGGTAACAGCAATTAATTCCGCATGGTAAGGAACATCAAAATGACTGAATTCATTACCGAATCCAGCATTGGTAAAAGAAGATTTTAATTGATAATCCTGTGTGAATTCAAAAAAACGTTGGGAAAAAGAGCCATTTACAAAATGATGAGAACGCTCAGTAATTAAGTTCTGGACAATCCGCTCCCAAACCTCAGTAGCGGAACTTGTGATGAAAATCTCATAATCGGTGGGTATCTTGAGTACATCTTTTAGGCGTTCTTTCATTTCCTGAAAAAGAAGTTGAAATGTTTTGTCGCGATGAGAAATAGAGCCTATATTCTCTTTAATAGCATTTTTTAAATGCTGCGGTACCGTATGGTATAGTTGGGAAGGCCCAGGTGTAAAAAATAGTTGATTAGGCATAATTCAATAGTTCAAACTCAATGTTAAGGCCGAGTAAAAATAAAATATTAATTGAACCATATGACTTTATTACTTTCTTATTAGACCTATGCTAATCTTTATTAAGAGTGAAATATTAAGTCAATATAGAACCCTGAACCTTATGGTTTCTTTAATGTTTTTCAACTCTTCAATAACTATTGGCTCATATATTCTATCTACATCGGTAATCACGTAACCAATATGTTCATTTGTTTTTAAATATTGACCGACCACATTGAGCTCATTACTTGCTAAAATATTATTTATTTTGGCCAAAACACCAGGCTCATTTCGGTGTAGATGGATGAATCGATGGGCATTTTGGAGCATCGGTAAAACGATTTCTGGAAAATTCACAGTATTGGATGTGGATCCAGTATTTATGTAATCAATAATGCGCGAAGGAACAAAATTAGCGATGTTCTTTTGGGCTTCCAAGGTGCTTCCTCCAATATGCGGCGTGAGAAGGGTGTTCGGTAGGCCCCTTAATTCTGAAACGAACTCGTCGGCGTTGCTCATCGGTTCTAAAGGAAAGACATCCACTCCAGTACCGCCAACCTTTCCCGATAGGATGGCTTTTCTGAGTGCAGCATAGTTTACGACATGTCCTCGACTTAAGTTTAGGAAAATAACACCATCCTTCATGAGCTCAAATTCCTTTTCATCAATAAGATGATCATTTTCTGTCCTTCCATCTACATGTATGGTGATCACATCTGATTTCGAAATTAATTCATCCATAGACTCACATGGACTTGCATTTCCAAGACCTAATTTTTCGACCAAATCATAATAGATCACCTTCATACCCATTGCCTCAGCAATAATAGAAAGCTGAGACCCAATGTTGCCATAGCCAATAATACCCAATGTTTTCCCCCTAATTTCAAAACTATTGGTTGCTGTTTTATTCCATACACCTTCATGCATTTGCGGCACTTTGTCAAGCAAATTACGCATCAATAGGATGATCTCAGCGATGACCAACTCAACTACTGATCTTGTATTTGAATAGGGGGCATTAAAAACAGCTATTCCTTTCTTTTGAGCTTCAAGGACATCAATCTGATTAGTACCGATACAAAAAGCCCCTATTGCCAAAAGTCTTTTTGCCTTTTTTATGACTTTCTGGGTTACTTGCGTTTTGGACCTAATGCCAAGGATAGATACATCTTTAATCGCTTCAATGAGCTCATCCTCAGACATTCCAGATGAATATACGCTAACTTGATACCCTTCTTCACGAAGTTTTTTAACGGCATGTTCATGAATGTTCTCAAGTAGTAATACCTTGATTCGGCTTTTGGGATAAGAAAAGGCGCGTTCCATATTGTTTTGATAAAATACTTCGTCTAAATCGGGAGCTTCAAAATCTGCGTTTTCGATTACTCTTGCTCTTTTTACATTCTCGGTAAAGGCATAAAAGGTATTCGCAAATCCTGCCTGCTTAATTTCATAATCAGTAAATCCATCGCCCAAGACGTGAACTTCCCCTGTTAATTTTAGGGCTTTAATTTGTTTGGGTTTACCCATATTGGAGGATAGAACATTGTCTCTGTTAAAGCCTACAATATTACCATTCAGATCAAATTCAAAATCGTTTGCGTAGACATTCTTCGCTTCAATTCCGTATTCAGCCACCACGGGAATAATAAATTCTTTAAATCCATTAGATAAGATATAAAATTGATGGGCATTCTTTCTAATAAATTCTTTATTTCTTTTAAAGGAGGTTGACACGCGCTTCTTGAGACGTTCCACTAGTAAGGGCAAATGATCTCGATGAGCTTCGAGAAGATTAATCCGTTCTTCAAGCGATTCCCTAAAGGATAATTTGCCTTCCATTCCAAGATCGGTCACTTCTTTAATGCGTTTTAACTTATGATCTTTAAGTGGATTACCTTCTAAGGTTATTTCCCCTAAAATATCCAATGCTTCTACTTGAGTGAAGGTAGAATCAAAATCTATTATGAAATGTTTTGATTTTTGCATTAAATTGGTGCGTTCATTGAAAACGCAATATTAATGTTTCGTACTTTTAAAATTATAATTCTCGTCACTATTTCGTCTTTAAGTGGAAGGTATTTGTTGTTTGCCCAAAACTTCACTCAAATAGACATTTTAAAATCCCGAATAGATAGTCTTGTAAATCTTGGTATCGACAATGCAGCTTATCCGGGTGCTGTTTTATATGTTTTGCACAAGGATTCCCTTATTTTAAACAATTCCTATGGTTATCATACATATGAGGGCCTAGTTCCTATGAATGTAAATCATATTTTTGATTTGGCCTCTGTCACTAAGGTTTCAGCGGGCGTTTTGGCAATCATGAAATTATACGATCTTGGATTAATTGATCTTGACGTTGGAATCAAAAAATACATATCAGGGTTCAAATGGAATGAGCGAGGTAAAGCGACACTTAGAGCTACCTTGACACATCAGGCGGGATGGAGATCTTGGATACCCTATTATCAGGACTTGAAAAAGGATGACGGAAGTTGGAATAGACGATTTTTTCGATCAGACTCATCGGCGAAATTCCCAATAAAAATAACTGATAATCTTTATTTAACACATAATAATTATCGATATATAAAGGCCCAAATAAAGCGGTCGGATTTTAATCCTGAACAAGGAATGATTTATTCTGGATTATTTTCCTATCTCATACCTGAAATGGTTCTTAATCTCACGAAAAAACCGTTAGATATTTTTTTAAAAGATAATTTTTATGATGCGCTAATGAGCAAAACAACAGGATTTAATCCTTTGTTACGATTTCCTGATTCGCTTATTGTGCCTACTGAAATTGATACGTTTTTCAGGATGGAACCAATCCATGGTACCGTTCATGATGAGGGAGCCATTATGATGGGAGGTATTAGTGGGAACGCCGGATTATTTTCAAATGCAGAAGATTTAGCAAAAATATGGTCTCTTTTTATGCATAAAGGCATCTTAAATGGTGATACGCTCATTAGGCCGGAAACCATTGGCCTATTTACTTCGATGCAATATCCGGAAATGGGCAATCATAGAGCGTTGGGATTTGATAAACCATTAATAGTTTATAACGGTAAAATCAGTAGTGTGGCAGAAGAGGTAGGGGCTGGTTCTTATGGGCATACTGGCTACACTGGACCCATTATATGGGCTGATCCTGAAAATGAATTGTTGTTTATTTTTATGTGTAATAGGGTATATCCAAATAGGACACATACAACTCTTTATTCCTTGGGAATCAGACCGAAAATACAGGCCCTTGTTTATGATTTAATCAAATGTTATTGAGTGTTTTAGTTATCTTTCGTTAATGAATATTATAATTTAATAACTCAATATTTGATGTGGCTTTAGTATCAATATATATTAACTTATTGACAGAATTGTAAGGTATTAATTAGCCTAGATAGGAAGGTCTCGTGAGTTGTTTATATCTCAAGTATTTATTTAGAATGATTCTAAATAGAATTTTTTTTAGGAAAGATAACTCACGTAAAATACTGATAAAGAGATCTTTGTATATTGCAGCAGAAATAGTTTTTAGGAAATATACAATAAGTATTGAAACTTGGTTTGAAATGCAAATAGCCAACATTAGTTTTGTATCCGCATTGACCTGAAAGGTAAAATTAAATGTCTAGAAAATATTTATCCAAGTGTAGAATAATACACGTCGCAATAATTGCTCTTATCTTGTTCGGATCATCTTCGTTATATAGCCAAGAGTCAACCGAATCAGTAGATCCATCTGTACTAGCGGCAGGCGAGAAATTGTACAAAGCAAATTGTACGCAATGTCACGCCATTAACGAAGTGGTCATAGGACCCTCGCTTAAAAACATTGAAGAGAGACGAGAAAGGACTTGGTTGTTTTCTTGGATCAAAAACTCTCAAAAAGTGATTGAATCTGGTGATGATTATGCTGTGGCGCTTTATGCAGCGTACAACAAAACAGCCATGCCTTCTTATCCTTTTACAGACTTAGAGATTGGTTCCATCTTGGACTATATAAAGGTAGAGGGGAGTAAGGTGCCGGTTGCGGAGGTTGCAGCCATTACCGACGGCGGCCCTTCTTTAAACCAGGGAGGCAGCGGCGATAATATTTCTAGTGCCTTCATGTACGCCGTCTTAATCGTTTTTGTATTTGTGTTAGGACTTATATTGGTTGTGTTGGGACTTATTGTCTCCCTGTTGACGAAATATATAAGTTCAGACAAGGAGATTAGCGAGGAAGACAAAGAGTTAATCACTAGCCAAAGAGTGAATGTTTTCGATTTACTCAAAACCAATACGATGCTTGGCATAATAATATTTGCCTTCGTGTCTATTGCGCTGAAAACTGGGATAGATGGACTTTTTACTGTTGGTGTTCAACAGGGATATATGCCCACTCAACCAATAGCTTATTCGCATGAAATTCATGCGGGACAATATGAAATAGATTGTAATTATTGCCATACGGGAGTTAGGAAGAGTAAATCCGCGAACATACCTTCTGCCAATATTTGTATGAACTGTCACGTTTCAATCAAAACTGACAGCAAGGAAATTCAGAAAATATATGCGGCAATAGATTACGACCCATCCACAGGAGCGTATGGAACCAACACCAAACCTATTGAATGGGTTCGTGTTCATAATTTGCCTGATTTAGCCTATTTTAACCATGCCCAGCATGTGGTAGTTGGTGGTGTTGAATGTGAGACTTGTCATGGTCCAATTAAAGAAATGGAAGTTGTTTATCAATATTCAAACCTTACGATGGGTTGGTGTATTAATTGTCATAGAGAAACCAATGTAAATGCAAAGGGTAATGATTATTACAACAATTTGGTCGAACTTCATGAGGCTAAAAACACCAAAACACCAATGAAAGTGGTTGATATTGGTGGTCTTGAATGTTCGAAATGTCATTATTAAACTGAGCGTACTACACATTTAATATGAAAGAAACTAAAAAATACTGGAAAGGACTGGAGCAGCTTCAGAAAACTCCAGCATTTGAAAAATACGCAAATAAGGAGTTTGCTCAACAATTACCTTTAGGGGATAGTCAAGGAGAAACTTCAAGAAGAGATTTCCTCAAAGTAATGGGGTTTGGCGTCGCCGCCGTATCTTTAGCTGCTTGCGAAACACCTATTAAAAAGGCCATTCCTTATGTAAAGAAACCAATAAGTGTTGACCCAGGCATAGCCAATTATTATGCATCCACCTTTGTTTCTGGTAGTGATCAGGCGAGCGTTATCGTCAAAACAAGAGAAGGAAGACCGATCAAGATTGAAGGCAATAAATTATCATCGGTTTCTGGTGGAGGAACTAATGCACAGATTGAATCTTCCGTCTTGTCCCTTTATGATCAAGAGCGTTTAACAGGACCGACAATAGATGGTACTGCTGTTACTTGGGGAGATATTGATGTTAAAATCAAAAAAACCCTTTCATCAGCTACTGAAAAGATATATTTGGTCTCGAATACAATTTCAAGCCCTTCTACTAAGATGGCTATTGAAGCATTTCAAACTAAATATCCTAACGTCCAACATGTTTGCTATGATCAGGTTTCCGTAAGCGGATCATTAGATGCTAATATGATTGTGTTTGGAAAAAGAGTACTACCAAACTATGATTATTCAAAAGCAAAAACGATTGTTTCTTTTGAGTCTGATTTTTTAGGCACAGGAGTTAATAATACAGCTAACAATAGGCAGTTTGCACGAACAAGAAAGTTGTCCGAGACGAAGAAAGAAATGTCAAGGCTATATTCTTTTGAAAGTATTTTATCTCTGACCGGTGCAAATGCAGATTATAGGGCGCCTATTAAGCCTTCTGAACAAGGACTTTATGTGGCTAATCTTTATAATTTAATAGCGAAGGGAACTGGCGGTGAAACCATACAGGTCGCAGCTATTGACAATGATTACCTAAATAAGGCAGCCCATGATTTATTAAATTCGAAAGGAGGTTCTATAGTTATTTCTGGTTCAAATGATGCCAATATTCAATTATTAATCAATGCAATAAATGTGTTACTTGAAAATTATTCAAGTACAATAGACATTGTAAATCACCAGAATCTGAGAGCGGGTGATGATAAGCTTTTCGCTTCTTTTGTAACTGGACTTTCACGCGCTAGTGGTGTTATCTTTTATAACTGTAATCCCATTTATGACCACCCATTGGGTACTCAAATTGCGGAAGCGATGAAGCAATTGACCTTCACCGTTTCGACCTCCGATAGAAATGATGAAACCTCAGCGCTCGTTTCAATAAAAGCACCTGATCATCATTATTTGGAATCATGGAATGACTTTGAGGCTGTGAACGGTAAATTTAGCTTATGTCAGCCTGCTATCAGTAAAATATTTGACACTCGACAAGTTCAAGATGGCCTGTTGATTTGGGCAGAGTCTAATGTTAATTATTATGATTTTTTGAGAGCCAATTGGACATTAAATCAGTATAATAACTCAGGAGCATTTGCCGATTTTAATTCATTTTGGGAAAAGTCCTTGCAGGATGGTGTTTATGAATTACCTGATACCTCAGATGAGATAAGTATTGATCTTTCGGGAGTAGCGGCAGCTGTTGCTTCGTTACCGAGTCCGTCTAGCGAATTGGAATTAGTGATTTATCAAAATGGTACAGTTGGCAATGGTATTCAAGCCAATAATCCTTGGTTGCAAGAAATGTCAGACCCAATTACTAAGGCTTGTTGGGATAATTACCTTACAGTTTCTCCAAAACAGGTTGCGGAGTGGGGAATTGAACTTGGGGACATGACTACCCAGAAAATAGATTTGACGGTCAACGGACAGGTGATTTCATTACCTGTCTTGCCTCAGCCGGGTCAGAAATACAATACAGTTGGGCTTGCCCTGGGTTATGGCAGAACCAATGCGGGTAAAGTGGGTAATAATGTTGGAGTCAATGCTTATCCGTTAATCGCTATTGATAAACTAGGTAGTTTGGCTTATAATGTATCGTATAGCGTTCAGGTGACGCCTACAAATGAAGAATACAGTATTGCTCAAACACAAACGCATCATACTTTCATGGGTAGGGGAAGTGTAATTCAAGAAACTACGCTTAGTGAATATCAGAAAGATCCCCAAGCGGGAAGGCATATGCCGAAAATTGCAACTTCGGAAGGATTCAAAAAACCAACTGCAGTTTCACTTTGGAAGGGTCACCAGTATGCCAATCATCATTGGGGATTAATTGTTGATTTAAATTCTTGTACGGGATGTGGTACTTGTTCTATTTCGTGTCAAACGGAAAATAATATTTCTGTTATCGGTAAGAAAGAGGTACTTAACCGTAGAGATATGGCTTGGATCAGAATTGATAGATATTATTCAAGTGATTCAAATGGTGATAGTTATGCAGATATGGAAATAGCTGCGGAAAACCCAGAGGTTACTTTCCAACCGATGATGTGTCAGCATTGTAATAATGCTTCATGTGAGACTGTTTGTCCAGTTGCGGCAACTACTCATAGTTCAGAAGGCCTTAATCAAATGACTTATAATCGCTGTATAGGTACGCGTTATTGTGCCAATAACTGTCCGTATAAAGTCAGAAGATTCAATTGGTTTAAGTTTCATGATAACGAGCAGTTTAGCGATAACCTAGCCATGAACAATGATCTTGGTAAAATGGTATTAAATCCTGACGTTACAGTAAGATCACGTGGAGTTATTGAAAAGTGCTCCTTTTGTGTGCAACGTATACAATCAGGGAAATTAGAAGCTAAAAAAGAAGGTAGAAGACCAATAGATGGTGAAATAACCACCGCATGTGCTTCTTCATGCCCTTCAGAGGCATTGGTTTTTGGTGACATGAAGGACCCATCGTCAAAAATCTCTAAAATGCTGCAAATTAAATCAATGGATAAGGGTGTAGAGGCTCAAGAGCCTCGTGCCTACCATGTATTGGAAGAACTTAGAGAAATGCCAAATGTATGGTATTTAACGAAGGTTAGAAATAAAGATGAAAAGAAAGAAGCATCTAATGCTCACTCATAAAGATTAGATTATGACCTCAGAATCTGTAATTAGAGAGCCCTTAGTAACAGGTGGAAAAACTGTTCATGATGTCACTGAAGACATCTCTCGTAGAGTAGAAGAAAAACCAACAAGACTATGGATGATTGCTATGGCGATCTCATTGGGGCTTCTTGCTGTGGGAGCATATACTGTGTTTCTACTTCTTTGGAATGGTGTAGGAATGTGGGGGTTAAACAAAACTGTAGGTTGGGCTTGGGACATTACTAACTTCGTTTGGTGGGTAGGTATTGGACATGCCGGTACATTGATTTCTGCTATTTTATTGCTCTTTAGACAGCGATGGAGAATGTCAATTAACAGAGCGGCTGAGGCCATGACTATTTTTGCTGTAATCTGTGCGTTGCAATTCCCAATCTTACATACGGGAAGACCTTGGTTAGCAATTTATTGGATGTTCCCACTACCGAATACTTTTGGATCCTTGTGGGTTAATTTTAATTCTCCATTGCTTTGGGACGTTTTTGCGATTTCTACTTATTTCCTTGTTTCGCTTATTTTCTGGTATATTGGTTTAATACCTGATTTTGCTACCATCAGAGATAGGGCCAAGAATGGTATTTCTAAAAGAATTTATGGTGCGTTGAGTTTTGGATGGGATGGCGCTGCGAAAACTTGGAGTAGGTATGAGACCGTTGCCTTAGTGCTGGCGGGATTAGCTACACCTTTAGTGCTTTCTGTGCATACGATTGTCTCGATGGACTTTGCTACTTCAGTGATTCCTGGCTGGCACACAACAATATTCCCCCCTTATTTTGTTGCTGGAGCTATATTCTCTGGCTTTGCAATGGTATTGACTTTGATGATCGTTACTAGGAAGGTTTATAAACTAGAAGATTATATCACCATTCAGCATCTTGAAATGATGAATATAGTGATCATTATCACAGGTTCGATTGTGGGTGTTGCTTATCTAACAGAGTTATTTATTGCATGGTACTCAGGCGTTGAAGCTGAGCAATATGCATTTCTAAATAGGGCAACAGGACCTTATTGGTGGGCGTATGCTGCCATGATGACCTGTAATGTGGTGTCGCCTCAATTATTTTGGTTTAAAAAAATTAGGACAAATATTGCTGCAACTTTTGTTTTATCGATCATTGTCAATATTGGAATGTGGTTTGAACGTTTTGTGATTATTGTAACTTCCTTACATCGTGACTTTTTGCCATCGAGTTGGGCAATGTTTTATCCTACTTTTGTTGACGTAGGGGTATATGTATTCACCTTTGGATTGTTTTTTACTGCATTCTTTTTATTTGCAAAATTCTTTCCAGTTATAAATATGGCAGAGGTTAAAAGTATTATTAAAATATCAGGAGAAAAAACAAAGTAATGTCTAATTCTAAATTTATACTAGGCGTATACGAAGAAGAAGATATTCTTCTTCTTGCGATCAAGAATGTAAGAGCGGCAGGTGTTAAGATACACGAGGTGTATAGTCCATTTCCTGTACATGGAATCGACGATGTCTTAGGATATAAGCGTTCTAAACTCTCTATTGCTGCTTTTATGTTTGGATTATTGGGCACATCGTTGGCTTTAACCTTGCAGGTTGGTATGATGGGTTTTGACTGGCCTATGATTATAGGGGGAAAGGATTTCATACCTTATCCCTCTTTTGTTCCTGTGATTTTCGAGTTGACAGTATTACTTGCGGCATATGGAATGTGCTTTACTTTTTTTATCATCAGTGATTTAAAACCATGGGCGAAACCAAGAATTTTTGATCTAAGAATAACTGACGATAAGCATGTGATGGCGATAGATCTAGATAAAAACCATCTGGATGTAGGGAAACTGGATAAACTGTTAAAGGATAGTGGTGCGAGTGAAGTAAATCAGAAAAACTTTGATGACGTTTAAGATGAAAATAAATATAATTTATATATCCATAGGCGTGTTGTTTCTATTTTCATGCGCCGCGGGACCAGATAATCCTGGAGTAGAGTTTTCTCCTCAAATGTATCATTCTACTCCTTATGAAGGATTAAGTCAAATTACGGATATAGAATCGGGAAGGTGGTTAAGTTCAAATGGGGAAGGAGATCACGCTGAATTTTATAATTCAAATCCGTATAATACCTATGGAATGACCATGCGTGAACCCGTGCCGGGAACGATCAAAAGAGGTCAATATTTGACGCCATCCTTTGCGGCGGATGATTATGCTTCGGCCGAGAGGTTACTTGAAAATCCATTAGACTCTACTGCGGCTATTATTGCCGATGGCAAAGCGCTTTATACTCGTTTTTGTACTCATTGTCACGGTTCTAAAGGATTAGGAGATGGTAAAGTTGGAATGGTTTATAAGGGCGTTACGGCATATACGTCTGCATCTGTTGTAGATAAGGGACCGGGTCACATCTATCAAGTAATTACTAATGGAAAAGGGAGAATGGGTTCACATGCCTCGCAAATAAGCCCTGAAGAACGCTGGAAAATAGCGATGTATGTTAAAGTTTTACAGCAATAAATAAGTATGTCTATGACCACGGTAGAAGAGAGATATGATTTTTCAGCTAAGGCTAAGAAAAATTTATTTGTAACCATTGGGACCGGAATCCTAATAACAGTACTTGGTATAGTATTGATGAGTACAGATGGCCATCACGAGGATGTTGCACATGATGCAGAACATGGATTTAGTTGGGTTAACCGCCTTGCGGTAGATATTTGGATTAATAACATCTATTTTACTGGCTTGGCCATTGTGGGTGTTTTCTTTTTCGCACTGCAGTATGCCGCACAAGCCGGATGGTCCGCTAGTATCAAAAGAATTCCTTTGGCTTTCGGGAATTGGTTGCCTTATGCGGGTGTATTGATGTTGATTAGCTTTTTTGCTTTTGGGCATGACATCTTTCATTGGACACATCATGATTTGTATGATATAAATTCTCACGATTTTGATAGTATAATTAATAACAAGAAGGGGTATTTCTATTGGCCTTTAAGTGAACACCCATCTGTGCCTGTCTTTTTTATAGGTCGTATGCTTTTGTTTTTTGGTCTGTGGTATTATTTGTTTCATAAATTAAGGAATCTAGCATTTAAAGAGGACTTAGAAGGAGGCACGGCCGCTTGGTATAAAATGAGAAAACTATCGGCTGCTTTCTTGGTGATATTCGCTGTATCATCTTCAGTTGCCGGTTGGGATTGGGTAATGTCTATTGATACTCATTGGTTTAGTACCATGTTTGGATGGTACGTCTTTGCAAGTTGGTGGGTTACCACCTTGGCGCTAATTACTTTTATAGTGATTATTCTAAAGGAAAAGGGATTACTTTCTATTGTCAATCAAAATCATATTCATGATTTAGGTAAGTTTGTATTTGCTTTCTCAGTATTTTGGACTTACATCTGGTTTTCTCAGTTTTTGTTAATTTATTATGCCAATATTCCAGAAGAAACAATATATTTTGTAGAGAGATGGAGAAACGATCAATATGGAACGATCTTCTTTGTCAATCTTTTTTTAAATTTTGTATTCCCATTTCTCTTATTAATGCCGCGTGATGCGAAGCGTCATAGCGCTATTTTGAAAGTGGTAACACCGATCGTAATCTTTGGTCATTGGATTGATTTCTATTTGATGATTACACCTGGTACATTAAAGGCAAATGGTGGTTATGGTTTAGTTGAATTTGGAACGATGCTAGTGTACGGAGGTGCTTTTTTGTATGTAGTACTTAATAGTTTGTCTAAAGCACCATTGTTTGCTAAAAATGACCCGATGTTGCAGGAGAGTTTACATCATCACGTATAATTATTTGAAAAACACATGCTGAATATAATAGTAATAGCTGCTATAGTTCTGATTTTAGTGATTTTGTTCGCTATTTACAGAGTGTCTTCCCTTGTTGACATTATTAAAGGAGAGTCTCATAATAAAGTGTCTAGTGCCAATGGATTTCAAGGCACGTTGATGTTACTTTTCCTTATTTTTGGTTTAATAGGAGGTTTTTATTATTCTTTTGGGGGTTTAGATGATGATTTCATATTGCCTGTCGCGTCTGAACATGGAGTTGTAACCGATAAACTTTTTTGGTGGACAATGGGTATTACTGGGTTTGTTTTTGTGGTTACACAAATTTTCTTGTTTGGATTTGCATGGAAATACCAGCATAGAGAAAATCAGGTTGCCTATTATTATCCCCACAATAATAAATTAGAAACGATTTGGACCATTATACCTGCTATTGTCTTGGCCATTTTAGTATTTACTGGTTGGAAAGCTTGGGTGGATATTACGGGAGAATCACCGGAAGGTTCGGAGGTTGTAGAAATCATGGGGTATCAGTATGCCTGGGCGGTTCGTTATCCTGGTGCTGATAGTAAATTAGGGGAGTATGATTATAGAAAGATTGATGCGACCAATCAAATGGGAATAGACTTTGCTGATCGAGCTTCTTTCGATGATTTCATTCCTAGAGAGATCCATGTTCCAAAGGGTAAGCCTGTTTTGTTTAAAATCAGGGCTCGTGACGTAATACATAGTGTATATCAACCTCATTTTCGTTTACAAATGAATGCGGTACCAGGTATGCCTACACAATTTTGGTTTGTTCCAACCAAATCAACGGCTGATATGCAGGCGGAAACCAAAAATCCTGATTTTCAATATGAATTAGTTTGTAATAAGATTTGTGGAAAGGGTCATTTTGCTATGCGATATATTATTGTTGTTGATGAGCCTGAAGATTACAAAAAATGGTTTGACTCGCAAGAGCCATGGTTAAAGCAAAATGCAGATTATTTAACTGAGGTTCCTGCTAATCTAAGAGAGTCTGCAAGTATTGTAGCAGGTATTGAATTACCTGAGGTCGATTTTTCAAATGGTATAATAAGCAGTGGCTCTAAATAATTAAAAGTTATGTCGATTACGGATATTGAGATTACACAGAAATTAGCTCATGAAGATGATCATCATGAGGAACATCATGATCAGCCTTTTATCTTTAAATACATTTTTTCTACTGATCATAAAACGATTGCAAAACAGTTTCTAATCACTGGAATTTTCTGGGCAATATTAGGTGGTGGATTGTCTGTTATTTTTAGATTACAGTTGGGTTTTCCTGATATGGATATGGGTTTTTTGCAGCCGATACTTGGAAATTGGATATCAAATACAGGGAAATTAGATCCGGAATTTTATTTGGCAATGATTACCATGCATGGTACAATCATGGTTTTTTTCGTTCTCACGGCAGGCCTTAGTGGTACGTTTAGTAATTTTTTAATTCCATTGCAGATAGGTGCAAGAGACATGGCTTCTGGCTTTTTGAATTTATTGTCTTATTGGTTTTTCTTTTTGTCAAGTGTGGTCATGTTTATATCCATGTTCTTATCTACAGGGCCGGCAAGTGGTGGATGGACTATTTATCCGCCATTAAGCGCGCTGCCACAAGCGATGAGTGGATCGGGTACAGGTATGACATTGTGGTTAGTCTCTATGGTATTCTTTATCGCTTCAACACTCCTTGGCGGAATTAATTATATCACCACTGTAATTAACTTACGTACTGAAGGAATGTCTTTCCGTAGACTGCCCCTTACCATTTGGGCGTTCTTTATAACTGCCGTCTTAGGTTTGTTATCATTTCCCGTGTTAGTGGCCTGCGTCTTGTTATTGGTATTTGATAGATCGTTTGGAACAAGTTTCTATCTTTCTGAAATTTTTATTGGTGGCGAAGCTCTTCCTAATTTAGGAGGAAGTCCCATATTATTTCAACACTTGTTTTGGTTTTTAGGTCATCCAGAAGTTTATATAGTAATCTTACCTGCTTTAGGGATTACCTCTGAGGTGATTTCAACCAATTCGAGAAAACCTATTTTTGGTTACACTGCTATGATTGGTTCAATTCTAGCTATTGCCTTTTTATCTTTTATTGTATGGGCTCACCATATGTTTATAACAGGTATGAATCCTTTTTTAGGAAGTATTTTTATGTTCCTAACATTGATCATTGCGATTCCTTCAGCGGTGAAGGCCTTTAATTACATTACAACCTTGTGGAAGGGTAACTTGATTTTCACACCCGCAATGTTGTTTTCTATAGGGTTGGTTTCCTTTTTTATCTCTGGAGGTTTAACGGGACTGTTCTTGGGAAATGCTGCGGTGGACATTAGTTTACATGACACTTATTTTGTTGTTGCCCATTTTCACCTGGTTATGGGCAGTGCTGCATTCTTTGGTTTGTTGGCTGGTGTCTATCATTGGTTTCCTAAGATGTTTGGTAGAATGATGGATGAGAAGCTTGGTTACATTCACTTTTGGTTAACGTTTGTGGGTGTTTATCTTGTTTTTTTTCCACTACATTATATTGGGATAGCAGGATTTCCAAGACGTTATTATTCATTTACTAACTTTGACGCCTTCCAATCTTTTACAGACCTGAATGCTTTCGTGACAGTTGCAGCGGCTATAACGTTTGGTGCTCAATTTATTTTTCTATTCAATTTCTTTTACAACATTTTTAAAGGTAAGAAGGCCCCCTTAAATCCTTGGAATTCCAATACCTTGGAATGGACGACGCCTAGAATACCTGAACACGGTAATTGGCCTGGCGATATTCCAAAGGTGTATCGTTGGCCTTATGATTATTCGAAACCAGGAGCGAAGGATGATTTTATTCCTCAAACAGTCCCTTATTCAGAAACACCAGAATCTAATACAGATTTTGATAATGAAATGATGAAAAACGAAGGGATTACTAAGTAAGAGAACCTATTATCAACTGATGAATATCCAAACTTTGACATACGAGTGGAGCACCCTTAAATTAGGGGCTTATTATGAGTTGTTGAAACCTAGACTATCTTATTTAGTTGCTTTTTCATCTGCTTTTGGCTTTCTGCTTGGCACAGAAGGATCTGTGGATGTGATCAAGTTAATTAGTATTAGTTTGGGTGCTTTTTTGATTTCTGGATCGGCGGTTACCATCAATCAAGTTATCGAACGAAAGTTGGATGTTCTAATGAAGCGAACCTCTCAGAGGCCTCTTCCAACAGGTCGTGTATCAAGTAAAGAAGCGATAATATTTAGCCTTACTGTTTTTTTGATTGGGTTTTTAATTGTCATTTCGTACACTAATTTATTCGCAGGCCTATTATCATTAGGGTCGCTGTTAATCTATGCATTTATTTATACACCGATGAAGCGAGTAGGGCCCATCGCTGTTTTTATTGGGGCGATCCCTGGTGCGTTGCCTCCACTTATCGGATGGGTGGCTGCTACTGGAGCTATAGGTTATGAAGCTTGGATTATTTTCGGCATACAGTTTATCTGGCAGTTTCCTCATTTTTGGGCGATTGCATGGGTATCCGATGAAGACTATAGAAGAGCAGGTTTTAAATTACTACCTGGTGGTGGTAGTAAAGATTTAAATACTGCAATTAATATCATGATTTATACCTTGTTCTTGTTGCCCTTGGGATTATTACCTACCTATTTTGGTTTGACTGGGCTAACGAGTGGCATCCTTGCAACATTTTGTGGTGTATTATTTCTATCGCAAACATTTCAGCTAATGAAGGATAACTCTCATAAATCTGCTGTGAGAATTATGTTTGGATCTTTTATTTATTTACCGATTGTTCAAATAGCTTATTTAATTGATAAAATTTAATGAGAAGTAACGCTGTCATATTGGCTAATAGAGCTATTAAAATTAAAGTATTTAATGCTAAGAAATTTGCCCTGTGGTTGTTTTTAATCTCTGTATGTATGCTTTTCGCAGGGTTAACGAGTGCTTATCTTGTTAAGAAATCAGATGGCAATTGGTTGCAATTTGATATGCCACAAATCTTCCTTTATTCAACGATAGTCCTAATCATCAGTATTCTTTCGATGCATTGGACCTATCGAAGTGCAAAAAACAATACATTACTTTCCTTAAAATGGGGACTTCTTTTTACAGGATTATTGGCAATTATATTTTCATATTTACAGTTTGAGGGGTGGGGACAATTGGTCGAGACAAATGTGTTTTTGGTCGGTAATCCGTCAGGATCATTTGTTTATGTTTTTTCAGGACTGCATCTTGTTCATTTATTAGGAGGATTAGGTTTTTTAGTGGTTGTATTTGTTGATACCCTAAAGTTCCAAGTACACTCAAAAAATTTATTAACCATAGAAATGTGCACGACCTATTGGCATTTTCTTGGGGGACTTTGGATTTATTTGTATTTATTTTTAGTAATAAATAATTAAACGTTAATTATGTCAAGTACAACAGTAGGAATCGAAGATAAAAGAGATTTATGGGCTGGGGGTGTTTCACCTATGAAGGTCAGTTATGGGAAACTTATGATGTGGTTTTTCTTGCTCTCTGATGCGTTTACTTTTTCATCCTTATTGATCACCTATGGTCTTATTAGGTTTAGTCACCCTGCCTTTGAAGGTGCTATTGATCAGTTCGTGTTCTCGCAGGAATATTGGCCAATACCTGAAGTTGTTTTTGAGGCTGTTCCGTTTCTTCACGGTGTTCATCTTCCGCTAATTTTTGTGGGTCTTATGACCTTTGTGCTAATTTTAAGCAGCGTCACGATGGTACTTGCTGTTGAGGCTGGTGAGCGAATGGATCGAAAGGGTGTTGAAAAGTGGATGCTTTGGACAATACTCGGTGGTATTGCTTTTTTAAGTTGCCAAGCTTGGGAATGGAGTCATTTTATTACGGGAACAGAAGAGGGTGGTAAGCTATTGGATGGTTCGTTTTTTTATGGCGCGAATTTGTCAATGAATCAATATGGCCCTCCTAACTTTGCTGCTTTGTTTTTCTTCATTACTGGGTTTCATGGGTTTCATGTATTTAGTGGAGTCATGCTTAATTTTATTGTGTTTTTTCAAACAGTTACCGGTAAATTGGAACGTACAGGGCACTATGAAATGATTGAAAAGGTTGGTTTATATTGGCACTTTGTTGATTTGGTGTGGGTATTTGTTTTTACCTTCTTTTATCTAGTTTAAATTTTAACATATTCAGAATGGAACATCAAGACGCAGAAATTGAAATAAAACCAGTAAACAAGGAAAAGATTAATCTGTTTTTAAAGGTCACGCTTTATTTATTTATTATTACGGTATTCGAGTTTGCGATTGCATTTACTGTGCCTCATGAATATAAATACGTCAGAATTCTAGTGTTTGTCGCATTGACAATTGTAAAGGCATACTATATTATATCTGAATTTATGCATCTCGGGCATGAAAAAGGTGCGCTTAAAATGTCAATTCTTTTACCCATGCTGTTTGTGGCATTTTTGCTTTTCATCTTGCTTTTTCAAGCAGAGGCCATCTTTCAAGCTGTTTACTAATTGAGACAATTTTCTAAAATTGTTATATTGTCGTTAATTCTAGGTCTGCCTGTAGCATGGTATCTTTTCTTACAAATGTTTGGGGAAAATAAGTTTGAATTAAGTGCAGTGGGTAAGATTAACGTCAATTGTCAATGTGAGGCTAGTAGTATTTATATTTTGGATACGGGCATTATTTTCGATGAAAATTTGCAGTATAAGCGACTGCTAATTGAGGGTACTGATCAAAATATTGTTACTGATTTGAGTGAGGGGATGAAGCTGTGTTTTGATAGTTTGGGTGTCTATCCTCTCATATTGACGGGGCCAGACAATAGTATTATGGGTTATTATCAATTAACAATTGATGATGTCGACAGGGTCCTAGTAGAAGCTGATTTGTTAAAATATCTGAAAACTAATGAAAGAGAATAAGGTTATATTTAGGATAATAATAGTCATTTCAATTGTCGTTCCCCTGTTGGTGGCTTTTTTACACTTTTTTCCTGGTAAAATGGATTTTGGAGTATGGGTTTATCAACTACCAAAATTAAATGCACTTCTTAACAGCCTTACATCTTTGGCGCTTATAGGTGCTTTATTAGCCATTCGAAATGATAATATCAAGTTACATAGAATGTTAATGACATTTGGTTTTACGCTTGGTGGTGTTTTTTTATTATCCTATGTAATTTATCATTCTTCGGCGGTGACTACTGTTTTTGGAGATTTAGATGGTGACGGCATACTGTCCAGCAGTGAGATGCGTGCGATAAGCATCTCAAGAATGGTTTATATCGCCATATTATTGTCTCATATAGCCTTGTCAATAATTGTAGTACCATTGGTTTTATTTGCACTTTTTTTTGCCCTTACCTCAGATTTCGTTAAGCACCGAAAGATTGTAAAATATACCTTCCCTATATGGTTATATGTGTCGGTCACCGGTGTAATTGTTTATTTAATGGTCAGTCCTTATTACTTAAACTAGTATGAAAAGCATCAAGATTTTGACATCAATTGTTGCTGGATTATCGTTTTTTAATTCATACCCGCAATGCTCTATGTGCCGCACTCAGATAGTGAATAATGTAAGTCATGGGGAAATCGATTTAGCAGGGGGGCTTAACACTGGAATCATCTATTTATTCACCGCCCCTTATCTTTTGATTGGAATTGCTTTTCTTCTATGGTATCGGTATCTTCGACTTGATGAAAAATCAGACAGCATTAAGCGCAGTTATTGAGGGTAAATGCCCCAGATGCAGGCAAGGTGATCTTTTTGTGTCCACTATTTTTAAGGTTCGATCATTTACTGAAATGCATAAATATTGTGGGTTGTGTAAATTAGAATTTGAGCGGGAACCGGGTTTTTTTTATGGCGCACTGTACATTAGTTATGTTTTTTCAGTTGCCATTTTGGCTATAGCAGCGGTTATTCTTTATTACTTTTTTGATGATCCTGATACATCGGCTTACATATTTGCTGTCGTTGCTTTGTCCTTGTTGACTTATCCTTTAAATTTTAGATTATCCAGAAGTGTTTATTTGCACTTGTTTGGAAGAGTGAAATTTGATGAGCAATATCTGATAGTTTAGTGTTGAATGGCATAAATTACCCTTATGTATCGAAAATGGGTACTTGTGTTGTTCTTCTGGCTTCTTTCGGGTATGGCCTTATTGTTCAGTATTTATCAATCTGAAAATAAATATGTCATAGAAGAAAGATTGAATCTTCGTTTAGGTGAAGTGGTAAATGATCAATTTGAAAAATTGACTTGGTTATCAAATGAGACAGTAAATACGGTTGAAGGTGTTTCTACCAATATAACAAAAGATGATTATCCCCTTTTTGCAGTAATAAACAACGAAGTTGTTTATTGGAGTAGCAATGCCTATATACCAGAATATAAAAGTTTTAATTCATTAGAGGCAGTTTCTGTCTATTTAGATGCTTCGGGATATTCAATTGTTTTAAGATTAGTCAAGAAGCCATCAGCGCTTGATTCCATTGAGTATTATTCTTTTATTCCTGTTACTCGTCGATTTGAAAATGATTCTCATGACGCTATAGCTAGAGTTATCCCGGAATTATTTCCAAATTTCAATGTCAGAATATCAGAGGGTGGAGTACCCTTGAGCATTGACAATAAAGTATTATTTAGGGTTGATGCTAAGATCAAAGAATCTAGGGAGCTCTCTGTGGCTATTTTTATTTTTCTTATTGTGATAAGTTCATTGATCACGTTGAATCTCTTTATGGATAAACTCATAAAGAAGCAACCAAAATGGACGTTGGTCTGGGCTTTGCCTTTGCTGGCTGGCTGGTTTTATTTTTTCAGACAATTATTTAAAGAAGAAATTACGCTTCCCGTCTTTAAGGAAATTGGGAATCAAAGAGGACTTTTTCTTCTGGATATCAGTGAAGGTATTATCATCTCACTTTTGTTTTTGCTATTGATAGTTTGTAAGCTGATTCCAGCGGTTTATAAATCTAAATTTTTCTTGGATTTTCTTTTTAGAAAAGAAAAAAAATGGATGAGTAGTGCTTACTTTTTTTTAGCCATGATGAATTCATATGGCTTCTATAGGGGGATTGAGTTGCTTTCAGTTAAGGTAGGTATGGAAATAGATATTACTAAATCTCTTTTATTTAATCTGTCAAAAGTTGAATATTATATCACGCTCCTGATAATGGCGGCGAGTTATTTTCTAATCAATCATTTTCTATATAAGATTTTTTTAAAGTCTTTAGATATAATTAAACACCTACCATATTTGATTATAGTATTAATCGTCTATGCGGGGTTGCCTATCTCTAGTAATTTATGGGTATTGATTCCTCATTCTTTGAGTTGGTTGATCATGTATTATACAGGATGTGCTGTTCAATTAAGTAATCCTAAGTACCTGACGTTATTTTATTTCATGGTTATTGCCATGAGCACTTCTTTGATATATGCGGGTGTCATTTACAAAATTGATAGGAGTAATGAAATCAGCTCCAAAAGGGATTTTGCTTTAGATTTAATCACATCCCATGATTCCTTAGCAGTGCACCACATTAATGAGGTGATCGGTAAGGTAAAGAACAATAAGGTCATTAAATTAAGATTTCAAAATGAACAGTTGGCTACCACCAATATAAAGGAGCAAATTACCGTCCTACAAGATCCGTATCTTGATCTATATGATTTTGAAATCCATTTATTTAATTCCAGGGGCACTCCTTATGGATTTTCAAAAGCATCCAATGAAGTGTTTTCAAAGGATCAATTGCTTCTATCTGAAAGGACAAAGTTTGAAAATATATTTCTAATAACACATATTGAAAGTGGAAGACATAAATATTATGCAGTCGTGAATTTGATGAATGGACAAGAATATTTAGGTCAATTGATACTGGAGTACACTAAAAGAAGGTTCTTCCCGCAGACGGTTTTTACGAGTTTTTTAAATTCACAGGTTCTTGCTGTCGATAATATAAAATCATATGATTATGCCTTTTATGAATCTGGATTATTGTTGCATCGATTTGGTAATTATAACTTTCCGGATTCATTGTCTATCATTCAACCTATTCCCATTACTTTAAATGAGCATTCTTTTAACATTAACGATCATCGTTTTTTTCAAGTAAAAACCAGTAACACCCGATGTTTGTTACTGGTTTCGCCACATTATCCACGTAATGCCATGATCTCCAATGTGGCGTTCATGTTCATTTTGACTTTCATAGGGTTTGGTTTGGTTTTTTTAATAATGATTAACCTAAAGCCAATTGAGAAATATAGTTTGATTAATAAAATACAATTGTATGTCGGAATTGCATTTCTGGTACCTACGCTATTGGTCAGTATGGCGATTATGAATGTGCTTAATACATCATATCGGGCAGACATTAATCGCAGCTATCAGAACAAAGCATTGAATATTGCGGAAAACATGACGGATGAACTTGAGATTTTCTTGAACAATCAAATTAATAGAGATCAATTTAATCAGAAATTAATTGAAATGTCAAGACTAACGCAATCAGACTTGATGATATATAGCGCTACGGGCAAATGGTTGGGCGCAAATAAGTCGGCACTGTTTGATAGGAAAATTTGGTCAAAATACCTTAATAGAGAGGCTATAAATCATATTTTGGTTGGTCAAGGTCAGTTGAAAATAGTAGCGGATAGGGCGGGGGATTTTAATTTCAACACGGTCTATACAGCTATTTATGGACATGAAGCAGGACGTTTGTTAGGCGTTCTAGCTATTCCTTTTTTTGATTCAACGCGCAATAATAACCTTCAACAGATTGAAGTTTTTAATAATCTCATAGTATTTTTTACGTCAATTTTTCTTTTGACTCTGATCGTAGGTTATTATGGGATGAGAAAGATAATTTCACCGATCCAATTAATTTCAGATAGCATGCGCCATACAAATATTTTTAATCAAGGCCCATTACCCTTATCTTATCGACAAAAAGATGAAATTGGTATGTTGGTTTTTGAATATAATGAGATGGTTTCTAAGTTAGAAAAGAGCAAAAATGAGTTGGCCTTAGTTCAGAAAGAGGCCGCTTGGAAGGAGATTGCTCAGCAGGTGGCCCATGAAATTAAAAATCCATTAACGCCAATGAAGCTGAAAATTCAGCAGATGCAGCGGCATGCCAACCGATCAAGTCTTGATTACGAAGTCCTAAACTCTTTGCTGGCACAAATAGAGAATTTGGCTTCCATTGCGGATTCATTTTCGGCCTTTGCACAGATGCCTGCCCCTAGGAATGAGGTATTTGATTTTTCGAGATTACTGAAGCAAATATTGTCATTATTTGAAGACAATAATATGGAAATAGAAATAGATCAATCTGAGAAATTATTTGTATATGCTGATTCTGATTTAATGCGTCAAATACTTAATAATTTAATTCTTAATGCGATTCAATCCGTGAAAAGTAATGAAATTGAGATTAAGGTTGTTTTAGTCAGGAAAGAGGATCAGCTGTTGTTGTCTATTCAAGATAATGGTCAAGGAATCGAATTGATCAATAGTGCCAATATTTTTAAACCCTATTTCAGTACAAAAATGCGTGGAAGTGGAATAGGACTTGCATTAGCTAAAAAAGGAATTGAACAAGCAAGAGGAAATATTTGGTTTGAACCGAACACTGGCCTTGGTACTACATTTTTCGTTTCTTTACCGCTAGCGAATAGCAAATTATAATTTATTCATCCTTTTAAAGGATGAATTTGCTTCATTAATTTTGTAGCAAAAACAAAATCATTCAATTCTTTTAAGTCCGATTTAGTAATAGATTTATTCGATCCTTCCCAAAGTTTATGACCTTCAAATATAAATAATATGTGATCTCCAATTTCGATTACCGAATTCATATCGTGGGTGACGACAACGGTTGTGATAAGATATTCTTCAGTAATTTCTTTTATGAGATTGTCAATCTTAATTCCTGTTTGTGGGTCTAGGCCGCTGTTAGGCTCATCACAAAACAGATAATTTGGTCTATTGACGATGGCTCTGGCAATACCTACACGTTTCTTCATTCCACCACTAATTTCGGTAGGCATCTTTTTGTTGATATTGAGCAGGCCAACGCGTTCTAAACAGAAATTTACACGCTCCAGTTTTTCTTTTTCCTCCAAATTGGTCAAGACGTCTAAAGGAAACTTTATATTATCCTCAACATTTTTACTATCAAATAAGGCACTACTTTGAAAAAGCATACCAATCTCTCTCCTTATATCCGTGCGTTCTTGTTTAGAACAAGTAATAAACGATCTGCCGTCATACTTTATATCTCCCGTATCAGGTGGAATCAACCCCACTATATTTTTGAGTAAAACACTCTTACCTGTACCACTTGCACCAATTATAAGATTGGTTTTTCCTTTTTCAAAAGAACCAGAGATATCAAAAAGTACTTGCCTTTTATTAAATGATTTTGATATTTGTTGAAATTCAATCATCCCAATAATAGTTGTGCCAATAAGTAATCGGCGAAGAGTATAGCGATACAACTGTTGGTTACAGCAGCGGTGGATGCCCTGCCAACTTCTAAGGCACCTCCGTAAGTATAAAACCCTTTATAAGCTGAAATTGAGGCAATTAGAAAAGAGAAAACCAATGCTTTTATAATTGCGAAAGTGATATTGAATTCAATAAACTCGTAGCGAATACCATATAGGTAGTCAGCAGATGAAATGATTCCAGTGACAGTACCTACTAAATAGCCACCCCAGAGGGTTAAGAAAATAGACAAAATAACAAGCATCGGGTACATAATTACACACGCAATTACTTTTGGAAGGACGAGGTAAGAATTGGCATTGATACCCATCACTTCCAAAGCATCAATTTGTTCACTTATCCGCATAGTACCTAATTCACCAGCGATATTAGAACCTACTTTGCCCGCAAATATAATTGCCATTATAGTAGGGGATAATTCAAGTACCGTCATGTCACGCACAACCAATGAAATGACATAGTTCGGTATAAAGGGTCCAATGAGATTTGATGCTGTCTGTATGGTGGTTACGGCCCCCATGAAGATAGATACGATAGTTACAATTAATAGTGAATTGTAACCTACATTTATACATTCTTGGATCGTTAATTTAAAATAAGTGCCAAAGGTCTCTCTTCTGACGAAGAGATTGCCTAAGAAGATCATATATTGTCCTAAATCTTTCATTCTTCATCGAATTTACAAACTTCAAACTAAATGACACTTTTAAATCGATAAATGGATTTATTTTTATTGAAATTTGTTATGTGAATAGAACGAAAAAATATGTATTGTATTGTTACAGGAGGAACAGAAGGAATTGGAAAAGCGGTGATCAATCGCTTCGCTCAAGAAGGGTTTGATATTATTACTTGTGCAAGAAACATTGAGAAATTAAATTACCTAAAGTTAGATCTTGAAAACCGATATCCTATTAAAGTTCACGTATTTCGAGTGGACCTGTCTATAAAAGAAGAAGTACTAAACTTCGGATCCATGGTGAACGCGTTAGCCGTTCCTGAAGTATTGGTTAATAATGCCGGTGTTTTTCTTCCGGGCATGATCGAGACAGAAGTGGATGGGGCTTTGGAGCATATGATCAATACCAATTTATATAGTGCCTACCATCTAACAAGGAGCCTCATGCCAGAAATGAAGCGTCTAAAAAAGGGATATATTTTCAATATGTGTTCGATAGCAAGTATAAAGGCATATGCGAATGGGGGTTCTTATGGTATTTCTAAATTTGCGCTTTATGGTATGACAAAGGTCCTTCGTGAGGAATTAAAGGAATTTAATATAAAAGTCACAGCCGTTTTGCCAGGGGCTACACTTACGGCTAGTTGGGAAGGGGTTGATCTACCTGAAGAACGTTTTATAAAAGTTGAAGATATCGCTGAACTCATTTGGACTACCTATCGTTTGAGTGATCGCACTGTAGTTGAAGATTTAGTTATAAGGCCTCAGCTTGGGGATATTTAAGTTTACTGTAATATGTCTAAATTTGTAAAGAAGAGATAATTTGATGTCAAATTTGAATAAATCACAGTCTATTAAGTATTGTGACAGTTTAACAAACTATCAGCGTCGTTTAGCCCGAGTCGTGAAAATTGGTGAAGTGCCTTTAGGGGGCGACTATCCTATTCGGATACAGTCTATGACCACTGTTGACACGATGGATACGATGGGATCTGTAGCGCAATCGATTAGGATGATCGAATCAGGATGTGATTATGTACGGATAACGGCACCAAGTATCAAAGAGGCCCAAAATTTGGCTTTGATCAAAAAAAAATTGCGCGATAGTGGATTTCAGACACCGCTAGTTGCAGATATTCACTTCACACCAAATGCAGCCGAATTGGCTGCGAGAATCGTTGAAAAAGTGCGTATCAATCCAGGTAATTATGCCGATAAGAAGAAATTTGAAGTTATAGAATATACCAAAAGCACTTATCAAGCAGAACTCGAAAGAATCAGAAATAAATTCTCTCCTCTAGTCAAAATCTGTAAGGAATATGGGACAGCCATGAGAATAGGAACCAATCATGGATCCTTATCTGACCGTATATTAAGCAGATATGGAGATACTCCATTAGGTATGGTAGAGTCAGCATTGGAGTTTATTAGGATTTGTGAAGACTTCAATTATTATGATTTAGTACTATCAATGAAGTCCAGTAATCCTATTGTGATGGTTCAGGCATATCGATTATTAGTTGAAAAACTAGACGAAGAGGGACTTCAACCTTATCCGCTTCATTTAGGTGTTACAGAGGCGGGTGAAGCCGAAGATGGAAGAATTAAATCGGCAGTAGGCATCGGCACACTATTAGAAGATGGCCTTGGAGATACGGTTCGGGTGTCATTGACCGAAGCGCCAGAGGCAGAAGCGCCAGTGGCACAGCTATTGGTCAATAAAGCCATTACGCAGAAAGGAAGGATCAGATTGAAAGAAATAGATCAATATCCGATCAATCCATATCATTATTCTAGAAGATCGACCAAAGAGGTGGGTAATTTTGGTGGTCAAAATGTACCCAGAGTTATTGCTGATTTTTCTAGTAAGCCATTACTTGAAAAAAGGGCCCTCAAAGCGGTAGGACATTTTTATTTATCGGAGTTAGATAAATGGAAAATGAATGACTTAGGGTGTGATTATTTATTTTTAGGTGACCAGGTAGCGGATTTCATGCTGCCAAATGGATTGAAACAAATAGTAAACTATGAGGTTTTTAAAAAATTAAAGGAAACTGATCATATTTTCCCGCTAATTTCTTACGAGGAATTAACCACTTCAGATAAAATTCATAAAGAATTAAATTTCCTTTTACTTTCTGCTGATAATTTCAATCAGGAAACAATATTTACACTTCGAAAGTTATCCAACTTCGTTATCATGTTGGAATCTAAAGCTCAAAACACATTACATGTTATGCGCAGTGTGGTTATTGATCTTATTAGTAATAAAATTAATTTACCCATTGTCTTTAAGCATTGCTATCCTTCTTTGACAGATGACGACTTTAGGATTCATCTGGCTACTGATTTTGGGGGCTTATTAATTGATGGGTTTGGCGATGGGACATTGATGAGTTCGGAAATCATTCCGCACAAATTAATTAATGAGACCGTTTTTGGAACACTTCAGGCCGCAAGGACAAGGATCACAAAAACAGAATATATCTCATGTCCTTCATGCGGTCGCACCTTATTTGACCTGCAGGAGACTACGGCCATGATCCGAAAGAAAACAGACCATCTCAAAGGGGTTAAAATCGGTATAATGGGTTGCATTGTTAATGGTCCAGGAGAGATGGCGGATGCAGATTACGGCTATGTTGGATCAGGGAAGGGAAAAATTACCTTGTACAAGGGGCTAGAAGTTATGAAGAAATCTGTACCAAGTGAAAAGGCACTAGATGAGCTCATTGAATTAATTAAAGAAAATGGGGAATGGATAAGCCCATCCAATGTAATCCAAGATTAGTATGAAAGACGTGAAAAAGGATTCAAATGAGAGTTATTTTAACTTTAATGAGGTGTTTAGATATTATTTTAGAAAAAAAGACCGCTCAAAAGGCTTGAGTATTAACTTAAAATTAATGCATGGTATAAATAAGATTTCTATCATCATGTTTATAATAGCGTTGTTTGTAATTATTTACAGATATGTCAGTAGAAGCTTTTTTTAAAATCCTTATCTATCTAATTATCAGTTCATTCTAATATTTAATTTAAAGTTTTAATATAAATTAATTTATCCTTTAGTACGTGGTTACTTGATTTTGGAATATATTTGATTAATTTTTGATTATTATGCATCTAAATTGCAATTTTAATGCTTCCATATTTGCGTTTTCTTTTCATTGTATTTGCTACTTCTTTTATTTTTTCCGGATGTATGGATCGAATGGTATGTCCTGCATTTCAAAGTACTTATATACTTGATGATTCTCTTCGCTTTGCTTATTTCTCACCTCTTTGGAAGCTAGATAAATTAACCCGAGACGCGTATATTTCAGAACATTACGGAGCTAATAGTGGACAAGACTTAACTAAATATTTCGAAGAAGTTTCAAGTTACGTCAGAGCACCCGAAGTTACCCATCGCACAAAGTATGGAGTGGTTAGGTATCAGCCCGAATGGCTAAGAAATCATGAGCTCAGGTCGGCACCGAGGGAAGATCTGACATGGAAGGTTGCAGCGGATACTGCTGCGCCATCTCCTGTCGATATTGGTGATTTTGTCGCTTCTGACTACGGCCTTGATTCATTAGTCGGGGATGATTTGCTTATAGCCAGTGAAGATATGGATACAGATGATCCGAAACCTGTGTCCTATTTATATAAATTTGACCCAAATGGAAAGAATAACGTTGAGCAATTATATTACAATAAGTATTTCGGGAATTTATTGGTCTCCAATACGGAAAGTACAGACTCAGAAATGACTAGCGATAGTACTGCTTTGAAATTCGAGTCAGACACTACTGATATTAAGAAAAAAGGATTTTTAAAGCGAAATAAAAAAGAATCTAATGAAGAAACAGTGGTCGAAGATGAAAAATCCACAGGTCAATAATAGACTCCAGTAATCTTATCTAAGCTAGGTTAAATCACTATATTAATTATCTTATTTGCAACAATGATCACTTTTTTCGGTGATTTACCGTCCGTCCATTTTCGGACAGTAGGATTTGCCAACACCATTTGCTCAATGAATTTCGCACTTTCATCGATACTGAAAGAAATTTTGACGCGCACTTTACCATTGATAGAGACCGGGTATTCGAATCGATCTTCAATTAAGTATTCTGGACTGAAGACCGGGAACTCCGCATTGAAGATACTTTCCGAATTCCCCAATAGACGCCATATTTCTTCAGCAAGATGCGGCGCGTAGGGCGCTATTAATATGGTGAAAGGTGTTAGGATACTTCTTTTATTGCATTTCAAAGTACCCAATTCGTTAGTGCTAATCATAAAACTTGAAATTGAGGTATTCAATGAGAATTTCTCAATATCCTCTTCAATTTTCTTGATAAGTACGTGTAATATTTTAAGTTCGGCTTCGGTGGGTGCTTGATCTGTGACTATAAACTGGTCACCTTCATTGTGAAAAAGGTTCCAGAATTTTCTGATAAACTTATAGACCCCTTCAATTCCGTTTGTGTTCCATGGTTTACTATGTTCGATCGGCCCTAAGAACATTTCATACATCCTTAAGGTATCAGCTCCATAACTACCTATCAAAATGTCTGGATTTACGACATTATACTTTGATTTTGACATTTTTTCCACTTCCCAACCACATTTATATTTGCCCTCCTCTAAAACAAAATGAGCGTTTTTTGAGTCCTTACGAAATAATTTAAAGGCTTCTATGTCCAAAACCTCATCTTTAACGATATTCACGTCTACATTAAGGGCATAAGTATCATAGTCTCCTTTAAGGCCTTCTGACACATAAGTGTTCTCGTTTTTGACACGGTAAACAAAGTTCGATCGCCCTTGAATCATTCCTTGATTGACTAACTTTTTTGCATATTCATCAACTTTGATGAATCCTCGATCGTATAAAAATTTTGTCCAGAATCGAGAATATAGCAAATGACCCGTGGCGTGTTCCGGACCGCCCATGTATAGGTCTACGTTTTCCCAATAGGCTAGCGCTTCTGGTGATGCGAACTGTTCAGAATTATCGGGATCCATGTATCTAAAGAAATACCAGCTAGATCCTGCCCATCCCGGCATGGTGGTCATTTCATAAGCATTTCCATCAGTATCTTGCCAGTTATCTGCACGTCCTAGGGGAGGTGCACCATCCTCAGTAGGTAGGTATTTATCTACTTCAGGGAGTACCAATGGCAGTTCATGGTCTTCTAATACCTCAGGTAAGTTATTTTTAAATTTAACAGGGATAGGCTCACCCCAATAACGTTGACGACCAAAGACCGCATCTCGAATTCTGTAGTTGACTTTAGCCGTTCCAATACCTTTTTCTACTATGGCTTCGATACCCTTTGGAATCGCTTGAATAGGTGTTAGTCCATTAAGAAAACTAGAATTTACCATTTTCCCATTTTTTGTAGAATCAGCTTCCGTCTCTGTTATGTTTTGTTGGTCTATGATTTGAACAATTGGCAATTGGTATTTCTTGCCAAAATCAAAATCTCTTTGGTCCCCACTAGGTACGGCCATTACAGCACCGGTACCATACCCTGCCAATACATAGTCGGCAATCCAAACGGGTATCTTTTGGTCAGTGAATGGGTGCATGACATAGCTTCCTGTAAAAACACCAGAAACCTGCTTCACATTGCTTATTCGATCTCTTTCAGATCTATTTTTAGCAGCTACTACATACTTTTCAACTTCAATCCTTTGGTCAGGAGTGGTTAATTGATCCGTATAATTACTTTCAGGTGCGATCACCATAAATGTCACTCCGAAAATGGTATCTATTCGGGTAGTAAAAACCCTAATGTTGTCATTAGAATTCTCGAATTTAAAATCAATTTCTGCTCCTATGGATTTACCAATCCAATTGCGTTGCATGTCTTTAATAGCGTCTGGCCAATCAATATCGTCAAGTCCGGATAGTAATCTTTCGGCATAAGACGTTATTCTCATGTTCCATTGTGCCATACTTTTCTTGATTACAGGATGACCTCCGCGTTCCGAATAACCATCCTTGACTTCATCATTGGAAAGAACTGTTCCCAAGGCAGGACACCAGTTTACAGTCGTTTCTGCGATGTAAGTAAGCCTGTATTCGAGTAATATTTTTTGTTTTTGATCTTCTCTAGCGTTATTCCACTCCTTGGCGGTGAAAGTTTCAATCTTTTGATCCCCTATAACACCAACTTTGTCGTTGCCATTTTCTTCGAATTTGGCAATAAGAGTTTCTATAGGCTCAGCTCGATCATTTGTAATATTGTACCAACTATTGTACAACTGTTTAAAAATCCATTGAGTCCACTTGTAATAGGAGGGGTCGCTGGTTCGAACCTCACGCGACCAATCATATGAAAATCCCAAACTTTTAAGTTGCTCCTTATAACGGTCAATATTTTCCTTAGTGGTTATTGCTGGGTGTTGGCCCGTCTGAATAGCGTATTGTTCGGCGGGAAGCCCAAATGAATCGAACCCCATAGGGTGCAATACATTAAAGCCTTTTAGTCTTTTGTATCTAGAGAGAATGTCCGTGGCAATATAACCGAGTGGGTGGCCTACATGAAGGCCCGCCCCTGAAGGGTAGGGAAACATATCTAGCGCATAATATTTAGGTTTGGATGAATCAATCCTTACCTTATAGATGCCCTTAGACTCCCAATATTGCTGCCATTTTGGTTCTACCTCAGAAAAATTATATTCAACCATTAAATTTTGGGTTTTAAAAAGAAGCAAATCTATTTAAAGCAATGATAAAATCTTTTGAGAATCCTGAAAGCTTTGATTTTTAACTGAATATTTGACATTATTACCCTGTTTATGATAGATTCAAATGAATAATTTAACAGATCAAATGGATCGTGAGGTTAGATAATTGATCATGTGTCAATAGAGAAAAAATATTTTTATTTACTTAGCACAATTAATGCTATTTTCGTAATGAGTTTAAACTAGTCACTAATGCAACAATATCATGATTTGATGCGTCATATTCTTGATGACGGTACCGATAAAGAAGACAGAACAGGAACGGGAACTAGAAGTGTTTTTGGCCATCAAATGCGTTTCAATTTGGGGGATGGATTTCCGCTTTTAACGACTAAAAAAATTCATACTAAATCAGTCATTCATGAGTTATTATGGTTTCTAAGAGGTGATCAGAACATAGACTATCTGAAAAAAAACGGAGTGTCTATTTGGGATGAATGGGCAGACGAAAAAGGCAATTTGGGTCCTGTTTACGGTGTTCAATGGAGAAATTGGCCCAAATCGGATGGGACGACTATTGATCAAATTTCACAAGTGATTGATCAAATTAAAAAAAATCCACATTCCCGTCGACTAATTGTGAGTGCTTGGAATGTTGCAGAAGTTAATTCAATGGCGCTTCCCCCGTGCCACACGATGTTTCAATTTTATGTAGCTGCAGGGAGACTATCATGTCAGCTTTATCAAAGAAGCGCGGATGTATTCCTTGGCGTTCCCTTCAATATTGCGTCTTATGCACTCTTGACAATAATGATCGCACAGGTGACAAATTTAAAATTGGGTGATTTTGTGCATACGTTAGGAGATGCGCATCTTTATAAGAATCACTTTGAACAAGCAGCGCTCCAACTGAGTAGGCCCTTTAAGTCATTGCCTAAAGTTTATTTAAATCCTGAAATTAACGATATTTTTACTTTCACTTATGAGGATATTCAAATTCGGGACTATGATCCTCATCCACATATTAAGGCAGCAGTCGCGATATAATTTATTTTTATAAAGAAAAAGGCATCTTAAATTGAGCTTTATCGTAAAAGGGTAGGAGTGTATTAGATTAATTGAGTCATTGTTATCGTATAAGGCATAGCGAACATTCAATAGTTAGTGCCTAATTGGCCGATCACTAAAGTTATTGTGATCGTTTTTATGTTATTATTGGGAAGACTAATAGATGCTTTAAAAATGAACAAGAAATTAATAAAATGAGTTTAATTTTTAGAAAAGTTTTGTTTGTTGGTGGGTTGATCTTTTTAACAG
>JABMNK010000083.1 GCA_013204595.1 Flammeovirgaceae bacterium
ATCATATAGCCCTCCACAATATTGCCTTTGTCTCACAAGGGATTGAAAAAGAAAACCTAGTCTTATCACTTGATTTTGATGATTTTGAATTACTCAATGATTCACTAGCAATCGTTTACAATCAAAATAACGAAGCGTTGCTATCCATTGCAGGTGATTTTCTGATCCCTTGGGAATCCGCTCGCAAAATTGTAACCACAAAAAATTATCGCTACTCCAGAAGTACTAATGACTATAAAATTTACGATGAACAATACATCGACCATTTCGGAACCGACACTTTCAGTGAACTAATAGCAAATGATCATTGGTTTGCATTCAAAAATAATAAATGGAATTTAGTAATTGAAGAGGGTGGTCTGCTCTTAAGCCAAATTGATTCTCTGTTTTTGGTCAATGGCATGTCTCTTGCCATTCTTGATACCGATTCTTCCTATGTGCTTTTCCCAAATGGCACACACCTCACACTGGACAAAAAAGAAAATTTAAGATCCCTCTCCTATCGAGATGAGCGTGGTAAAATTGTGGCCGAATATCTTCAAAAAGAATTTGAAACTGTTAAAGAAGTTTATAACTCGGAGGGTGTGCTTATGTTCAAGGGAGCGTTCGAGGACATCTACTGCCTAACGGACTCCCTCTTTAAAGTGACAAAAGACAAAAAGCAAGGTCTTTTAGATAAAGATGGTGAAATTATCATTTTACCACGCTATGATTTCATAGAACAAAAAGAGAATATCGCTCAGTTACTTCGAAACGGGAAAATTGAGGGATTTGATTTAGTACATAAAAAAATAATCATTAATCCAGCCGATGGCTCGCTTGAACGATTTGGGTCTTATTACCTAACACAAAAAAACACTTCATCGGGCGTAATAGATGAAAATGGGGAAACTATTATCGATTTCAAATACGATGAAATTATCGCATTAAATGATTCTTTGAGTTGGGTTAAAAAAAATGATACGTGGGACCTTATCGCGATAAATGATCAAAACGTTATTTTAACAGGGGTCAGGAAATTCCAATTACTGTCTAAGAAAGGAGAGGTCTATCGCTACTTTAATGGTGAAAAATATGGCCTGTTTTACGGGGATCAATCGCAACACTATGCTCCAGAATACACCGACATAAGAGCTATTTTTAATGACGACATAACCATTTTTTTATTCGAAATCTATATTCCCTCCGCACCTTTTCATATTTTAATTGCAAAAAACTTCAATGGTGAACAACTCTATTCACGAGCTTATCGACCTGATGATTATGAGCGAATTATGTGTGAGTTTTAGTTTGAATCTAGTATCTCATCTTTGACCTAGATCATTAAATGATCTATTTTTAACTTTATTTCTGCACACAACTTTATTACCTGAGGCACTACTGGTTCAACTTCGTCATTCTGGATCACAAACTTGGTCATTGCCAATTTTTCGGCATCTGGAAGTTGGCGAGCCATAATCGATTCAATTTCTGCTGGCATACGTTGGGGGTCTCGCTTCAAAACACGAGCCATCCTTAGTGCCTTAGGCGCTACCACTAAAATAGTTTGATCTAACTGTTTATATACGGACGTCTCAAATAGCAAAGCCGATTCTTTTAAAAGAATCGGATGGGCGCCTTGGACCGCGACCCAATCTGAAAAATCATGACCGACTGCTGGATGTACGATTCTATTAATTTTAGATAATACTTCTGGGTTTCCAAAAGATCGGTCTGCTATCAGCGTGCTATTTAATACACCCCTTTGATAGCTTTCTGGCCCAATTAACTCAATGATCTGTGCGCATATTTGATCATTATAGTTCATCAAATACTTGGCTCTGGCATCGGCGTCATAGACAGGTATACCCATGGAAGAAAAAATCCTGCTAACCGTACTCTTCCCACTTCCTATTCCTCCCGTAAGCCCAATAAGTAAAGATTTAATCATGATAGGTCCACTGAATCTCTCCTGGATCAAATATGATCTGGATCATGGTATCCAACGGATACTTCTTTAGTATTGGTATGGCAACGGTATCAGATTGACGCAACTCATAATCAAGCACGATTTGAAAATCGTCAGGCAAAAATCTGGCACCCACAGATTTTTCTACTATATAGACAAGGGTTATTGCAGAATCCAAAAGTTGGATTGGCCGATTTGGAGGAAAATTTTTTAATTCTATAGGAACCGTAATGGTGAAATTTGAAACTTCAGACACTTTAAAAGAGACCCGAACCTCATTGGGAGAAAATGATAGAATATTTTCAAAAATGATTGGTATTTTTATGGGTCTACTAAAATTTTCATCAATGTTTCTCTCCTTTGGTAAAAAATAATAATCACTTTCCAGAGAATTAATAATTGATTCCGGGCCTGTAAGCGTTACAGAGTTTGGCTCAATTAAGATAGGTGAGGTCACTCGATGCCCATTTTCAATCGAAAGATTGAGGGAATCTACTTTTAAATTGATTTCCTTAGATACTTTTCGCTCAATATTTAAGTAAAGCGTATCAGTCAGAATATAGTTGATCTTCAGTCCTTGTAGCTGTTCTTCAATGATAGGTGTCAAAAAAGACCTTGTAAGAAACAGTACTTCTGAAGGATTCTCCAATTCGACGCGGAGAGGTTCGATACTAAATAACAAGGTCCTTCGGAATATGTTCCATCCCCTGCTGTTAATGTCTATTTTTATTACGTCCGGAAGTGGCGACATGACTACCGCCTGATCCTTATCAAAAACAAACTCAATAGGATAACTAATCAGCGCACTATGATCTTTATTCAAGGCCCTAAAAAACCAAAAGGTAGAAGCCACCAATATTGAGAGCACTACTACCTTCCAATCTTTCAAGAAATTTTTAAACTTCAATTTGATCATCACATCATAGATGTCTATTTCTGATCTGCATATTTTTTGCTTGTGTCTGATGAAATTGATGATTTCTCAACAACCAATTTATTCCCTCGATCAACATCAAGGGTAATGGTGTCGTCATCAACGGAAATCACTTTTCCATGAATTCCTCCAAGGGTTACAACGATATCTCCTTTTTTAATCGCTTCTATAAAACTCTTGGTTTCCTTCTGCTTTTTTTGCTGCGGTCTAATAAAAAAGAAATAAAATATAACAACCATACCTCCCAGCATGATAAACTGAGAATAATTCCCTGCTGCTTGTAAAATAATAGTTTGAATCATAATGCTCTTAAGATGGATCTGCCTTGTTTACGTTGGCTTGAATATTCAGTCGACTTACCTTGGGATACGTGTTGGCCGTAACAGTGACTGTTTTGTTTTGTACCCCTGGCTTACTTCTACTATTAAATTCTACTTTAATTTCACCTTTTCCACCAGCTGGGATAGGGTCTCTTGGCCAGACAGGAACGGTACATCCACATGAAGCAGTAGCGCTACTAATGATCAAAGGCGCGTCTCCTTCATTTACAAATGAGAATACATGACTTACTATTTCACCCTCATTAATGGTGCCAAAATCATATGCTTCTTCTGAAAAATTCAATGTCGGAAGAGGCCCTTCTGGCTTAACTGCCGAATCGTTGGTTGGCATTACTGGCTTGGGCGTTCTTATGCCACTAGTTTCCAATTCGGCCATTTTACCCTCTAATTTGGCAAGACGAGATTCTATCTCCTTGTTGGTACAACTAAATCCTATTAGGACTAATACAAACATTCCTGCAACTTTTTTTACGTTTTTCATTATGATAAATATTTATTCACGAATAATATGACAAGTATCTGAAAATTTTCAATGCATTAATTAATCAACGATTTTTCTTTATCCTATTAATCAATCCATTCACATCTTCAAGCAACTCATCTGCTTTTTGCTTTGCATTTACTATGATTTTCTCCCCTTCTGATTTAGCTTCATTATCAGAAAGATCTTTGCCTTCGACAAATTCAGACATTATTTCTTCCATTCTTTTTTTGTACTTATCCAACAAAAAAGAAAGCCTGTCCCGCGTATTGGAGCCCTTTTCTGGTGCATATAAAAGTGCCAGCATACCACCGGCCATCAGTCCAAACAAAAAGGCAAGAAACGAATTTTTTGAGTCTTTACTCATCTATTTTTTATTTATTGTCAATTAATCCTCTGCCGCTTTTTTTAATAATACCCTTCGAAGATAGTTCGTTTGCCAAAACATCCAAAATTCCATTCACAAATTGTTTACTCTTTGGAGTACTATAATTTTTGGATATTTCAATAAATTCATTAATGGTCACCTTAACAGGAATACTTGGAAATATCATCATTTCAGTGAGTGCCATTTTCAGTATAATCATATCTGTCACTGCCATGCGAGAAACATCCCAATTATTGGCTTTTTTGCCTATAATTTGCTCTAATTCATATTCCTTCTCAACGGTTTGGGAAAAAAGTTTTTTCAAATAATCAAAATCCTCGTCTTCATTGTGACTGAGCGATTGTAATGTCAAAGATTCTTCTGCCCCGTCCTCGAAAATCTTAATGGTCTTTAAAACCATACTTTTAATGATGGGCTTATTTTCATTCCATCTCAAATCATTTTTATCGAAATAAGCCTCCAAGACTTCATTTTTAAAAATAACCTTTTTAAAAATATATTTAACAAGATCCAAGTGCTGTGCTGCCGTTGGCGTTTCTAAGGACTGGTTTTCGATAAAGTAGGGATCCTTCTTCAAAACATCCCTGTGCCATTGACGAATCTGATCTATATCAGACTGCCAACTAATTTCATTTGATTTCACTAACCTATTCAGCTCTGGATGTGTTTTGATCCGATCGATAATCACGTTTTCAGATAACCCGCCGTATCCATTTTTTTTAAGAAAGCTGCTTTTTATTTTTTCGCGATCTTGCTTATCAACAAACGCAAATTCAGCAGGCAGCAACAATATTTTCAAGTATAAATGAAGTATTTGCTCCCGCTCAGCCAACATGTTTTTTTGAATTTTGGCCAATTCTAAGTTTATGAGATACTCGTAACTAAGAATACTGTTTTTAATTGCTCGAACGTCTTCTTCTGTTAAATCGGGTGATGTTCCATGATGACCCTCAGTGAAAAAAGCACCGAAGGAATTTTTGATCGTTAATTGTTTGGCCTCAAAAATGTCTCGATCGCCAAAATCATGTATCGCAGGATCTAGGGCGTATTTTAAGAGCAATTCCTCTTCCACCAATTCTCGTAATGATGCTTTCATTAAGAAATAGCTATACAATGCTTGCATCGCTTTCACCCTTAAGACCCTTCTATTTAACATTTAAAGAACGTTTTAAACTAATCACTAGTTCATTTCAAATTAGCAAAATCTTCAATACGCTTTAAGGCAATTTCTAAGGCCGCCTCATGCGTAGTTATATCATTTCGTTCTGCAAGATTAATCACATCGGTGTTCAATTTATAAATATCCCCCGCCTTTTGATAAACTTTGTCTCTTTGATAATTTCCTTGTTGCTCAAAATAGACGTTAATGATGCCTCCGCCGTTAATTAAAAAATCAGGCGCATAAAGAATTCCCCGGTCTTTAAGCATTTTGGCGTGTCTGAACTCATCTGCCAATTGATTATTGGCACCTCCGGCGACAATCCGACATTTTAATTTAGGAATCGTCTGATCATTAAGGGTGGCTCCAAGTGCACAAGGTGCATAAATATCAACATCTCTGTCATATACGTCCGTAGGCGCCACTACTTGAACTTTGAATCGATCGGTGATTTTTTTTAACTTTTCTTCAAAAATATCAGAAACAAAAACTTCAGCATGTTCTTTGACTAATTGTTCAATCAAATAAGAGCCTACATTGCCTGCGCCTTGAACCATTATTTTCTTTCCCTCAAGCGAATCACTGCCATATACCTTGTTTAGACAAGACTTAATTCCACAAAATACACCATATGCAGTTACAGGACTTGGATCGCCTGATCCCCCTTTTGCTTCAGGTATTCCAGCTACATAGCGCGTCTCCATACGGATATATTCCATGTCTTGGGTACTCATATTAACATCCTCGGCTGTCCAGTATCTCCCACCTAATCCGTCAATAAATTTACCGAAACGACGCATCAAAGCCTCATTTTTAATTTTTTTTACCTCTCCAATAATTACTGCTTTTCCTCCTCCGATATTCAGTCCAGCAATGGCATTCTTGAAGGTCATCCCTCTAGATAGCCTCAAAGCGTCATTAATTGCCTCTTCTTCAGTGGCATAATTCCATAGCCTGGTCCCGCCCATGGCTGGTCCCAAAACTGTATTATGAATGGCGACGATCGCTTTAAGTCCCGTTTCTTTGTCACTACAAAAAACGAGCTGCTCGTGGGCCATCTCCGACATTTTATCTAAAATTGTCGAAGATTTCAATAGGGGTGAGTTTTCTGACATTATTAAAAGAAATTCTAGTCTAAATTTGTATCATTCAGCGAAGCCATTTTTTTACTGGTCACAAAAGTACTTTTTTTGTACCAAATAATCATTTGGAAAAATATTCCTTTTAACACTGTGAAAGATTTAGCACACCTCAATAAGTATTTGCTTAAATACAAGTCTCCACTTATTTTGGGTACTTTATTTATTATTGTTGCTAATCTCTTTTCAATAATGCCTGCTGTATTAGTGAGGTATTCGTTTGATCTTCTTCAAGGCAGCTTCGAATTATACCAGCTTTTTGAAGGCTTTGACCTCCAGAAAAATGCCTATTCATTATTCGCCCAATCGATCTGGGTACTGGGTATCTTAATTTTAATTTCCGCTCTATTAAGAGGCGTTTTTATGTTTTTTATGCGTCAAACCATCATTGTGATGTCTCGACATATTGAATATGACCTCAAGAATGAGGTTTTTGAACATTATCAAAGTCTACCGCTGAGCTTTTATAGGAGAAACAACACAGGCGACTTGATGAACCGTATCTCTGAGGATGTGAGTAAAGTACGTATGTACATTGGTCCGGCTATCATGTATGGTATCACGCTATTTACCCTGTTCATCATGGTCATTCCATTTATGTTTTCCATTAATTATAAACTAACCCTTTACTCGTTAATTCCATTGCCTCTGCTCTCGGTCAGTATTTATTTAGTTAATAACATTATCAATAAGCGCTCTGAAAGAATTCAGCAAAGTCTTTCTAGACTTTCTACATTCGTACAGGAAGCTTTTTCTGGTATCCGGGTGATCAAGGCTTTCAATCGAGAAGACGACATCTCCGGGAATTTTGAAAAGGAGAGTATTGATTACCAAAATAAATCCTTGAAATTGGCGTTCGTCCAAGCGTTATTCTTCCCATTGATCATGGCTCTTATTGGCATGAGCGTGATCCTTACTGTTTATATTGGAGGTATTGAAGTGTTCAATGGCTCAATTAGTACCGGAATTATTGCCGAATTTATTATTTATGTAAATCTACTGACATGGCCCGTAACCTCTTTGGGGTGGATTACGAGTATCATTCAGCAAGCTGCTGCCTCTCAAAAAAGGATCAATGAATTCCTTCAAACCCAGACTGATATCGTCTCCACTGAAAATGTAACTTCTGCGATAAAGGGTGAAATTATATTTAGTCATGTCTATTTTACTTATCCTGATTCTGGAATTGAGGCGCTGAAAGACATCTCGTTTAAGATAAACTCCGGAGAATCGGTAGCCATCATAGGTAATACTGGTTCTGGAAAAAGTACTATTGCCAATTTGATTTGCAGGATGTATGATGTTTCTTCCGGTAGTTTGCAAATTGATGGCATTGATCTTCGCAAATATAGTTTGGACGCCCTAAGAGGACAAATAGGCTTTGTGCCCCAAGATGTCTTTTTATTTTCAGATACCATACGTAACAATATTGCCTTTGGAAACGCTGGCGTATCGGAAGATCGCATTATCAAAGCGGCAAAAGATGCGGATTTGTTGGATAACATCACTGAGTTACCCCTTGGCTTTGACACCCGCGTAGGAGAACGTGGAATAACCCTTTCTGGTGGCCAAAAACAGCGCGTTTCTATCGCGAGAGCTATTGTGCGAGAGCCCAAAATACTTATCCTAGATGATGCCCTTTCTGCCGTTGATACTAAAACAGAAAATGCTATCCTTGAAGCCATGGCCAGAATCATGAAAAACAGGACCTCACTGATCATCTCACATCGCGTGTCCTCAGCCAAATTGGCCAATAGGATACTTGTACTACAGGACGGAAGTATCATGGAACAGGGGACTCATGAAACATTAATGGACCACGATGGCATCTATAAGTCCATTCACGACAAACAACTAAGTCAAGACACAGATTGAACTAGTTTTTGGACCAAGCCTCAATTACTTTTGAGTCATCTGGATAGTGTATTTCAAATATAAAATCGCCCAATGCTATATTTAAAGAATCGGCTTTGAATCTTAGGCGTTGTTCTACTTCGCTCGCCATGGGCATCACGACAGGATGCATCGTTAAGAATATGGCCAATTTTTGTGTGCATTGAAATTCTCTTAACTCATATTGCATGGGCACTTTGGCACTTTCTCCCTCTAAAATCACACCAATAAATTGACTGATTTCATTAGGAGCCAACGAGGAATCTTGAAAATTCACAACTGCCAGCGTCCCTGGAAAGGTTTGACTCAATACCATGTCTCGCATCTCTATATAAAATTTTTCTATTTCCGCCGATGTCTGTCGACCCCTAAAGGACCGACCAACCATTAACCTACTTGTTTGACCCGATATATAAACTTCCAGCTTCGTATAGCCCCCAAGTAACGTATAGGCATAATTAAGGGAAAAGGCACTTATTAAAATAGAACAAATAATAATAACCAAATAGGTTCTTTTGGATGTCTTTTTCAAACCGCTACCTCTTTATATTGCATTTCATGGAGCTTCGCATAAAATCCATGCAGCTGCAACAAAGCTTCATGAGTCCCCATTTCTTTGATCTCGCCTTTATCCAAAACAATAATATTATCGGCTTTTTGAATAGTAGACAATCGATGGGCTACCACGATCGCCGTACGCCCTTTCATTAATTTGGCAATAGCAGCTTGTATCAATTCTTCTGTCCCCGAATCAACTGATGAAGTGGCCTCGTCGAGTACAATAATTTTAGGATCATAGACCATCGCACGCACAAAAGAAATTAACTGCCGCTGTCCCACTGATAAAGTAGCTCCTCGCTCCATGACATCATAATCAAACCCACCGGGCAACCGCTCAATAAAACCCCTAGCTCCAACCAAATCTGCTGCTTCAATTACTTTTTCCCGAGATATATTGGGATTTTTAAGGGTAATATTATTAAAAATAGTGTCAGAAAATAGGAATACGTCTTGTAAGACTATTGCAATATTTTTGCGCAAATACGGTAGCTCATAGTGCTGTATTAATTCGTCATCGATCCTGATCTCACCTTGATTGATCTCATAAAATCTATTTAGTAAATTGACGATCGAACTTTTACCTGCACCTGTAGCGCCAACCAAGGCGAGGGTTTTACCTTGCTTAACTTCAAAAGATATGTTTTTAAGCACCCATTCTTCTTCATTATAGGCGAAAGATACTTTGTCAAATGTCACTTTTCCTTTGACCTCCTTTGATTTAAAAGTTCCTGTATTACTGATCTGCTCTCTGTTGTCAAGCAAGTCCGTAATTCGTTTGGCACAGACAATCCCCATTTGTAAGGTATTAAATCGATCAGCAATCATTCTGATCGGTCTAAAAAACATCTGAATGTACATGATAAAGGCAATCAGTACCCCTATCTCTACGCGTTCTTGAATAACTGCTCCTGCTCCGAACCAGACGACAAGACCGATACCTGAGGCTTGGATGATCTCAGCAACTGGAAAATAAATGGAATAATACATCACCGATTTAATATTGGCTTTGCGATGTTCCTTATTGATTTCTTTGAATTTTTTTAACTCTATCGCTTCACTATTGAAGATTTGCACAATGCTCATCCCCGTAATGTGTTCTTGTACAAAAGTGTTGAGATTGGCGACCGCGGTTCGAACCGTGTTAAAGGAAACTTTGATCTTCTCTTTGAAAATATACGTAGCCAATATCAGCAGTGGTAAGGTTGAAAGACTGATCAACGCCAACTTCCAATCTAGATAGAGCATAAATCCGAAAATCACCAACAACTGAAGCAAATCCCCTATGATCGCAGCAACCCCTTGACTAAATACTTCGGCAAGTGTTTCAATATCCGATACGTTTCTGGTAACCAATCTCCCAATAGGCGTTTTATCAAAAAACTTCAATCGCAAACCTTGCAAATGCCTGAAAAGTTTAATCCGAATATCCTTAATAATGTATTGTCCCAAAACACCGGATAAGAAAGTATGTAGGTACTGAATAATTGATTGAATGACAAGTAAGCCCGTAAGGAGTAACATCATATTCAATAATCCCTGAAAATCTCTATTTGCTATAGGTTCGTCAATGGTAAGCCTAATCACATATGGCCGGAGTGGCACTACTGCCGCCAACGCGATGGTCAGCAATACTAACATCCAAAATTGAAGCATATAAGGCTTTGCAAAAACAAATAACCTCCTCAAAATGGTCGAATCTACGATTGGTGCCTGTGTTGAAGTAATCTCTTTATTCATGCTTGGTCAATTTGATAAATTTCTTTTGGATAAATCACCTCTGACAAGAATAGGCCACAAGCGGGCACAGAAACACCGGCTCCAGATCTATCTCTTTTTATCAATATATTTTGAAAATCTGCTATTGATAGCTTTTCGGTTCCCACCTCAATCAATGTTCCTACTAAGGCCCTAACCATCCCTCGAAGAAATCTGTTTGAGGTAACAAAAAAAGTATGGCCTTGCGCCGTCTGCTTCCAACTTGCTTTCATCAGCACACAATTAAAATTATTGACCTCTGTTTTGACCTTACTGAATGCTTCGAAATCTGTCCAATTTTCTAGTACTTCGCAGGCTATCGATATTTTATCCAAAGCTAATTCTGAATGCATAAAATAAGAAAATCCCTGCTTAAAAGGATTTTTAGATGCGTGCATATGGTATTGATAACTTCGCGAAACTGCATCAAACCTGGCATGCGCATCGGCCCTAACCAGATGTATTTTATTAATAGAAATGTCTTTGGGTAAATAAGCATTCAATTTATAGTGCAATCTTTCTTTATCTATCTCAGGTCCATCAAAATGGGCAAATTGCTGTGAGGCATGAACACCGGCATCAGTCCTACCACTACCCACGATAGATGTGGGACTTCCGAGCAAATGTCCCAAGGCTTTTTCTATTACCTCTTGAACAGAAATTGCATTAGATTGCAATTGCCAGCCGTGGTATTGAGTTCCATTATAGCTGATCTCGAGAAAATAGCGCATGTTGCAAAATAAAGCTAATCTATTTGTCTTTGTACAATCGGATGTATTCTTTTGCACAAATAATCCTTGTTATGATTCAGCGACTTCAATCAATCTTTCTTTTCATTGCCGCCCTGTCTATGGGGCTTATCTTATTTTTTCCTATCTGGCAGAAATCCTCCTTGGAGCCGTCAGAAAGGGCTATATTGACTGCTTTTCACTTAAAATACGAAAGTAATGATGTTGATGCGGGTCAAGGTGAGGTCCTTTTTGAAAAGAATACCATTTACATTGGTCTATTTGCTTTGATATCCACAGCCATCTCCATTTTTTCTATCTTTCAGTATAAAAACAGATTGTTTCAAATAAAACTCGGCGCACTGAATAGTTTGGTTATGGCCATTACCATGGGGATCGTTATTTACTTTATTTTTAAAGCAGAGCCTTTATTGGCCCAAGAATATCAAGGTAGTTACCTCTTTGGATTTTATCTAATTGTATCTGGTATGATGAGCAATTTGGTATCCAATAGATTTATCCGAAGGGATGAGAAGCTAGTAAAAAGTATGGACCGAATTCGGTGAGACGCTTTCTTTGAATTATCTACTCTTTTTGACATAAATTCTGACAAGTTGACACGTTCTTGTGCCATTTTCTTCTGTGGAATAATATTTGATACTTGCTGCTCATTACAGAACTAATTTAGTTAACGCAAATGCAAGAAAAAGGTAATATTTCCATACATACAGAGAACATCTTCCCTATCATTAAGAAGTTCTTATATTCTGACCATGAAATCTTTTTAAGAGAGTTGGTATCTAATGCCGTAGACGCATCCCAAAAATTAAAGCGTCTTGCCGCCCTTGGCGAATATACGCAGGAAGTCGGCTCACTCATGGTGGAGGTTGTGATAAATAAAAAGAAGAAAACCATTTCCATAACTGATCACGGCATCGGTATGACCGCCGAGGAAATTAAAAAGTACATCAATCAAATTGCTTTTTCAGGAGCTGCTGAATTTGTTGAAAAATACAAGGATAAGGGCGAAGATCAACAAATTATCGGTCACTTTGGGTTAGGTTTTTATTCTGCCTTCATGGTTTCCAAAAAAGTAGAAATAGACACCCTTTCCTTTAAAGAAGGATCTGAACCTGCCAAATGGATTTGTGATGGTGAAACCGAGTTTGAAATAAAATCTTCAAAAAAGAAAACAAGGGGTACTACGATCACGTTACATATAGCAGAAGATTCCGAAGAATTTTTGGAGGACGCCAGGGTACAAAGTGTTTTGGACAAATACGGTAAATTTCTTCCTATCCCCATCAAATTTGGCACCAAAGAGGAAAGTGTTTCTGACGGAAAAGATAAGGATGACAAACCAAAATATAAAACCATAAAAAAGGACAATATCATTAATGATACTGAGCCTATTTGGACCAAAAGCCCAAAGGATCTGAAGGATGAGGACTATTTGAAATTTTACAAAGAGCTATATCCGTTTAGTGAAGATCCTCTTTTCTGGATTCATCTAAATGTAGATTATCCCTTTAATCTCACTGGTATTTTGTACTTTCCTAAACTTAAAAAGGACTTGGAAATGCAACGCAACAAAATCCAGTTGTACTCCAGACAGGTATTTATTACCGATGAAGTAAAAAATGTAGTTCCTGAATTTTTGCAACTATTACATGGGGTGATTGATTCCCCCGACATTCCTCTAAACGTATCAAGAAGTTATTTGCAAGCGGATGGAAATGTCAAAAAAATCAATGGCTATATCACCAAAAAAGTAGCAGATAAATTGGCCGAGCTTTTTAGAGATGACCGAACAGGTTTCGAGCAGAAATGGAATGATATTGGTGTTTTCGTAAAGTATGGAATGATCTCGGAAGAGAAATTTAATGAAAAAGCGAAAGATTTTGTCCTCTTCAAAAATACAGAATCGAAGCTTTTCACGATCGAGGAATACAAAAAGCATATAGAGGCAAATCAAACCAATAAAGAAAAGCAAAAGGTAGTTTTATATACGTCCAATGAAGATCAACAACATAGTTATATTGATGCTGCTCAAAAGCGCAGATTTGACGTATTGGTATTAAATGAGATCCTAGATAGTCATTTTATCAATCATTGTGAACAAAAATTTGAAGTCACTTTTAAAAGAGTAGACGCCGATGTTGTTGATAAATTAATCGATAAAGGAGAAGCCACGACCTCTGTTTTAAGCGAGAAAGAAGAAGTCGCTGTTAAGGAAGTTTTTGAAAAGGCAATTGACAATAAAAACAATTCTGTCAGCATAGAAACTATGGCTACAGATGACTTGCCCGTGACCATCACGCTACCGGAATTTATGCGGAGAATGAAGGATATGCAAGCTGCCGGAGGTGGCGGTCCCATGATGTTTGGTGATTTTCCTCTCAATCTTTCGGTGGCCATCAACGCCAATCATCCGATTGTTCAAAAAATCCTTTCGGCAAAAAAAGATGAGAAAAAAGTTGACTTGGCCAAACAAGCCTATGACCTAGCTTTATTATCACAAGGACTGCTTACAGGAAAAGCACTCACCGACTTTATTAAACGTAGTGTCGACTTGGCAACCAAGTAATCAATAAAAAAGTCCACAGAAATTATTCTGTGGACTTTTTTACTTAGTCACACAGAATTCGCTGATGACTAATGGTAACATTAAAAAATAATTTTCCGGTATTTACACGCGTAATCAACAATTTATTAAATTGATTTGCGTTAGCATCGCCATGAAAGTCTATCTATTTTTTCTTTGTTCCTTTTTTACAATTTCACTAAATGCTCAGGATGCCGCAATTGTAGACTTGTTCAAAGTGGCCTATGATACCCCCTTGACTATTGAACTTAATGACCTCAATTCCTCAGAAGACCACGAGCCGCTTGAGGAAATCAAAAAAATAAAATCGGTCAATCCGAATGTTTACTACGGCATTAAATCAAAAAAAGGGTTTACAAAAAATGTCAAAGGTAAAAATGCAACCACGGAACTCTTCTTCTTTTTGAGCCCCGAAGACTTTGAAGACCCCACTACTTTTGATCAAAATTTCTATTATTTCGATCGAAAAAAAAAGAAAATAGTTAACTCAAAAAATATTCCAAAAAATCAGCAAATAGGCCTCTTACACGGACAATACGTCAGAAAAATTAACGACCAAATCATTGAGAAAGGATATTACTACAAAGGGAAAAAACACATGCGTTGGATCTTGCTGGATCGCAATGATATTCTACAAAACAAGGAAATCTATTGGAAAGGGTGGACCCAAGAGTCTTTACTCCGCTTTTATGACAAAAAAAGAACGCATTTAAGGGAGGTAATTCCTATCCACTTCGGAGATAGACAGGGCACCTACTACGCCTTTCATTCTGACGGTGTGGTCGCCGCAACCGGAGAATATCGGTTTAACGAAAAAATCGGCATGTGGAAAGAATATTATCCAAATAAAAAACTAAAAAGAGAAATCAAATATCCAAATGAACCTTACGATCGAACAACCCCAGCGCTAATTACTAGAGAATGGAACGACAAGGGAACCCTCATTTATGATGTCAAAAAACCCTAATGTTGGACATTGGACCATTTGATCAAATATTGACGTAAATAGAGTAATGACACCCCAGATAGTGTAATAGCAAAGCCCCATTGTGCTCCCAGTAAATAACTACTAGTTACCCAAATTAAGAAATACCAAATCGGAAAAATAATCAATGCAGTAGCCCACTTTATAGAGCCGTAAAATACAATGTCCTTAATTCCCCCTAAAATAATTTGTAACAAGAGCAACGGTCCAAAATTAAAGATGCCCAATACCTTCCCCAAAAAATAGATACTTCGATTGGGTTTGCTCATCGTATGTAAGGCTTCCTGGGTAGTCAGTTGCTCCTTCATTTCATGAAAAGAGAGCGATTCATTAAGCCGGTTGATCTTTTTGATTTGATCATCATAAGTCAAGTTGTTTTCAGGAATTAACAAACACGATTTCATGCCCTCGGCGATGGCCTCCTTTAATTGATTAACCCCCTTGGCGCCATGTTCTAGATACAAATCAAAATATAATTTAACGCTAATTGCATTCCCATATACGACAGATACTTTGTGCAAGGGTCGCTGGTGATGATAATAATTAATCCCTACGGGAACGATCATCACATCAAGTTGCTTCATTTTTGTCTGTGCTTCGAGGGCCATTCTCGCACTCCCCTTTGAAATTGATCGTAAATAATAATCATTTCCATGATTCCCTTCTGAAAATATCGTCACCGCACTGCTGTCATTCAAAGCTTCATTAATTTTTTTAAAGGGCTCTTCATTTTTGGCTAGCTGATCATACCCATCTCTTATTCTGTAGATTGGGATCATTTTGATAGCGTCCATGAACCATTTGAATAATGGCTTAAAAACATCTGCTCGCGTAATCGAATAGGTTATTTTAGGAGATAAATTCCCTACAATTAATGCATCCATAAATGCATTCTGATGATTTACCGAATAAATAACTGGGTGTTCTTTCGGTATCCGCTCAATTCCTCTAACTTCTACTTTGCCAAAATATAGCCGCGTAATAAGCTTAGAATAATTAGATATGAAGAAATATACCAAATTTTTCATTTTTTTTTAAAAGTTATACGACTCCCTCTTCGTTAAAATACCGATGACCCCAATGCAGTCATGTTCTAAGTTCCTCAGAAAAAGCTATTTTTTTTTATTTCAGCCAGACAATATACTCACCAATAACATACCTTCAAAGCTAGCGCATTATGGATGATGAGTAACAACGCAACCTATTGTGCAAGTATGACATAGTTTGAGCTAATTGACAAAAACAAAATGTCAAGAAAAACAATCATTGTGAGAAATTCAAAATGGGATTTTACCAAATATCCCTATCCCTATCCCTACTACTGATAACAATTTCGTATAAGTATTTCTACCATGAAGGAAATTAAAGGAGAGGTGAAATCGCTGAAAAATATAAAAAAAATTCAATTTAGGAAGGCATAGTTAATGTCGAATGTACTATAAAACCCCTCAGGTGAAATTAATGGGCCTACAAGAACGCTTGTTAAGTGTAATCCCATAGTAAACACGATTTCTTTTTGAAAAGGCAAGGCCCTATAGCCAAAGTCTCCTGCACAGAAGTCCTCCATAGTACCCCGATTGAGAGTAATCATAAATTGACCATTAAATAACTAGGCAGTGAGGGCCGTATACAAATCAATTTAACTTTCACTGCTCATAACAAACTTTAAAAAATGAAATTTGATAATAAATTAAAACTGCCTTGCGCTCTGGATTACCAGTAATTAAATTACAGCTTTACAATAAGTATCAATGTCAAAAAAATTAATACCCATATTGGTAAAGAATGATCCTTGGTTGACGCCTTTTTCTAAAGAGATTCAGGCAAGATTAAACCGGTTTGAAGATAAGAAACGCGCCATTGAACAGCAATTTGGTTCCTTAAAGGATTTCGCTAACGGCCATCATATTTTTGGGTTTAACTATGATCATAACAAACAAGGCTGGTGGTATCGAGAATGGGCCCCTGAAGCACATCGCTTATCTCTTGTTGGTGACTTTAACGATTGGAATTCAAACAGTCATTTGCTGACTCGAGATGATCAAGGCATCTGGGAACTTTTTTTAAATGCCCAGCAATATCCCACTTTTGGTCATCTATCACAGGTAAAGGTACAGATAGTCACTAAAAATGGCACTTTAGATCGGTTACCAGCTTACCTCAATTTGGCCATTCAAGATCCCCACACCCATGATTTTAGGGGTGTTTTATGGAACAAAGGTTTTGATTGGAATGATGATGACTTTGATGCCTCAAAAGCGAAAAAACAACCCTTTATTTATGAATGCCATGTCGGTATGGCCCAGGAGACTGAAGGCGTTGGTTCCTACAGAGATTTCGCAAATCACCTCCTGCCGCGCATAAAAGCACATGGATACAATGTTGTGCAATTGATGGCAATCCAAGAACATCCATACTATGGCTCTTTTGGGTATCATGTCAGTAATTTTTTTGCAGCCTCCTCTCGATTTGGAACACCACAGGATCTGAAATATTTGATTAACAAGGCACATGAAATGGGACTTGCAGTGATTATGGATTTGGTACATTCTCATGCAGTAAAAAATATTGCTGAAGGACTTGCTCGATTAGATGGTAGCGATCAATACTTCCATGCTGGCGAAAGGGGCTATCACACCGGGTGGGATTCTTATCTTTTTGATTATGGCAAAGAAGAGGTCCTAAGATTTCTTCTTTCAAATGTGCGCTATTGGATTGAAGAATTTCATTTCGACGGCTTTCGTTATGACGGGATCACTTCGATGCTCTATTTTCATCATGGTGAAAATGTCTCCTTTGATGGTCTCGGGAAATATTTTGATGGCGTTGATTGGGATGTCCTGATATATCTCCAATTGGCAAATACTTTGATCCAAGAGCTCAAGCCTTCGGCCCTCTCGATTGCCGAGGACATGAGTGGCATGCCTGGTCTTTGTCGCCCCGTGGCAGAAGGTGGCATCGGATTTGATTTCCGATTAGCAATGGGAATACCTGATTATTGGATCAAACTACTCAAGCACTCTCCTGATGAGGCTTGGAGCGTTGAAGAGATGTGGTATACGCTGAACAATCGGCGGCACGGAGAAAAGAGCATTGCTTACGCCGAATCACATGACCAAGCCCTTGTTGGAGATAAGTCTCTGGCCTTTTGGCTGATGGATAAAGAAATGTACACTCATATGAGTGTCTCCGCAGAAAGCCCGATCATCGATCGGGGCATTGCCCTACATAAAATGATAAGGCTCTTGACACTATCTTTGGGAGGTGAAGGTTGGCTCAATTTTATTGGTAACGAATTTGGCCACCCTGAATGGGTCGATTTCCCAAGAGAAGGAAACCATTGGAGTTACTATTATGCCCGCAGACAATGGTCTTTGGCGAAAAGCCCAGATCTACGATATCAATACCTAGATGCCTTCGATATTGAAATGATCGGATTAGCCAAAAAACATCAATTATTGGCTAATCCCCCTGGAGAAAAACTCAACGTAGATACAAAAAACAATGTTTTGATATTTGAGCGAAGCAATTTGATCTTTATCTTCAATTTCAATGTATCGCAATCCATTCCCGACTATCGATTTAATTTGCCTAATCCGGGAATTTATGAAATCATTTTGAACAGCGATGACTTAAAATTTGGCGGGCATGGACGAGTAGATAATTCCCTTATTTATCCTGCGACTGAGCTGTTAGGCCAATTTGTTATGCGGCTATATATTCCCAACAGGGTCGTAATGATCCTAGAAAAACAAAATCCTCAAGAATGAAAATTATTTTAACCCTGATGATTGCCCTATGGCTCCAACCCGCTTTTGCCCAAAAGGGTCTCAGCGTAATGACCTACAATATCCGATATGATAGCCCAAATGACGGTCCTGACCATTGGGATATTCGAAGAAAAATGTTGGTAGATCAAGTAAATTTTTATGCTCCCGACGTTCTGGGTGTACAAGAAGCGATGTTGCACCAGATGGAATACCTTCAATCCAATTTAAAAGGCTATCGATATGTTGGTGTTGGAAGAGATGATGGTAACGATGCTGGGGAATTCAGTGCGATTTTTTATAAATTAGACCTAACCTTGATAAATAGTGGTACTTTTTGGTTGTCCGAAACCCCTGATAGACCCTCCAAGGACTGGGATGCAGCACTTCCTCGTATTTGCACTTACGCACTCCTTGAGTTCCATGATAACCGCTTTTGGATTTTCAACACGCATTTTGACCACATAGGTCCAAAGGCCAGACTTGCTTCCTCAAAGTTGATCTTGAATCAAATGGCCCTTTTGAATTCAGAGAATTTACCCATTGTACTGATGGGGGATTTCAACGCACGCGAAAAAGAACCTCCCATCTTAGAAATCTCCAGTAAATATCAGGATAGTCGATATTCAACTGATCAATTTTTTGGTGGCTCTGATACCTTTAATGGGTTTCAAATCGAACCCGAAGAAAATAGTCGTATTGATTATATTTTTCATAATGACCAGCTTATTTCCAAAAAAACCGCCATACTTTCGCAACTAATTGAACAACATTATCCTTCAGATCATTTCCCAGTTATCTCTTATTTTGTTTTAAGCCAATAAAGAATTGAAAAATGAATTTTAAATCGCTAGAACAAACTTTGAAAGGTGAACTCTTCACCGATGAAGCAACAAGACGGATCTATGCCACAGATGCTTCCGCCTATCGAGAAATCCCTATCGCCGTAGCCATACCAGCAGACACGAAAGATATCCAAGTTTTGATTGCTTTCGCAAAAGAAAAAAAAACGAGTTTAATCCCACGCACAGCCGGCACTTCTTTAGCAGGTCAAGTGGTAGGTGGTGGAATCATCGTAGACGTTTCAAAGAAATTTAACCGAATCATAGAAATAAATGAAAAAGAAGCTTGGGCATGGGTAGAACCTGGGATTGTCCGAGATGATCTCAATAAGCAACTAGCGCATACTGGCTACTTTTTTGCACCCGAAACATCAACGGCCAATCGTGCCATGATTGGTGGCATGATTGGCAATAATTCATGTGGCTCAAATTCTATCATATACGGCAGTGTTAGAGAACATTTATTAGAAGTTAAAATGCTGCTTTCCGATGCAACAGAAGTCACCTTTGGTCCACTTGATGAACATGGATTTTTGGCCCATTGCAACGGCCATGATACCAGCGGAGATTTACATACCGAAATTTACCTTGGGATTAAAGAAATGTTGTCGGATCCAATCAATCAAACAGCCATCCTTGAGGGCTATCCAAATCCTAAAATTCCAAGAAGAAATACGGGTTATGCAATTGACATGCTTTTGAGGCACAGACCATTCACCACCGAAAGCGATGAAAAATTTAATTTTTCCAAATTAATAGCTGGATCAGAAGGCACCTTAGGATTTGTGACAGCAGCCAAAATCAAATTGAGTAAAATCCCTTCACGGCATCGAAGACTACTGGTGATTCATGCCAATTCTATCGATGAATCTCTTCGGGCCAATCTAGTTGCGTTGAACTATCAGCCTTCCGCATGTGAATTAATTGATCATTACATCTTAGAGGCGACCAAAAGAAATAATCGATTCTTGAATAATCGATTCTTTGTAGAGGGCGACCCAAAAGCCCTATTGATAGTTGAATTGATTCGAGAAACCGAAGAGGAAGTCATCAATGCCACCACCTCTTTAATTAAAGAGCTAAAGGAAGCACAATTGGGGTACTCTTTTCCCATCATTGAGGGGGCAGATATGTCAAAAGTATGGGAATTACGTCGCGCCGGTCTAGGGTTGTTATCCAATATTCCTGGAGATTCGAAACCTGTTCCCGTAATAGAAGATACCGCCGTAGATGTCCAAAGTCTGCCGGCATATATCGCCGATTTCAATGCTATTCTTGCCAAGCATGGGCTTTATAGCGTCCACTATGCACACGCTGGATCTGGCGAACTCCACTTAAGGCCCATTATTAATTTAAAAACAAGCCAAGGACAAAAGCAATTCAGAACGATCGCTGAAGAAATCGCCGTTTTGGTAAAATCCTACAATGGCTCATTGTCTGGAGAACATGGTGATGGTCGATTAAGAGGGGAATTCATTCCCAAAATGTTAGGTCCTCATAACTACGAACTGTGCAAACAGATCAAAAATACGTGGGACCCACACAACCTATTTAATCCAGGTAAAATTGTCAATGCGGCACCTATGGATACTCATTTGCGATTTGAAATAGATCAACCCACGCCGGAATTCGACACGATGTATGATTTCAGTGAAACTCAAGGTATCGTGCGTACAGCAGAATTGTGTAATGGAGCAGGTGATTGCAGGAAAACACCCTTATCGGGAGGTACGATGTGCCCGAGCTATCAGGCTACCAAAGATGAAAAAGATACTACGCGCGCACGTGCTAATATCTTGCGGGAAATGTTGAGCAAAACGGATACTAAAAAACCCTTCTCTCGTCCTGAAATAAAAGAAGTCTTGGACCTATGTCTATCTTGTAAAGGATGTAGTTCTGAATGTCCCTCCAACGTAGACATGGCCAAATTAAAAGGCGAATGGCAATACCAATATTATCAAGACAAAGGCATCCCATTAAGGACCCGATTAATAGGCAACTTTACTACTGCTATGACTTTGGCTGCTAAAATTCCTTGGGCATATAATTTGACTTTTTCCAATCCCCTGACTGGATCTATTGCAAAATCCTTAATGGGATTCGCCACCCAACGCTCTATGCCAACGCTCAGTAAAATACCTCTTAGAAAATGGATCAAAACAGCGTTCAACCCGAGTATTAAGACGCCCAAAAGATCACTTTATTTATTTTGCGATGAGTTTACCCAATTCAATGATTCGGAAGTCGGACAAAAGGCGATATTACTACTTGATCGCTTGGGATATGAAGTACGCTTTGTGGAGCACCCCGAAAGTGGAAGGAGCTTACTTTCTAAAGGATTACTTAAAGAAGCGAAAAAATTAGCAGAGAAGAATATCGACATCTTTTCAAAATTAATATCTCAAGAGCATCCTTTAGTCGGTATCGAACCCTCCACCATTTTGTCTTTCCGAGATGAATACATTTCTCTGACCAGAGGAAAAACAAAAGAATTGGCAAAAGAATTGGCCCGAAATGTGATGACGATTGAAGAGTTCATCAGTCAAGAAATTGACCAAGGGAATATCTCTTCGAATCAATTTACCGCTAAAACAAAACTCATCAAAGTGCATGGACACTGTCACCAAAAATCTTTGTCTTCCCTGACACCTACCAAAAAGATGCTTAGCCTACCAAAAAGCTATACGGTGCACATGATTCCATCTGGCTGTTGCGGGATGGCAGGGTCTTTTGGCTATGAAAAAGAGCATTATGACTTATCCATGAAAATTGGCGAACTGGTGCTTTTACCAACGATAAGAACGCTTCCACAAGAGGTTGCCATTGCTGCCGCTGGTACAAGTTGTCGCCATCAAATTAAGGATGGAACCAACAGAATTGCCCAGCACCCCGTGGTCCTTTTGTATGACGCATTACTTCCTTAGTTAGCCATAGAAGCGTGAAACTTCATTACTTCTTTAAGTTCAGCCTCCGTCTTAACGCTCAATTTATTTTCTTTAATAAATGCGGAAAGTTCTTTGGATTCCCCCAAAACATCGAGCAAAGCCTTTTTATTTAGTTTCAAAAGACTTAATTTTTTTCCATCTCTTAAAATCCAATAATTAAAGAAAGGATTAAATTCATTAAAGTCGATAGTTTTACCAGGACTCTCCACGACTCTTTTATTTAACTGTATTTTGAAATCTTTGAATATCACATAATCATCACTGGAATAAATCAAAACATAAAATTTATTGCTATTTTCTGGATTCAATCCTCTTACAAATAATGTCGTATCAGACATGAAATCATCATAAAAACGATTATAATGAGTGGAGATAAATTCAAATTTGGTATAGTACTTATCTTCTAATACCGTGTGAATCCCTTTAGTGATTGCTTCAAATTCCTGCGTATAGCCATTATAATTTAAGGACTCAGCAATTATAGGATCATTAAATTCATAGACATTGGCAGCAACGAAATCTTCAAATAACATGGGGGATCCTTTTACCTCCTCGTATCTATTGGGATCTATTGGGGTCACCTTTTCCGAAGTGAGTTTATCTGCGGATTGAGCTTGAATAGGTGAAATCAGCCTAACTAAAAGAAATAAAAATAACGTACTCCTTGATACCCTCATAATATACTTCTTTTCAATCTCCATAAGTTCTATTTATAATCTGTTTTGACCAAACCCCTCGTTTCATGTACTTAATTTTAATAATTTATGACCCGGCATTATTAATTTGAAATAATGTAGCATTGAAACTTAAATCAAAGTTAAAGGTAATCCCAGCATAAAGTAGTGAAATTATACTTCATGCCAAATTTAAGGAATCTTTCATTTTTCTCAACTTCAACACAACTAATTACTGTATTGATTGCCTTATCTTAGCATTACTAAACTAAAAAATTAGCTTGAAATCATCGAATACCTTCATTGAAATTCTATTTTTTGCGCTTTCCGCACTTTTTTTTTCACGCTGTACAGAAAAGAAGTTATGGATCATGCCTACACCCGATGCAGACAATGGTGGTCTTTTTTTACCTGACGGATTTAGGGCATTGGTAGTGACAGACAGTATAGGGCCAACGCGTCATATCGCCGTTAACGGAAATGGTGATATATATGCCAAACTAAGAATCCCCAATGGAGACAAAGGCAATGTAGCCCTCCGGGACACCAATGAAGATGGAAAAGCTGATATCATTCAAAGATTTGGAAATTATAGAAATGATGGGACATTTGCCACGGAGATGAGGATTCATAAAGACTATCTCTATTTCAGCTCTGAACTCGTTATTTATAGACAAAAATTGACGGCTAATAAATTAATCCCTGAAGGAGTACCAGAAATATTACTAGTCGATCAATATCCTATCAGATGGCATAATGCCAAATCTTTAGCCTTTGATGAACAAGACAATATGTATGTAACTTTTAGCGCCCCAACCAATGTCTGTGAAGATTGGTACAGCGTACCTGAAAATACCGTCGCAAATGTTAAAGGCAAAATGCCCTGCCCTGAATTGAAGGGCCTGGCCGGTATCTGGAAATTTGATGCCAATAAACTGGATCAACGACAATCAGATGGCCAGCTTTATGCAACGGGAGTCAGAAGTGTGGTCGCTATGTCATGGAACTCAGAAGACCATAGTCTGTACGCCGTAAACCATGGGCGTGATTATTTAAACACACATGCACCTGACCATTTTAGCGCTTGGCAAAACGCAGTTTTACCAGCAGAAGAATTTATAAAAATAAAAGAAGGCGATGACTATGGATGGCCCTACAGTTATTTTGACCCATTTAAAAATAAACGAATGCTGGCCCCAGAATACAACGGTGACGGCAGTCAAGAGGTTACCGATTTTACAGACCCAATTATGGGATTGCCCGCACATTGGGCTCCAAATGACTTATTATTTTATAAGGGCGATCAATTCCCAAAACGCTATCAACAAGGGGCCTTCATCGCCTTTCATGGCTCCACCAACCGAACTCCTTACCCTCAAGCGGGCTATATCGTAGCCTTTATTCCTTTTATAAATGGTGCCCCAGTGGGTACTTGGGAGGTTTTTGCAGACGGCTTTACAGGTGTTGATACCGTTTTCCAAATGCCCGATGCTCAATTCCGTCCAATGGGTCTATCGGAAGGACCCGATGGATCCTTGTATATATCTGAATCTCGAAATGGGAAAATTTGGCGAATTCTTTTTCTCGAAGAAAAAGACCATTTCACTGATCAGCATCTTATTGGAATGGAATGCAGAAAATCCAGGAGTTACCTTAAAATTCCCAATGAAAAACTAGATGATTTATCTTATAAAAAACCGTCTTTATGATCAATTAAAGACCTCTAGTTAAGATCTAACCATAAAATTATCAAATAACAAAATATTAATTACTGGAGGAGCAAGTGGACTTGGCCGCATAGAACGGATTCTAAAGTAAGAGAATGAGGTGATTATCTGTGGGCGCACAGGTCTATTACAAGAGGAAATTAAGCAAAAATATCCTACCCCTATTACCAAAGAATATGAGTTATCTGTAGCCTAAAAAGATACGCTCTGCAAGATTGGATTGCTGATGAGCCCCCTGACTTGAACGTGTTGATTAACAATTCACGGATTCAAAATTAGATGCATATCTCAGAAGAAGATTTTTATGAAACGGCACAAGAAGAAATCAATACCAATATTTTGGTTCCCATTTACTTGAGCTCTCTGGTTATCAATTTAAATTCGTTGAAGACCATCATCAACGTTACTTCAGGTCTCACTTTTATGTCTTTCGCAAAAGTTCTCGTTTACTATGGGACAAAATCATTGCTGGGGTTCTTTGCCCTCTCGATGAGACATTAATAAAACTAAAGACATCGAGGTGATAATCCACGCGCTCAATCTAGATTTGGGAGGCGCTGCCCGACATGATTACGCACCTAAGTTCAAGGAGTTTATTGCCTCAATTTCCGGACAATTAAAGGCAGGAAGCAATGAATTAACTTTTGGTCTGCGTGCAGAGATCAACGCAAATTTCGTCCCAATTAAAGCAGCTTTCAGTAAAATAAATACTCGCTAAGCGCTAGTTATAAGCAGTTAAATAATAGGGGAAATAAAAAAGTTGTTTCTGTCCTTAGGGCGTTCTTACCTCTTTTCCATTGCTCACACCGCTCGTCCCTTTTATAAAGGTTCTCACGCTTTCTTTTAATTAAATTGAACTTCAAAACTCATACTACCTAAAATAAAATGCTCAAAGAAAATCAAAAAAATGCAGTAATCGGCACCTCACGGCGCGATTTTATTTATCAAAGTTCCTTGGCTGTCATAGGCGTTTTAGCTTCTGGTAAGGTTGCTTATGCCAATAGTCCAACCTGGATTAAAGGAAGTGGCTTTTCGAAAATTAAGGGTGTTCAGGTTGGTGCGATTACCTATTCATTTCGCGGCATGCCAGATAGTCCAGCAGACTTGATCAAGTACTGCCTTGAAGCAAACATATCTGACATTGAACTAATGGGGGATTCTATTGAGATCTATGCCGGGGCACCAAAAAATCCAATTTCATACGGAAGCTATCGCCGAAGAGAATGGACTGATGAGATGAAGGCACAAGCCACGGCCTATAAAGAAGCGTTAACTAATTGGCGGCAAACTGCCTCCATGGAAAAATTTAAAGAGGTGCACGACCTCTTCAAGAAAGCAGGTATAAATATTTATGCCTATAAGCCAAACGCACTAGGTACTTCCAATACAGACGCTGAAATTATTTTCGCATTAAAGTCAGCCAAAACCTTAGGCGCTAATTCGGTGACAGTGGAATTACCAGAGGACGCATCACATACCCAACGCCTAGGTGATTTGGGAGAAAAGTACGGCATTTATATTGGCTATCATGCCCACCTTCAGGCAACAGATACCGCATGGGACGAAGCTTTAGGACAGTCTTCCTTCAATACCATGAACTTAGATTGTGGTCATTATATTGCGGTCGGTGGTGATAATACCAAAGAAAGTTTATTAGCACTGATTGAAGCCAAGCACGATCGAATATCAAGCATGCATATAAAGGATCGTAAAAACAAAGAAGGTGAAGGAAAGAACATGCCGTGGGGACAAGGTGATACGCCTCTAAAAGAGATCCTTACCTTACTTAAAACAAAAAAATATCCCATTCCAGCAACCATCGAAATGGAATATACTGTACCTGAAGGATCCAATGCCGTTGTGGAAACTGGAAAATGCTGGAAGTACGCCAAGGCCATTTTAGAAGGGTAAAATAAGGATGTAAATACCTCCTGTTAACGGCTGATTGGGTCCTCACTTAGCGAGTATCTAACCGCATTTTTACATAGAAGATAAAGGCCATCTATTCGTTTTTGAAAAAAGGACAAATAATATGCTACTGCCTATGCATAACAATGTAAACTGAAAAGTGACCCACATAATGACCATTTATGTCGGTATGCCTCCATTTGAAAAAAATCCATAGGCGATTTTAAATTTAGGGCAATTTTCGGTGGTATTTTTGACCGAATCAAACCGAATCAGTAAATTCAATATTACTTTGTCAAATGAATAAACGCATCCGCAGCTTACTATTTTATTTAATCCTAGCAATAGTCATACTATTAATTGCGAATAAAAAATTTAATTTTATTTCCTTTAATAACGATGCACCCACGCAGGCCAGTGGTTACGGAAAATCACCAGCTATTCCGGTAAGTGCCCGTATTATTAGACCAAAACCCCTTGATGATAAGTTAGTTATAACAGGCGCCTTGATTGCAAATGAATCGGTAGAAATTTCCTCTGAAATCTCTGGCGTTATTCAGGAAATTTATTTCAAAGAAGGCGCTAGCGTCAAAGAAGGCGAATTATTGTTGGAATTAAATGTGGATGAACAAATTGCCCAATTAGAAAAATTGAAATTTGCCAAAAAACTCAGAGAAACCAGCGAATTCAGACAACGGCAACTCCTAGAAAAAGAGGCCATCAGTCAGGAAGAGTATGATATTGCTCTGACAGAACTAAATACTTCTGGTGCTGATATCAAAGTCCTTGACGCCCAAATTGCAAAAAGTAAAATAAGGGCGCCTTTTGATGGCATTATTGGCCTTCGATATATTAGTGTGGGCGCCTTCATAAATTCCAATTCGCGCATCGCAAGTCTTATCAATATAAATCCAATCAAGATTGAATTCTCAATACCAGGAAAATATGGTGCAGTAGTCAATCCCAATGACCTAATTTATTTTACCACCGATGCGTCCGATAACACGTATCAGGGGGAGGTTTATGCCGTTGAGCCACAGATTGATGAAGCTACCCGTACCTTGCGGATTAGGGCCGTTAGCGACAATGTCAGTGGCGAACTTTTACCTGGGTTGTTTACAAGGGTCGAGGTAATATTAAGTCATAAGGACAATGCACTTATGGTCCCATCTATCGCGATATTAAATGATCTTTCTGGGCATAAAGTGTTTCTCCAAAAGAATGGAAAAATAACAGAACAATTCGTGATCACGGGCACAAGAACTTCGACTGAAATAGAAATACTACAAGGCGTGAATATTGGAGATACCATAATTACCTCAGGACTGCTCCAAATCAAACCCTCCTCATTAGTCATCATTTCTGAATTAAATTAAGCTTAAAATATGTCAGGGCTTTCAAATTTAAGTATCAACAGACCAGTTTTAGCAATCGTCATGTCATTGGTCATCATCATATTTGGTGTGATTGGGTTTAATTTCTTAGGAATTCGAGAATATCCAAGTGTGGATCCCCCAACAATTTCTGTAAGTACGTCCTATACCGGCGCCAATGCCAGTGTGATAGAATCTCAAATAACCGAACCCTTAGAAGAATCAATCAACGGGATTGAAGGAATCAAAACACTTACCTCTTCTAGCCGAGACGGCGCAAGTAGTATTCAAGTAGAATTCGATTTAGAAGTCGATCTTGAGGCCGCAGCTAATGACGTCCGTGATCGTGTTTCACGAGCGATTCGTAATCTACCACCTGACTGTGATCCCCCCTCTGTGAGAAAAGCCGATGCTGATGCCATGCCTATTGTGGCCTTAACCATCACCAGTGATAAAAGAACCCTTCTGAGCCTTTCGGACATAGCCGAAAATATTTTTAAAGAAAGATTACAAACGATCAGTGGGGTAGCCTCTATTCAGATTTGGGGTGAGCGTCGGTATTCTATGCGACTTTGGATGGATCCCGTAAAATTAGCGGCCTACAAACTCACTCCCCTAGAAGTATTAAATGCCGTCACAAGAGATAATGTCGAATTACCTTCTGGCAGGGTAGAAGGCGCTAACACAGAACTTACTGTGCGGACCATGGGTAGAATCTCAACCCCAGAAGAATTCAATAACCTCATCATCAAACAAGATGACAATAACGTAGTGCGCTTTCAAGACATTGGTCGTGCCGAATTAGGTGCCGAAAATGAACGAACCATACTGAAACGAAATGGCATTCCCATGGTAGCCGTCGCCTTGCAACCGCAACCGGGCACCAATATTATTAATATTGTTGATGAATTTTATCAACGTATAGAATTCATCAAAAAAGATTTACCTGCTGACATTGAATTGGGGATTAGTTTTGATTCGTCTAATTATGTCAGGAAATCAATCGCTGAGGTTAAGGAGACAATTTTTCTGGCCTTTATTTTGGTGGTATTAATAATTTTTGCCTTCCTGCGCGATTGGCGCACCACCTTAATCCCTATCGTCACGATTCCTATTTCCCTTATAGGAACCTTTTTCATTATGTACATTTCGGGATTCACTATCAATGTACTTACTTTATTAGGTATTGTGCTGTCCATTGGTCTGGTAGTGGATGATACGATCGTCGTTCTAGAAAATATCTACGCTAAAATTGAGGAAGGGATGTCCCCCATTGAAGCTGGCATCAAAGGCTCTAAAGAAATTTTCTTTGCAGTAATTTCAACAACAGTAGCACTCACCGCTGTATTTATGCCGGTAGTATTCTTAGAAGGGCTTACAGGACGTTTATTTAGAGAATTCGGCATCGTGGTGGCGGCTGCCGTTACTATTTCGTCTTTTGTAGCCCTGACGCTAACACCAATGCTTTCTACCAAGATTTTGAAAAAAAGAACCAAACAGCAGTGGCTATACAAGAAAACAGAACCTTTCTTCGAATGGATGAATGCAGGCTATAATGCCTCACTTGATCGATTTATGAAACGTAAATGGCAAGCTATCGTGATTCTATTCGCTTCAATAGGATTGATTTTTTGGCTTACTACTGAAATAAAAAGCGAACTCTCCCCAATGGAGGACAGAGGAGAATTTAGGGTGAATAGTACTGGTCCAGAAGGTGCTACTTTTGAATATATGGATCAATATCTTGATAAAATTATTACCTTGATGACTGCAGAAATTCCTGAAAGTGAAGGTATCACAAGTATGACTAGTCCCAGCTATGGGTCTGTCGGATCTGTTAATTCCGGTAACGTTCGAATAACTTTGGCTGACGCCTCAGAAAGAACGCGATCGCAACAGGAAATCGTTAATACTGTTAATCAAAAGGTAATGAATCTCACTGAGGCTAGATCTTTTGTTTCTCAAAGTCAATCCATCGGTAATAGGCGAGGTGGTCTTCCTGTTCAATATGTATTACAAGCAGCCACCATTGAAAAATTGAAAGATATTTTACCAAAATTCATTGAGGAAGCGACGAATGATCCACATTTTAGTTTTGTAGATCTCAATCTCAAATTCACCAAACCTGAAATCAATATAGAAATCGATCGGGACAAAGCCAGAAGTCTAAACGTATCTGTTCGTGACATCGCCCAAACGCTGCAACTGGGCCTTAGTGGGTCGCGATTTGGCTATTTCATCAAAGATGGTAAGCAATATCAAATCATCGGACAAGTCGATCGCGAAGATCGAAACGATCCCTTAGATTTAAAATCTCTTTACGTCAAAAATCAGCAAAATGACCTTATTCAATTAGACAATGTGGTTAACCTCAGCGAGCAAAGCACACCACCGCAACTTTATCGATACAATCGTTTTGTCGCTGCAACCATTTCAGCTTCATTACAGTCAGGATATACAATAAAGGACGGCATTGATGCCATGGATGCCATCGCTGCAAGGTTACTTGACGGCAGTTTTCAGACTGACTTGGCAGGACCCTCTGCTGAATTCAGAGACTCCTCTTCAAGCCTCTATTTTGCTTTCATATTTGCCTTAATTCTCATTTACTTGGTACTCGCGGCTCAATTTGAGAGTTTTACCGATCCCTTAATTATTATGCTCACCGTTCCCATGGCCATTGCAGGTGCCTTTTTAGCCTTGTGGTATTTTGGCCAGACCCTAAATATATTTAGTCAAATAGGGATCATCATGCTGGTAGGTCTGGTAACCAAAAATGGCATATTAATCGTCGAGTTTGCCAATCAGAAGAAGGCTCAGAACATGTCATTAGAAGAGGCCATCGTCAGCGCAACACAACAAAGATTCAGACCTATTTTGATGACTAGCCTTTCCACTATATTAGGAATTCTCCCCATCGCACTCGCCCTTGGTGCTGGCTCTGAAAGTCGGGTATCTATGGGAATTGCTATTGTCGGAGGGCTGTTATTTGCTACCATTTTAACCCTTTACGTAATTCCTGCCATGTATATCTATCTTTCTAGCAAAGGAAAACGAATGGCACGGTTTTGATTTAATTCCTTACTATATGAAAAAGTTTGCTGGATTTATTACTGGACTACTACTGTTTTGGAGCGGTTGCAACGCTCAAGACGTCCTGTCACTTTCAGAAGCCATTAAGGTCGCTTTGGAAAATAATTTTGCTATCAAGATTGCGGCCAATCAAAAAGCTATATCAGAGAATAATTATACCTTGGGTAATGCTGGCTTTTTGCCTATTGCAGGAGCTACTTCCATCCAGAATTTCGCATCCAACGACACCTATCAGGAAAGAAATGATGCCAATAAAACCATTATTGACATAAAGGGAGCGGAATCTCAGCAATTCAATGTGGGTACCGCGGTAAACTGGGTAATCTTCGATGGTCTAGGAATGTTCCGTACATATGAAAGACTGAGTGAGCAGCAACAATCCAGTAATTATCAACTGAAGATTACTATGGAAAATACCATTTCTGACGTCTTAACTATCTATTATTCGGTAGCCCTAGAAAACGAAAGGATTAAAGTACTTAATAACTCTTTACAGCTATCCGAACGTCGAACAGACATTGCTAAAAATAAATACGAAATAGGCAAAGCAAGTAAAATGGAGTACCTAGCCGCTCAAGTAGATTATAATTCAGACAAAACTTTGCTCATCAATCAAGAGCAACTGCTGTATCAAGCCAAGGTGGATTTAAATAGATTATTAGCCAGAGAGGTAGCTGCCGAAGTGATCATCAATGACACAATAACCATCAATGAATCATTACTCTTAGAAGCGCTTTTGGAATCCGCTAATTTAAAAAATCCCTTATTGCTCAAATCACAAAGAGACCTCAATATTGCCCATCTACAATTACGCGAAATTAAGAGCGAAAGATCTCCAATGGTTAGTCTCAATTCGGGCTATTCCAAAGGGCGTAATTCGTCTCAAGTGGGGTTTTCAGCACTGACCCAAACTAGCGGGTTTTATTATGGCATTTCTGCTAGCTTAAATCTTTTCAATGGATTTAATTTAAATCGACGAATTGAAAATGCTCGAATACAAACCCAAATAGTCAATCACACCATCGATGATCTTAAACTTTCGCTACAAGCAGACATCAACAAAATGTATAATAAATATACAACAAGTCTAGACTTAATCAATATTGAGCGGCAAAACCTAGGCGTAGCCAAGGAAAATGAGAATATTGCACTAGATCGTTATACCCTCGGAAATTCAACCCCATTGGAATTACGTGAAGCACAAATCAACGCGGTAGCAGCAGAAAGTAGATTAATCAATGCTGCCTTTTCAACAAAACTCGCCGAAATTGAACTATTGCGGCTCAGTGGACGGCTCATTGAATCCTATTCTAATCCTTAAGTGTTGTTACCAAATATTAATGATCGAACGTTGCTCTGTTGAGAAAGGAATTCTTCCATAATACTTGCAGCAATTGTGTTACTATTTGATAGGGTACAACAACGCCAATTGCTCCATACAGCGCTGACCGTCCATGGCTGCCGAAACAATGCCTCCAGCATAACCCGCACCTTCTCCACAAGGAAATAATCGTTTGACGATAATATGCTCGCAGGTAGTTTTGTCTCTTGGAATGCGGACCGGTGAGGAGGTCCTACTTTCAATACCTATGATTTGGGCTTCATTGCTCAGGTATCCCTTCATCTTACGTCCAAAAGAATAAAATCCTTGTTTTAATCGTTCGGTAATAAACCTAGGCAATACTTGACACATATCAACAGCTGATAAGCCTGGCTGATAAGATGTATCATTTAATGATGCGGATTCCGTTTTATTCATAAAATCTTCTAGACGTTGCGCTGGCGCGACCTGACCTACCCCGACAGCTTCCCACGCTCGTTTTTCAATGCTTGCCTGAAATTCCATACCTGCCAAAGTGCCAAAAGAACCAAATCCCTTTAAATCTTGGTTTTCAATAGCCACTACGATACCCGAATTGGCATATTTGCTGTCCCTTCGAGATGGACTCATCCCATTCACAACAATCTCCCTTGGACTGGTCGCTGCTGGTACTATAAATCCTCCAGGACACATGCAGAAAGAGAAAACGCCTCTAGTAATTCCTGAAAGTACTGATTGATGAACAAGAGAATAACTGGCAGCAGGAAGGTAGTCGCCTCGCTCGTCGCAATGATATTGAATTTGATCAATACGTTGCTGGGGATGCTCAACTCTCACGCCCAATGCAAATGGTTTCGCCTCGATGGCAATACCCTGCTGATCACAACATCTAAATATATCCCTTGCGGAGTGTCCCGTTGCCAAGATTACACCAATACCTCTGTGCTCATGCCCATCTTGAGTAATCACTCCTTGCATGATACCCTCTTCTAAGATAAATTTTTCAAGCCTTGTATTAAAATGTATTTTACCACCATGGGCTTCAATAGTTTCGCGTATAGCAGTCACAATATTGGGTAGTTTATTGGTGCCAATATGAGGGTGCGCATCTATCAAAATATCTTCTGGCGCACCATGTGCAACTAGAATCTCAAAAACATTCCTAACATTTCCACGCTTGGTAGCGCGTGTATAAAGTTTTCCGTCCGAATAGGTGCCGGCACCTCCCTCACCAAAGCAGTAGTTGCTGTCTGGATTGACCAATCCTTGCTTATTGACATCGGCTAAATCTCGTCGTCTCGCTCGCACGTCTTTACCTCGTTCAATTATTATCGGCTGATAACCCAGCGATATGGCCTTAAGTCCTGCAAAAAGCCCTGCAGGTCCAGCTCCCACAATGATCACAACAGGGGCCGCTGATACTTCGTTTTGTGAAGGAACATATTCAACAAACTCATGGCGTAATAAGCTATCCGAAATCGTCAGACTGATATTGACTTTAACATTTGATTTTCTCGCATCAATTGACCGTCTATCAACAAGCAAAAATTGTTCCTCACTTAGCCATCCCTTCCCCTTCAAAAAAGATCGTAGGTTCTGATCATCCAATGCGATCTCAGGATTAAGCACTAGTTCAAATGTTCTCGCAATAGCCACGAATAATGATGTTAAATTGTTCTAATTGGTATTGTCACTGACTAGGGATAAAAAATGCGCACACCACTAGCGCCCTATAGCTTCGCTTCACGCATAACCTAAATCCTTACACTCCGACCGCTTCAACCTCTTGAACCTCTGGAACCATTCTCTTCAATAAATTTTCTATGCCTGCCTTAAGCGTGAGCGTTGAACTTGGACATCCAGAGCAAGACCCTTGTAATAATACTTTCACTTTTCCTTCGGAAAACGAATCAAAGGTAATAGCACCACCATCCATCTCAACAGCCGGCCTGATATACTCATCCAAAATGCCTTTTATTTTTACTTCCAAATCGCTATCACTTGCCTCAATATGGTGATCTTCTTTAACTTCTTGCTCGGTTAATATCTGTAGTCCCGCCTCTAGGTGGGACTTGATAATCCCTAATATTTCTCCTTTTATTTCATACCAATCGGATGTATCATCTTTTGTGACGGTAACAAAATTACTCATGTAAAATACCCTCTTCACATATGGCATTTCGAAAAGCTTAATGGCCAATGGGGCTTCTTGCGCGGTGCTAATGTCAGGAAAATCACGACTGACACCTTCTGGCATCAACATGAAATTTGCGACAAATTTCAACGAATTCGGATTGGGATTGGCCTCTGTATAAATATTGATAGGCGTCTTTACTGCGTCTGACATAATGTTTAAATTAGGGTACAAAGCTAACCTTCAATAAGATAATATGTTGTTTAAAACTCATTTTCCTTATTATAAGGCTTTTGGGCTAAGAATATTTAGGCAATTCCCCTTCTGACTTGGCAATTAAAGTAGATACTACCATATCCCCTGTTACATTTACCACCGTCCTGCACATATCTAAAATCCGGTCTACAGGAAAAATAATTGCCACCCATGCAGGATTTAAGCCCACAGATTGCAACACCATGATCATCATGATCAATCCAGCACTTGGAATGGCTGCCGAGCCAATTGACGCCGCGGCCGCGGTCAAAACGATAGTGAGCTGCTGGGCAATCGTAAGGTCAATGAAGTGTAATTGAGCCAAAAAAACGACTGCTACACCTTCAAACATGGAAGTGCCATCCATATTAATGGTAGCCCCAATCGGCAACACAAAGCTTGAAATACTTTTGGGGACTCCCACATTTTCTTCTACACACTCCATGGTGACCGGCAATGTTGCCGCACTAGAACTTGTAGAAAACGCCAAAAACTGGGCAGGACTGATATTCTTATAAAAATCCTTAAATCCCATCTTGGGAACAAATAATTTTACAATCAATGGGTACACCACAAACGTTAATAAAAACAAGCCACTGAACAACGTGAGCGAATACGATCCTAGTCCAACAAAAATCTCAAAAACTTCACCCGGTGTATCGGCCATCTTGGCGACCACCCCTGCCAATAAGCAAAATACAAAAAAGGGCGCCGCTTTCATAACCAGATCAACCATCTTTAAAAAAACAGCATTGATTCCATTTACAACGGCAATAATTGGCTCTGAATGCTCCGTTGGAATCATGATCATAGTGATCCCAAAGAATATAGCAAAGAATATCACCTGCAACATCAAACCATTTCCTGATAAGGCAGCAAAAATATTATCAGGAACCATATCAACAATAAACTGCAAAGGTGAGCTCTCTTTTTGGGCATCGACCGATTTGATCTTTTGAGTCAAATCATTTTTTTGATTCTCACTTTGTTGTTGCGTTACCTGAGACTCTGACAGGTACTTGCTGTATTGAGGGTCATCAAGAAAATGTTGGCCATCCTGAGAAGGTCCCATGTTATTGTCCTGCAACCAAATTTCATATCCGATGCGGTTTTTGATCCGTTGCTCCTCATCCATTTGGTTACCCGGCTTGACAATATTAACCAATAACAAGCCTATCCCAACAGCCAATAACGTAGTCAGCATGTACGCCAATAAAGTTTTGCCTCCCAAACGACCCAGTTTAGACACATCCCGCAAACCAGACACACCCCCAATAATAGAAAACAGTACCAAGGGAACCGCAATGAACTTCAACAATCGAATGAATATGGTACCAAATGGATCTATCCAACGAATGGTAAATGCATTCCACCCCATAGAACTGGATAAAAAAGCCCATCCAATTCCTAAAAGGAGACCTATTACTATTTTGGTATGGATTGGTATCTTTTTCATAACACTTTTTTTAGTAATATAATTTATTAGTTCTGCTTATCAAATAGAAATCTGCTATGACGAGTGCCGACATAGCTTCCACAATCGATACTGCCCTTGGTACCACACAAGGATCGTGACGCCCTTTGCCCGAAACAGTAACCTCATTGCCCGCGTTATCAACACTTTTCTGATCTTGCATAATGGTTGCGACAGGCTTAAATGCCACATTAAAATAAATATCTTCCCCATTGGATATCCCTCCTTGTATCCCCCCAGATCTATTGGTAAGGGTTCTTACCTTTTCCCCTTCCATGTAAAAGGAATCATTATGATCAGAACCATTCATTTTAATTCCCTCAAAGCCACTACCATATTCAAAGCCCTTTACGGCATTTATACTTAACATGGCCTTCCCGAGCTCAGCATGAAGCTTGTCAAAGACAGGCTCACCTAGTCCCGCCGGCACCTTTTTTATGACCCCTGTCACGACACCTCCAATAGTGTCCTGAGCCTTACGGACCCTATCTATTAGTTCAAACATTTCAGTAGCCATTGGCCCATCTGGACAGCGTACATCATTGGTGTCAATTTTGGTAAGGTCCAATTCGTTATAAGGCTTTTCTAGCTTTAAATTGCCCACCTGCGACACATAAGCATAAAATTCTGCACCAAAGGCTTGGGCCAGAAATTGTTTGGCTACTGCCCCTGCAGCCACACGAGCCGCTGTTTCTCTCGCTGAACTTCTCCCCCCTCCTCGATAATCACGCACTCCATACTTTTCTTGAAAAGTAAAATCCGCGTGACTCGGTCTGAATTGTTGCGCAATATGGTTATAATCTTTACTTTTTTGATCCTGATTGCGGATGATCATGGCCATCGGCGTACCCGTGGAGATCCCTTCAAAAATGCCTGATAAAATTTCAACTTCGTCCTCCTCCTTGCGTTGAGTCGTGATTCTTGACTGGCCTGGCCTTCTCCTTGCAAGCTCGTTTTGTATGGATTCGATATCTATGATAATACCTGCCGGCAATCCATCAATTGTCACCCCTATTGCAGGGCCATGAGATTCACCGAAAGTTGAAATTTTGAATATTTTGCCGAATGTGCTGCCCATTATTTTTTTAAAATTAACACTACTGAAAACACCAGTACGGCTAAGATAAAGAGGTTAATAAAGATCTGATAACTTGATACCAAATTAATTGATGTTAATTCATTGTCTTCAAAGTCAATCCTATCATAAAATGACCCTAAATCGCTCGAAGAAATATACTCGTTCTTTCTGCTTTCGCCCACGACCACTACCGACAGGTCGGACCTGAGCGTATCATATTTCTCCTTGATTGGATCAAAAAATATCCATTGAATTACGTCTCCCAATTGGTAGGTCCCTGGCTCATTAGGTATGGCGTAATAATCAAATTTTTTATTCCCTGAAACCATATTTGATGCCCTTCGGATGTTCTGGGCAGTGTTGGGCTCATAGAAATCAAAAATTTCAGTTTGCATAATGGCTGGTAAATTTATGGCACTAATATTGCCTTCTCCTCGTATGTCAAAGGAATAATTAAAACTTTGTCCAGTAGTTAATTGCTGGGTACTGATCGCCTCTTTTAAACGAAAATTCCCTACATTCACACGCTCTTTTAAAGGATGTGGAGGCAATTCCCTTATATTGATCGTCTTCGGTTTACTATTAAAAGTTTCATAATCCTCCTCTCGATTTCGTCCAAAAAAGGAAGGATTTTTAGCCTGTTTATATTTAATTAATTTCAGCGCTACAGAGGGGAATTTTATCGGCTCCAAGTTTAAAGGAAAATAGGTAGCCTGATAAATTTTGTACTGGGTATAACGTTCGCCTTTTATTTCAATAGGCTCTCCATTAATGTTATCTATGCTGAAATTCTCCTCCCAACAACTTTCAGGCCTAATCTGCTTGACAATTTCCGTGATTTGAGTCCCCAAATCATAAAATCTCATATCTGCCCGATTAGAGGCCGCTACATAAAACGCAAGTGTAGTCGTGATTCCTTCCCCCAAATAGGCTTCGTTTTTGTCTGTAGTCAACGCCAAAAAAGCTTCGGACTCTACCTCAATAAATTCAGTGGGTCCAGGCTGCTGGAAAAAATCCTGAAACGGATCCTGTGTATTTTGCCTGCGCTGCTGCGCAGGTGCTGTAATAGTTATTTTTTTACCCTTAATCGTGTAATCCTGATCATTGATGGTCATGGCAAAATCAGGAATTACAAGGGGGCCTTCCTTAACTGCCTGATAATTTTGGATAATACTTTGAGAAGAGGACATCTGTCCATTGATGTAATTAGTAGAGGTCGATGACGAGGTCCCTCTCTTTACCAGTCCATCTATTTCCGGAAAATCACTATACTTTCGTAATCGATCATTTTCCACGGTGATTGTAATCGTCCAATTTTGATTCAAAGCAAATTGATCAGGACCATAAGTTACACTCACGTTTTGAGCAAACGCCGCCTGCACTAGTAACAACAATCCAATAGTATTCAAAAAGCCTCTAAATATACTTTTCATTAAAACAGTATTATAAAAATTAATAAACGCTATGGTGATTCAAAATAGTATGGTGATATCAGTCTTTTGATCAGCAAACAAATTTAGAACATCGCAAGAGACTTTGAAACAAAAGGATGCAATCCTGTTAAAAAACAAAGTTCTCTTCCCTTGCTAAAGACCCTCAATCGAGGGGTATTAAACTTAAGTCTGATCCTTGTTTAATGCCACCACCGCACAATATAAGATACCTCAGACAATTGATATAGAGAAACTGAAAAATAGCATGTACTCATCTTGGGAAAGATCAATCAAGAAACATAGAGAATCATACAATTACTTAATAATCAGAGACCATCGTATGTCTAACATATATTTGACCGAATATGACATACCAACGTTGATCTAGGTGTAATCTAGAACTTTATCAAAAAAACTAATGAAAAACCCCAAATGATCTTGATAGGCATTAATAGTCAAATAGCTACTTGAATTTAATATATTATGCGACGGAAAATGTCTTATTCTACAAATACAAAATGATCTATATGATCCTCTGGGACAATTTTAAGGGCATTACTCACGGTAAGGTTAATCAGGATTTGAGAGGCTTCATTACGACTAATATTAGCAATTACAGCATATTCTTCGACGGTGATATTTTCATGATTCCCTAGATAATTAAAAAGTATCTTTTCATTTTTTCCGTAAGAAAAAGCCCTTGGTGTTCCCTGCGAAGAGAATTTTAATATCTGCCGAAGCTCTCTGCTCGCTTGGATACATCTATCTTGAATTCTAAAAAATGCCTTACCTCGTTTGTGCATGGATGTAAGCAACCCAAAATAAGGTTTAGCATCGCCTGAGTAAATGTAATAGTGAAGAATGGATTGCTTGAGACTAATGGGAATTACCTCATAATCATAACGAATCTTTGGCCTACAAAGCTCCGAAATAGCTTTTTCCATGACAAAATGCTCTTCATAGACGTCTTTAAGCCCGACGATTGTACCGTCGTCATCGACACCTATGAAAAGATGGCCACCTGATGAATTAGCAAAAGCCACTACTTCTTTGATGATTCTTTCGGGATACTTGGCCTTTCTTTTAAACTCTACTAGATCCCCTTCACCTTGACGAATCAATTGCTGTGCCTCGAAGAGTGTCATGTGCTAACAAATTACGCTGTTAGAGGTCTTCGGCGGCATGATCCTCCAAATTAAACATACTGCTGATAAGGTCCTTGAATTGAATACCTTCTTCAAGGGCATGCTTACTCAATAAGCTATATTCCGCTAATCCATGTAGGGCCAGTTCCATCAAGAATAATTGATACGCTTCGGGCTCTTTTTTAAACTTCGCTGTTACCAAATCCGAGAGACCTGGAACGGAGTGCAACGTTTCCTTGTACTCCTTATCGCTTGCATCTAGCAAAAGATCTAGCATATTTCCCTTTCCAAACCAGTCTGAAATGGTTTTATAGGGATTTTCAGTTTTTTTATTCTTCCTGATTTTTTCAGGATCCGGAAAAAAATTGATAAACTGCGTCCGAATGGCTTTACTAATCAAATTGGCCGCCACAATACCTGGCCCCTCTTGTTCTCCTTCATAGACCAACTCAACTTTACCGGTAATTGCCGGGATTACTCCTACGAAATCAGAAACCCTAATAACTGTATCCTTTGAGCCATTGATCAACTTCCTACGCTCAGCAGCGCTTACCAAGTTTTCATAGGCCGAAATAGTCAAACGTGCAGATACGCCACTTTTGGCATCCACAAATTCACTAATACGTGCTTCAATAGCAATTTGCTCAACTAAATCTTTGACCAACTCAAAGGATTGCACAGTCTTCAACTGAATAGATTCAAGACGCGCCTCTTGTTGAGTGATTTTTTTTCCAATTTCGATGCTTTTTGGATAATGTGTGATGATCTGACTGTCAATCCGATCCTTTAGTGGTGTGACGATACTACCACGGTTGGTGTAATCTTCCGGATTTGCTGTAAAAACGAATTGGACGTCCAATGGCAATCGCAACTTAAATCCACGAATCTGAATGTCTCCTTCTTGCAAAATATTGAACAATGCTACTTGAATTCTCGCTTGCAAGTCTGGCAGCTCATTGATCACAAAAATACATCTATGGGATCTTGGAATAAGTCCATAATGAATGACCCGCTGATCTGAATAGGCCAATTTCAAACTAGCCGCTTTGATGGGATCAACATCTCCAATCAAATCCGCAATAGATACATCCGGTGTAGCCAATTTCTCGGTATAACGGTCCGCTCTATGCAACCATGAAATAGGCATTTTGTCTCCCTGGGCTTTCAATAAATCGATGCCATATTGTGAGATAGGGTTTAAAGGATCATCGTTTAAGACCGACCCCTCTATGCAAGGTATCCACTCATCTAGTAGCAAAGTCATCATTCTGGCAATTCTTGTTTTTGCCTGTCCACGAAGACCAAGAAAATTAATATTGTGCTTGGCCAAAATCGCCCTTTCAATATCTGGAATTACGGTGTGCTCATAGCCCCAAATTCCCGAAAATACTGATTTTTCAACCTTCAATGCAGCTATAAGATTTTTTCTTAATTCATCCTTGATGCCGATGGACTCATAACCAGAAGCCTTTAATTCTTCAAGTGCGGTAATTTTTAATAGTTGCTTTGCTGGTATATCGTAATAGCTCATGTAATCAGAGATTTTTTCTGCGGTTTTTTTTATAATCTTCAAATATTAGGTGACCCAAACCTTGCAAGCTGCTATAATAGGCATTGCCGTTATTCACCTGGGTAAACTCTTGAACAAACTGCTTCAAATAAGGGTCTGACGCAATCATAAATGTAGTAATAGGGACATTATTTCTACGGCATTGGGCTGCCAAATTGAGTGTTTTGTTAAGAATTTTTGGATCCAAACCAAAACTATTTTTATAATACTTTAAGCCAACTTTCATGCAGGTTGGCTTACCATCAGTAATCATAAAAATTTGCTTGTTCTTGTTTTTCTTTCTTCGAAGAATATCTATAGCCAACTCAAGCCCTGCCACAGTATTGGTGTGATATGGGCCTACTTGAAGAAACGGCAAATCTTTGATTTCAATTTGCCATGCGTCATTTCCAAATACGATAATATCCAAAGTATCCTTAGGGTATTTTTGCTTGATCAATTCGGCCAAAGCCATGGCGACTTTCTTGGCTGGGGTGATTCGATCCTCTCCATACAGAATCATAGAATGGCTGATATCTATCATCAGCACGGTGGAAGTCTGAGTTTTATAATCCTTATCTTGAATTTCCAAATCACGTTCCGTGAGCATAAAATTTTCTGCGCCATTATTGACTTGCGCATTTTTGAGACTTTCAGTGAGCGCTATTTGATCTGGTGCATCACCAAATTCAAATGCCCTGAAATCTGTACTCGCCTCATCCCCTTGCCCTGTATAATGCGTTTTATGATTCCCTTTTCCTGTTTTTTTTAGTTTACCGAAAATCTCATCTAGGGCATTTTTCCTGATCTTTTGCTCCGCCTTTGGAGTGCTTTTAAATGTTGCGTCATCTGCCCCTTGTTTGATATAGCCCTGGTCATTTAGGTCATCCATAAAATCTCCAATCCCATACTCTGGACTTGTCAAATTGTATCGCTTGTCAAGATTGGAAAGCCAGCTTAATGTTTCTGAGACATCTCCACCGGTGATAACCATGAGCTGCAAGAAAATATCGAGTAAATTTTCAAAAGTTCCATTTTTCTGATCTTTATCCGGTATATATTCTGTAAATCTATGTCCAATCATGATCCGTTTTTCCTTGATTGATAACCAAATTTTTTCAAGAAAGATTTCATCTTTTGAGATTTAAATTAAAAAATTTCATGAAATTAAAATATAGTTTTTAAGGCATTTTACCTTTATAGCACTTCCTTATATACTTGCTCATACAATGGCAGAATTTTGGACAATTCAAAAAGCTTCGCACGTTTCAACGCGGCGGCCTTGAACGTATTCAAATTGCGGTCGTCCAAAATATGAATGGCCTTTTCAGCCATCCTATCAATATCTCCAATTTCACAAACATATCCCGTTTCACCATCTATATTCAATTCGACAAGTCCACCAGCATTTGTTGAAATTAGCGGCACCTCACAAGCCATCGCCTCAAGCGCAGCCAATCCAAAGCTTTCTTTTTCCGAGGTCATAATAAAAAGGTCACTTACCGAAAGTACCTCCTCAACTTTCGACATTTTTCCCAAAAACCGAATGTCTTCGAAACTACAATTGTCTCTAGTAAATTGCTCTAACTCTGATCTTTCAGGACCATCCCCTATCAAAAACAACTTGACAGGCATCTGCTTACTCACTTGACAAAACACTTTAATCACGTCTTCCACTCGCTTTACTTTCCTGAAGTTTGACGTATGAACGATTAGCTTTTCCCCATTGGGACAAATCGCCTTTTTGAAATGATCCTTTTTCTGCTTTTTAAATCGATTTAAGTCTACAAAATTGGGAATGACGGTAATCTCTTTGGTAATATCAAATAGGTCATAAGTATCTTGCCGTAGCGAATTGGAGACGGCAGTAACCGCATCCGACTGATTGATGGCATAGGTCACTACCGGCTCGTAGGTAACATCCTTTCCTACCAAGGTAATGTCTGTGCCATGTAATGTTGTGACGACCGGAATCACAATCCCTTTAGTAGCCAATATTTGTTTTGCTAAAAGCGCTGCGGAGGCATGCGGAATGGCATAATGAACATGTAAAATATCTAATTTCTCATGCTGAACCACGTCAACCATCCGACTAGCCAAAGCTATCTCATAAGGAGGGTATTCAAACAAAGGATATTCCTTAATGATCACTTCATGATAAAATAGATTCTCACTGAAATAATCTAATCTAGTCGGCTGAGAATAGGTAATAAAATGAACCTTATGTCCCTCCTTTGCCAACGCCTTCCCTAATTCGGTCGCCACTACTCCACTACCGCCATATGTTGGATAACAAACAATTCCAATTTTCATCTTAGTCTAGATATATTTAATAATCTGAATTAACGTATTATGCTTTAAATAGTTCCAAAATATTGGCTAGTATGATCGCCTCAGAAAAATTTCTTTCATTGGGGATCCCCAATAGCAGATACTAGTGTAAGTTAATAGCTATTCTTGAATCAAAACTTGAAAATAACAAACTATTAGCAGATCATTTGATTCCAATTCGTGCCAAAGGAAGGCCTTTTTAACATCAGAAAATAAATAATAAGTCGGTGCTCATTGTTGCCTTTCCAAAACTAAATTACAATTTTTTTAACCTCCTTAGTTAGTTTTCAATAAATTTGAACTAGTTAAAATACAGATGACCCCTGGCGGCGCTTTTTTTTGTGAATAGTCGGTTTCTGACAAGCAGTTAAATGGTCTTCTAAATAAATTCGCTTTAAATATTTAATTGTTCTTTAGACAATGAAAATACCCTCATTCATCAAATTACCCAATCACAAGAAATTCATCATAACCCCTCGTCACTATGATCCCATTAAAGAGGAAATAGCTGAAAGAACGGAAATGATTAGGAAAGAGATGTCTGGTGAAGAGCATTTTGGCACTCGCTCAAGTAGAATTACTTTTGATCGACGCTCAAGTCCAGGACCATTAACATCGGGGCTGCAGCTTGTGATCGCAGCAATTTTAGGATTATTTGTGCTCGGATGGCTTTATTTTGGGAATCAAATAGGCTATATACTATGGTTGGCTTTACCCGTTTATGGTTATTTTAAATTTAGAAAAAAAGCGCCTAAGACCTAATGGAAGATATCATTCGTGTCCTTCCTGAAAATATTGCCAACCAGATAGCCGCCGGTGAAGTAGTACAACGACCCTCGTCAGCTGTAAAAGAGCTATTGGAAAATAGTATTGATGCAGCTGCCTCAGATATAACATTGGTCGTAAAAGAAGCGGGAAAGGTTTTGATCCAAGTGATCGATGATGGCAAAGGCATGACACCAAATGATGCCCTTATGAGTTTTGAAAGACATGCGACATCAAAATTAAAAGAAGCCAAAGATTTGTTCAAATTAAAATCAATGGGTTTTAGAGGGGAGGCGCTCGCCTCCATTGCGGCAGTCTCACAGGTAGAACTAAAAACAAAAGATGCCCACCATGAATTGGGTACTTTATTGACAATTGAAGCAAGTGAAATTCGCAAGCAAGAATCCGTAGTCCTTCAAAAAGGCACCAGTATTTCTATCAGAAATCTTTTTTATAATGTTCCTGCTAGGCGAAATTTTTTAAAAAGTAATCCTGTGGAATTTCGTCACATCCATGAAGAATTTCAACGGGTAGCATTAGCAAATCCCCATATCAAATTTTCATTCTATCACAACGAAGAAGAAATATATTGCCTTGAAAGTGGCAAACTGAGTAAACGAATTGTTCAACTCTTTGGGAAACAATATCAGCAACAATTGATCCCCTGTGAAGAATCCACTTCTTCCATTCGAGTTACCGGCTACTTAGGAAAACCTGAATTCGCAAAAAAAACACGTGGTGAGCAGTTTTTTTTTGTCAACAATCGCTTCATAAAAAACGCCTACCTAAACCACGCCGTCGTCAAAGCTTATGAAAATATGCTTAGCCCAGATTGGCATCCTTTCTATGTTCTGTTTATTGATATAGATCCGAGTAAAGTAGATGTAAATGTACATCCCACTAAAACCGAAGTCAAATTCACAGATGACCGCATCTTGTATGGTATTATCTCCTCTGCCGTCAAGCAATCACTTGCCACCTCCAATGTAGCCCCATCATTGGATTTTACTACCGATGTCAACTTTTCGCTATTTGCTTCCAAAAGCAACGATTATCGGGTCTCTGAATCCGATAAAAAATATACTGAATTCAAAAATATTCCTTCAGAACGCACTTCCTCAAAAAACTGGGAGCTACTATATGAGAATGCTCATAATGAAGATTCGCTAAGTAGAGAACATGCCAAAAAAGAACTGAGTACTCCTGAAAACGTACTGCTCAATAGCGAACTACCCATCGCCTCAGACAAAAATGAGGTAGGAAAAAATACGTTGTGCATTCACAATCGGTTTTTGATCAGACAAGTTAAATCAGGTATGGTAGTCGTCGATCAAAGAGCGGCCCATGAACGCATACTATTTGAACGCTACCTGGACCGTTACCAGCACCATCAGGGATTATCACAATCTTGCCTGTTTCCAAGCCAAGTCAACCTAAATGCTGCAGACTTTAATTTGGCCATGAGTTTAAAATCAGAAATCCAAAAGCTTGGTTTCGAATTTGAGGCCTTCGGAAAAGATTGTATTGTGATCAATGGCGTACCGCCTGAACTTGGAAAATTCTCTGAAAAAGAACTTTTCGAAGAGCTCCTAGAGCAATTTAAATGGAACCAATCTGAACTAACCCTCAATACCTTTGAGAATCTGGCACGATCATTGGCCAAACGAACGGCAATTAAGATGGGTCAACAACTGGTAGATGAGGAAGTCAATAAAATATTTGACCTGCTTTTTGCCTGTCATCAGCCCAATTTTACCCCAGATGGTCAAGCAACTTTCGTAGTTTTGAGTCTGGATAAAATTATTTCCTTATTTAATTAAAAAACATGTTCGGCAGACTAACACCCATTGTAAAATACATTTTGATCATCAATGTGATTATTTTTCTAGTCCAATCCCTGCTGAATTTACCCTTTTCGCAGCTTTTCGGACTACGGGTTGTTTTTTCAAATGAATTCGCTCCAGTTCAATTTCTTACCTACATGTGGCTGCATGCAAATTTTAGTCATTTACTTGGCAACATGTTTGCCGTTTTCGTTTTTGGGCCATTATTGGAGCAAACCTTTGGGGGGAAAAACTTTTTAATTTTTTATCTCGTCTGCGGTATCGGTGCTGGCATTCTGTTTGGAGGGGCCAATTTCACTGAAAAATACCAATTGAAGGTGGATACTGAATCTTTCATGGCGGATCCAACGCCCGAAAAATTCAGTATTTATATCTCTGAATACAAATCAAGGCGATTTAATCTTCAAGTGCTCGCAGAACTCTCCGATGGCTATTATGAAAACCCAAATGAACCAGATTATCGCAGTCGAACCATTAATGCCGTTTCACAAATTTTTGAAATTACCACCAATGTGCCTATGGTCGGTGCTTCGGGCGCCGTTTATGGCATATTAATGGCCTTTGCGCTACTCTTTCCCAACCTACAACTCTTTCTCTTATTACCACCCATACCAATCAGGGCAAAATACTTGGTGTTTATTTATGGGGCCATAGAACTTTACTCTGAAATAAATCGTACAGAAGGAGATAATGTGGCCCACCTGGCCCACCTAGGAGGTATGCTCATCGCATTTGTACTGATCAAGATTTGGAAAAACAATGGTACCATCAAATATTACTAAACCATTATGATAAATAATAGCTTACTTGAGGAATTTAAAAACGCTTGGAACAAACCCAACAATGCCATCGCACAGATCATTCTGATCAATGTCGGCCTTTTTATGACCCTTTTGATACTGAAAATCACATTAACCTTAGCGGGAAGTGGTATTTTTTATAACTACCTTCTTCAGCATTTGATGCTCCCTGCCGATCTAAATTCCTTCATTATTCAACCTTGGTCAATCATTACCTATTTTTTCTTACATGAGGAAATTTTTCATATCATCTTCAATATGCTGGTATTCTACTGGTTTGGGAAATTAATTGCAGAGTATTTGGGTAGTGCAAAAGTAATCGCTTTATATGTCCTTGGGGGACTTTCAGGAGGTGTGCTCTATCTATTAATTTACAATTTGATCCCTTATTATGAAGGGCAACAAATAGCTAAAATGCTAGGGGCATCGGCTGGGGTTTATGCAATTGTCACTGCTGCCGCTACTTTTCTGCCAAACTATACTTTTTATTTGCTTTTCATAGGGCCTGTAAAAATCAAATATATCGCATTATTTTATGTGCTGCTTTCATTTTCCCAAACTATAGGCCCCAATGCTGGGGGCGAATGGGCACATTTGGCAGGTGCCGCCATGGGCTATTTGTATATCACACAACTACAAAAAGGACAGGACTTAGGTGGCTGGATCATGAAGGTCATTCGATTTTTCAAAAGTTTTCTCATACAATCACCAACCATAAAGGTTTCCCATAGAAGTAGTACAAAAAAAACTCCCCAATCTTCGGTAAAAAAGAACGCCTCCAATAGCACTTCCACGGCAGTTTTGACAGATCAGGATGAAATTGACGTGATTTTAGATAAAATATCGCATGGTGGTTATGAAAGTCTGACCAAAGAGGAAAAACAAAAGCTTTTCAACGCAAGCAAAAAATAGCTCTATAATTTATTTGCTAGCTGTCCACAGGCTGCGTCAATGTCTTTTCCACGACTACGTCTCACGTTCACGATGAGTTTTTTTGATCTCAAAAAAGTAGCAAATCTTTCGAGTTTATCTTCTTCCGTATTTTGATAATTCGCCTCAGCAATCGGATTATATTCAATGATATTTATTTTGACGGGTATGTTCTTACTGAACTGCCACAACTCCTGGGCATCCTCGAGACTATCGTTGAAGTTATTAAAAACGATGTATTCAAAGGTGATTTGATTCTTCGTTTTTTGATAAAAATAAATCAAGGCCTCTTTGAGTACTTCCAATGTATTGGTCTCATTGATCGGCATGATTTGATTCCTTTTGGTGTCATTTGCCGCGTGCAGCGATAGTGCCAAATTGAATTTTACACGATCATCGGCAAGTTTATTGATCATTTTTGCGATACCGGCGGTTGAAACAGTAATGCGCTTCGGCGAAATATTTAAACCATCGGGCGCAGTAATTCTTTCAATCCCTTGAATGACGTTTTTGTAATTTAATAAGGGCTCTCCCATCCCCATAAAAACAATATTGGTAAGTGGGGTTTTGAAATGAGCTTGTGCCTGTTGGTCAATGGCCACTACCTGATCATAAATCTCAGCAGGATCTAAGTTTCTCTTTCGATCCATATAGCCCGTTGCACAAAATTTACAGGTTAAAGAACAACCCACTTGAGATGATACGCATGCAGTCATCCGGTCATCAGCAGGAATTAACACCCCTTCAATCAACTCTTGATCGTACAAAGAAAAAGCTAGCTTAATGGTGCCGTCATTTGACTTTTGATGGGTATGTATGGTGATGGGGCGAAATTCAAAATCTTTAGTTAATTGCACCCTTAGCGCAAGCGACAAATTGGACATCTCCTCAAAAGAATGCGCTGACTTTTCCCAAAGCCACTGCCAGATTTGTTTTCCCCGAAAAGCCTTATCTCCTACCTCTATAACGTAGGCCATCAATTCAGTAAGCGCCAACTTGCGGATATCTTGCTTCATATAGCAAAGTTAGGGGGAATACCCCACTATTCTACCACCAAAGTCCGGATCTCCTGGACCAATTCTCCAGATGGCCCAATTCCAGTCATTAGGACTTCAAAAGTTCCTACAACATCGGAAGTATAAAAACCCAATTTTTGATTTAAATGAGCGATATCTCTAAATTGCCAAGACAGGATCTTGCGCCTATCCGGAATTCTCATCTCTTTTGGTTGGTCATGATCGGGAGAAAAGTAAATTTTTTGCCTCTGGAGACCCTTATAGTTGTACTTAGTCCCTTGAGGTTTGAATCCATATAAATCCCCATCTTTGGTTTTTAATGAGATGATACCATCAAACATTGCGGCACCTATATAATACCGCTCCCCAAGAATTTGGATATCACTAATGTTATAAGGAGAATATTCAAGTACCTCTTTGGGACTTGCTAATATTCCATCAAAAAGCACCAAATAACTACCTGATTGCTTGAAGTAGGTCAAGGCCTCTGGCCAATTTATTCGTAAATCATACTTCTGATCACTTTTACTGACACTCACCTCCGGTATCAATTCTATAAAAACATCTCTCATGGTGGGGAATCTTGTATACTCATCAAGATGATAATTTTTAAAATTCAGGATTTCATACTGAACCTGTTGATCATATAACATGGCATCCTTCTTCAAATGTTCATACGCATTTTCAATTTGTAGACCAATACTCTCCTGTTGAATTTGAACCACAGTGAGCGAATCATAACGAAGTGGCCAGTTTTCAAAATTGGGATATTCACTATAAAATTCTGAGTTCATCTCTACCTGATATTCAGTACCTTCAAAATCAAGTACCCTTATATACCCTTCTTTGTCCCCTGACACTTCTTCAATATTGAGCAAAAACTTACCTTGAGGATCCGTTGTGGCCAGACTCATTTCGTAAGCCTTGCCCGGAATAGAAAACACAACAATTTGATTGGAGATGTTGGCGCCATTTTCCGCCCTAATAACGCCTTCAAGTAAATCATTACGGTATTCCGGCATTGTCGCTACCGTATCTATCAATAGCCATTCGGGCCAACCTACCTTTGACAAAATTAGCCAGTCATCTATATTGGCTTGATCTACCAAATCTGATCGCAAGGGCAGCGATATCAATTGACTATTTAGTTTATTCAAAGCAGGAGAACTTATTATGGACTCCTTAGGTTTAACCACGATAGAAGAAACTATATTATCCGAATGTTGCCAGGGCAGTTCAACCATAGTTCTCTGCTTAGAACGTATTTTTTCCAAACTAGGTGAAGCTATTTGGCCATTATAAAATAGTCTATTGGCTTGCATTTTGCCCTTCGTATCGAAATATTCTACACTATATAATCCACTAGGTATATTCTTTTTTTCTATAATGATAGATTTATCAAGACCAAGGCTCTCCTGTAAATAAACCTTATAGCGATCTCTAATTTTCAAAATCCCCTTATTTTCAATCGACGCTGCTTGCTGTCTACTCACCTTCAAAACAAAGCTCCCTGAAACATCCACTACTGAAATGCCAATACAGTCTTTACATGCCATTGGCAGATTTATGAATTTAAAATCACCAAAAGCCTCCTCATATACCATTCTATATTGTGTCTCAGCGTCAGGTGTCAAATAAAATGTTGCCATCCCCTTTTTCGAAGCTATGTCCGCCAACGTATTGCCTACATCGTCCACAATCTTGGCTTTAAAATCAATTCCTTCCAGCAAATGGTTTGTATAACGTACCACGACCTTATTTTTGACTCCTGCAACTAACGAGCCACTCTCTGGATGAAAATTCATTTTGGCGTCTTCTAAAGGGGTTGAAGTATATTCCTCAAAAGGATTATAAATGCTAATAGGTACATGATAATAGTCGCCAAAATTTTTCATCCATCCGGTATAGGCCACCAACTGATAACTACCAGATTCAATTAAACTAGTTATGAAAAAATCTCCAGCCCCTTGGCCATTTTCAATCTTTACTTTTGATTGCAAGATCGGTTTTTGCGCATCATCTAGTAATTCTACATAAAGGATGGAACTTAAATTTGAAAGCTTCCCAGTCGCTTTGCTCCGTACCAAAGCATGGAAAAGAATGCGATCCCCTGAAACAAAGCGATCCCCACTGGTTTGCAGCAATACTTCTTCATAAATATTTTCTTGTGCATTTGCAGATAAATGAACAACTATTAAGAGCGATATGAACGAGTACTTCCACATATTATTCCCAAAAATTTGGTACTTCTATATTGCCTTGAATCCGACAGTCCGTGCAGCCCTCTGGAAGCATTACATACAGACCCAGAGCCAAATCAAAAGTCCATATTCCCTTTCCCGCCGACAGATATGAACTAAAATAGTTCTCTAAATCTGATGTCGGAATAGAATCTGCAATCCCATTAATACTAATGTTGCACCCTCTAAACAAGGGAGGAATATTGAATCCCTCTGCAAGAAAATTTCTAGACTCAAAAAATGCCAATTTGGACGATACGCCTGAGACTTCAAAATTGCCCATTACCGATTCCTGAGGATCTGTTAAAGCCTCAATATTACCCACAATATTTCCTTTTTGCTTATCAAATAGTGACCCGCCAGATTCATTATTTTCTTTCAGTCTCTTGTAATACTGATAGGTATCTGTAGATACAGCGTATTGCTTAATATTTACTGCCGTCTTAAAGGCTAAATTAGGATCATCTTCATTAATAAAATGGACTGGAAATTCAGTCAATTTAGGTTTATTTAACTCTAGAGAAGAGCCTACCAACAAAGAATTGCTAGTGTCTCCTCTGAAACACTTCTCTACACTCAGCAAATCTGTGGTTGCTCTTGCAATCGCCGTTTCAGTCTTTTCATCCCAAAAATAGGATGAGGCATATGGGACTCTCCACTCGTAGGTTTCCTCCCAGACATACCTAAACGTACTAACTTCGTAATCACTCCAGTCAGTGTCAATAAATAGCTGAACCCCATTCAATAATTCCCCGCTCTCTTTAGAGGGTAGTTGAAGGTATCGCCCATACAAACTGTCAATGGGAGGCGCCGCATTCAAGGTTTGCTCGGTAGATAGATATTCATGACCATTTTTGGTCTTGATCCTCAAACGATAGCTTTCACCAACAATCCCTTCATAGGTAGACGCCGTCGCATAGTTGCCCGGTTGCCATTCTGTTAAAGTGACGATATTCCCATCACCAGACTCAATGCTTACTATGGCCCCATCAACGGTCGTTAGATCTCTCGTCCCTAGTCCGTAGGTATAAGATAATAATATATTGTGAACCTTTGCTTCATTGGTCAACACCGCATCCACCACCAATAGAGGATCTCCATTAATATCAATTGAATTGTAATCATAGGGTTCTATGCAAGCAAACAGCACTGCTAAAATCAATAAATTAATCTTGTTTTTATTGCCCCGCATCATATCTTGAAATTGTAAGTAATCGTAGGAATCATTTTAGAGAAAACAGTCATTTTATATCCCTCAACAGTGCCGTCAACCGTCTTAAAAAAGATAGAATAAACATTGTCTCGTCCCGTGAGATTATAAATCGAAAACGTCCAAAAAGAATGTGCCAACTTTTTAACCTTGTGGCTGCCCTCTATATTAAATCCAAGGTCGATCCTAAAATAATCAGGAATACGAAAGGCATTTCGATCAGAATATTGAAGACTTTCAAAATTACTATAATTCCATTTTCCAATCGGATAGGTAACAGGTCTTCCTGTAGCATAAATGACATTTAAGGATAGAATATACCTTCTAGTCAATTTGTAGTTGGTCACCAAATTCAAATAATGAGGTCTGTCATAGCTAGTCCGGAAAAAGGCCCCACCATTGACTCGTTCCTCGGCAAAGTCTCCATCCAATTTGATCAAACTTCTCGAAAGCGTATAATTCATCCAGCCAGTAAACCATCCATTTGATTTTTTTGCTGATAATTCAAATCCATAGGAACGTCCGGCTCCTTGTAACAAATCAGTTTCAATGTTTTTATTGAATTGCAAATCTGAACCAACTTTAAAATCCACTAGGTTCTGTATCCACTTATAATAAACCTCTGCAGAAAACTCTAGCGCATTACTCCCTACCGTATTTTTATAATAGCCTATTGAAATGAGATCTGCTATTTGAGGTGCGATGTATTTGCCCGACAATCTCCAAATATCGGTCGGTGCCAAAGAAGCGGAATTAACGAGCATATGAACATATTGTCGCGACCTGTTATAGCTGGCCTTTATCGAACTCAAATGTGGAAGAGAAAACCTTCCTGATAAGCGTACTTCAGGGCCGTGGTAAGTAGCAATCGGCGCTCCCTTTTGGTAGGAAATAGTATCTACTATGAAATCTTGACTCAAAGGTTTATCACTGGCATACTGATAAGATTCTGACGGACCCAAATTAGAAAATAGGGAATATCTTAGACCCGCGTACAGAGAAATCTGTTTGGACGGTTCATACTGATCGGAAAAATAGATGGCAGATTCAATTCCTTGCTCGGGGTTAATCTCATCATAACGAATGTCGGATAGCTCCCCCAAAGACTCTCGAACCCCTGGATTTACCTGATATCTTTTCGCAGTCATTCCAAAATTGAAATAGTTTTTATCTCCTAAATAATAATTGAAATCCGCAGTGCCGGCCAATTCGGAGATGTCATAATTGATATCAAAAGCCTGCGTTGCCAACGCATCATACCCAATATTATAGCGGTATCGACTGCCTGTAAATCTTAACGTCCCATCAAAAATATCATTAAATTGATGCTTCCAGTTTATAGAAAAATTTGAATTGGTATAACTAAAATCAGAATAACCAAGTAAGGAATCCGAATCAAGTTGAAAACTATCAAAACTATAATAACCTGTAGCTGAAAGGGTGTTTTTTTCATCAATTTTATGATCCATTTTGACAATCAAATCATAAAATGCGGCCTCTTGATTGGCAAAAGGAGATTTGGTCAGTTGTTTTAGCACAAAATCAGAATATGTTGCCCTTCCGCCCAACATAAAAGATGTTTTGTCTTTTATGATAGGTCCTTCAAGCAATAAGTTTGAGGTAACAGGTCCAATCCCCCCATTTAAAGAAAATTTTTCTTTATTGGGGACCCTAGTTGTTACTTCAAAAACCGAAGATAGCCGACCTCCGTATTTCGCTGGAATACCCCCTTTGAAGAGTTCCATTCCCTCCACAGCTTCCGAATTAAACACGGAAAAAAAACCGAAAAAATGAGAAGTATTATAAATAGGGGCACCATCGATCATAAAAAGATTTTGATCTGCCTTCCCCCCTCTTATGTTGATACCCGCAGCCCCTTCTCCAACTACCTGAACCCCAGAAGTCGTCGTTGCTGCCTTGACAATGTCTCGCTCACCCAAAAGTACAGGTACATTTTTAGTCTCTTCAATTCCTATTCGAGTAACACCCATTTGAGACTGATCTATATTAATATCTCGATCTGAACTGACGGTTACCTCGTTCAGAGCGATTACATCTACCTCCATCTCTACATTTAAAGTGCCTTCAGAAAATACGACGATCGTACGATCGGTGTTTTTCATTTCTAAAGATTGAAATAATAAAATATGCCTACCGGTGGGGGCATTCAATGTGTAAAAGCCTGTCGCATCAGTTGTGGTCCCAATGAATGGAGATTCTAAATATATAAAAGCGCCCTCAACGGGTATCTGACTTCCTTCTTGTCTGACATAACCCGCTATTGGAACGGTCTTGCCAATAGTAAACTGATTCCGATCACCAACCTCAAATACTTTTTCTTGCTGATTGATACCCTCCTCCTCTTTTTGGTATTCCTTCGCAAAAATCAATCCCTTTTTAATCGGCTCATAGGTTGCCTCTCCATTAAAAAATTTTCCTATTCCAAACTGAGTAATTATCGGTTTTTGGTAAGAAATGTATACTTGATCTCCACTCAATAAATAATTCAATTTGTTACTGCTAAACACTTGATGTAAAACCGTATCTAATGAGGCATTTACGAAATTGTCAGAGACTTTAACAGTATCAATCCAATTTATGTCATAGAAAAACTTGATTTTAAATTGTGCTTCTAAGTCTAGAATCACCGAGGCGAGTGACTCTTCAGAATAATTTTCTGTAAATCTTGCCGTCATCTGAGCATAGGAAGAGACTGATGTTATTAAGATAAATATGACCAATAAAACTCTCATTCTTTCCATCCCATTTGATGACAATACATTGCCAATCGTTTAATATCTTGGTCTTGATTTGGTTTAATTAATAATGTATTTGACTTTATAAAATTTTTAATTTCTTGTTTATGAATCGGATAAGCCTGAAAAAAAGCAGATTTATTCTTTATTTTAATCCGCTGATTCTGTAGGATTAAAAAATAGTGATCCAGTGAATAATAGGCTACTGCTGGATATCCTTCAGGGCCATTTTCAAAATGCTCTTTTTTTGTCTTTTTCACCAAAATCTTGATCTCGGGCGCTTCAAATAAAACCTGATAAAAACCAGGCATATCTGGCGCCTGATTTCCTTCAAATCTTTTAAATACATTATTCCCGATTTCAAATTCAGAAATAAGATACTGCGCCAATTTCAGCGGTTCTGTCTTGGTCAAGAGATTTGTTTCATTTTGAATCAGCAACAAATCCCGGAAGGTATTATAAAGCATGCTCACTTCAAAAGTTTGACCCTTGTAGGTGAGTTTTCCTCGCTGCCAATTCTTCTCAAGATAATATTCATGACTCCTTACAGATTGGGTCACGAACGGATAAAAAGAACCCCTAATCAGAACTGTGTTTTCAATCTTTATTGTCGAATCATACCAATTCGAGACATCCTTATCCAAATCCAGATTACCAATCAAGTATTGGCCATAAAGGGGTCCGGTAATACCGATACCTATTGAAAAAATAAAATACTTTAAAAATGAAATCATAAATAAATACTACTCTTTTTTATTGTTGAATTATTGCTATACCCAACTAACAATAAAAAAGTTGACCTAAAATCATCATAGGCTGCACAAAAATATAACTTAAACCTTTTGCAATTCAGAATCCTGACGAAAGATTAAATCAAAGATACTTCTATAATAACCGTTATACGTTACCTCCCGTAAGTAAAAGGATCAATCTTTACAGAAATCTCAGAATCAGCTTCACATAAAAGCGCTGATGGTGTGAATTTATAGATAAATAAATACAATGACTTCAATATCTCCTCCGCTCATCACAAATACCAGAAATACCCCGCCCTATCACTGGGTGTGAGCTTTTAAGATAACCATAAATGTTCGTACCGAATCCAATGATCCGTTATTTTAAATCCACTATTTTCAATATATTAGCAGTCATGAATCGTATGATTACTCAGATTAATAACCTTACTCAAAGCATAGGGAAAATCGTATCTTGGTTTTCTATTCTTTTAATCATCATCATCATTGTCGATGTTTTTTTTAGGTATTCGTTTAATATCACCACAACGGCAACTTTTGAAATAGAATGGCATCTTTTTGGATTAATGTTTATGCTTGGAGCAGCCTGGACACTTGAACAAGATAAACATGTCCGTGTTGACTTATTTTATCAAAGTTTTGGATCCAAAACCAAAGCACTCATCAATTTATTTGGGACCCTGCTACTTTTAATCCCTTTTTGCTGGGTTGGCATGGTCGAAAGTATTGATTTTGTGACACATTCCTATGCTCAAAATGAAACTAGTCCAGATCCAGGCGGACTCCCTGCAAGATATTTGATCAAAGCCACTATCCCCTTGGGGTTTGCCTTATTGCTGTTGCAAGGTATTTCCTTGATATTAACTTCAATAAAAACCTTGATTAGGTGATGGCAGAATACCTACCTATACTGTTTTTTGCCGCTGTCTTTATATTAATCTTGGCTGGATATCCGGTAGCTTTTACCTTGGGGGGTATCGCTGTGATCGTAGGGGTATGGGTTTTTGATATGGACTTTTTCTATCTGCTCTCCTTGAGGGTTTATGGGACCATGCAAAATTTCGTCCTGTTAGGAGTCCCTCTTTTTGTATTTATGGGTATGATGCTTGAAAAATCTGGAATTGCTGAGAAGTTACTGGAAACTATGGCCTTGCTTTTTGGTAAATTTAAAGGTGGTTTGGCACTATCGGTAATTGTAGTTGGTGCCTTACTCGCAGCTTCCACAGGAATCGTAGGTGCCACGGTGGTGACTATGGGATTAATCAGCCTCCCAACAATGCTTAAACGCGGTTACGCTCCAACCCTCGCCTTAGGCACTATTGCGGCTTCCGGAACGCTCGGACAAATCATACCTCCCTCGGTCATTTTGGTTTTATTGGCAAGTGTATTGAATGTCCCCGTAGGCACTTTGTTTGTGGCAGCAATCGTTCCTGGCAGCTGCCTAGTCCTCTTTTATGCCTTGTATGTCATTGTCTATGCCCAAATCTTTCCCAACAGGGCACCGGCAATGCCAAAAGAAGAAGTCGCTTCATTTAGAGCCATCGGATTTTCCAAGGAAGTAATTCAATCCTTTTTGTTGCCGCTGTTACTCATTGTAATGGTTTTGGGTACCATCATTGGAGGCATTGCCTCCCCAACCGAAGCAGCAGGGGTCGGTGCTATGGGGGCCATTTTATTGACGCTATACAAGCGTAAGCTTACGATAAAAATTCTTTCAGAAGTGACCAAAGAAACGATCATGTTGACTTCCATGGTGTTTATGATATTGATAGGTGCTACTGCCTTTTCGCTCGTGTTCCGAGGACTTGAAGGTGATAAAATGTTTCTACAAATAGTATCCGAATCTCAACTAGGACCAGATGGGTTTTTACTGCTGGTCATGGCGCTGGTATTTATCGCAGGGTTTTTTATTGATTTTATTGAAATCATCTTCATTGTCGTCCCTGTCGTGGCGCCAATATTTGCAAGTATGGGCATTGATCTTGTATGGATTGGCATCCTGCTCGCCATCAATCTTCAAACGTCCTTTCTTACTCCTCCTTTTGGCTTTGCACTTTTTTATCTCAAGGGCGTCGCACCTCCTGAGATAAAGACCAAACAACTCTATCTGGGCGTACTTCCCTTTGTCTTTATTCAAATAGTTTTTTTGACCTTACTTATCCTATTTCCAGGATTACTGAAGTTATTTTAATTTTTTAACTACCTCATTAATAATATATTAGAAAAATATTATTGTCGTTCAAGTCATCCTATTTTTTCCAAAAAACTTGGTGATTTTAGATGACGTTAAAAGAAAAATCAGCAATTTTTCCAACCAAAATACGTTAAACTCGTCTTAAGAACTTAACCCGTTCAATATGAAAAAGTATTCATTCCTCTGTTTATTCTCAATGCTGCTCACCATACCGTCTTTATCTCAACCAAAAATGAGTTCAAAAGCACTATACGGTAAATGGAAACTTCATGTCGACATCAAAGAAGCACTAAAAGAAGAACAATTTGATCGTAGTTTTCTAGAATCCATTTTCATTTCGGGAATATCGGACATGGTCGAATCCATTTTAAACGAAGTACTAATCACTTTTTATTTTGATAAAAACAATGAACTGATAGTAACTGTTGTGATCAATATCGAAGATGCTGAAACGGAAATTGAAACCTTAACTTGGGAAATCAATTCAAAGGGTCAATTGCTGATTGAAGACATTGACAACGACGAAGTTAATCTTCAAAACGATGGTTTTTGGTTATTGAAAAATGGGGTTTTGATCAATTTTGATGAACAAGGTACTTTGCGAGAACACATTTACTTGGTGAGGGAATAACCACTCAAATTAAAAAAACCTATCAGCTAAACTAAGAGGCTTTTTTAACTCAAAAAAATGTCGGGATGACTGGATTCGAACTCTTGTTGTATATACTTGATAATCAATGATTTATAATATTTAATCTTTAATTTTGGTGAGTATATAATAAAAAATGGTGAGTATTACTCACCAATATTTTTTATCTATCAACCCTATATTCATTACTAATATATACAAAAAATGGGATACTATATAGTTACAGTATCCCATTACCAAAGGTGGATTTGTACATAGGTATTGAAGACAATTGAATCGATGTTAGAATCCTAAATAGAAATAATTTCAATATTTTTCATTCATTTTTTATCGTTTTCCTACACTTCGTAATACTTATATAAGATACTGGTGTCCAACATAGGGTTCAACACCAACCACCCATGAGGAGTACATTAGTAGTGGGTCAGAAGTCGGATAGTATTCTGTGGGATTGAAATAATATCTAAACATAACGGAAGAGGTTTCTCCGATAGTATCAAAAATGATTCTACTATAAATCAGATATGGGGGATTCCAACGGACTGGTCTGAGGAAGTGTAGAATTAACTCACTGAAAGGATTGTAAAAAATCTCTAAGGGGATTGGTGTATCTAGTTCTGAATAAGTTGAAACAATAAAAAAGTTTGAATAAAAAATTCCCACCTCTTCACTAAAAATTCAAGGTTGATACTATTTATAATAAACTGTTTAAAGATGAAACAAAACAAACTAACACCTGAATCCTTACAATGGATAAAAGACCATCCAAAAGAGTTCATGGAGGAGTTAATCAGAAAATCAGAACTGGTTAAAAACTTCTCCCATAAATTAGAAGAATTCAGAATCAGAAAAGATAAAATCGGTTACAGTTTGAAATTCAATGAATTATTAAAAAAAGAAGAGGATAAAATAAATGGAAGAAAGAATAACCAAACAACAACTAATGAAGATGTATAATGTAAATAGAAGTACCATAGAAGAGTGGAGGAGAAGGTTTGGATTACCGATGATACAAATATCCTCTCATAAAAAATACATCCGTAGAGAGGATTTAATGAAGTGGGAGAATGAGATGAAAGATGGGGTATGTGAAGTGAATTAAATACTGAGGACTATATGAAAATAGGAATTAATCAAAGGTTGATACTCTTTCTAATCTTTTTATGAGTCTTTAATCTACCATTACCTTTAAAAGAGGTTCTTTATTGATTGGGTAAGTTTGAGTTGGAAAGAACTTTTGAAATCAAATATTTTTACAGAATTTGGATAGGGTAATAC
>JABMNK010000084.1 GCA_013204595.1 Flammeovirgaceae bacterium
CGCAGTACAGGCAACTGCAAATTCGCTTAAAATAATTAGTATAAATAAATTTTTCATTTCATTTGTTAGTTTAGATTATAGCTTGAAATTACTCTATTTCACCGATATAAAAATTTATAGTTACGATTTTTTTATGAATAAAAATTAAAATATTTTTTTTTAATGGTCATTTTTCGTGATAAAAGAGCTTATTAAAACATAAAGACTAATGAATTAAGTTTACCTGTAGTAATAAGCACATTGCCATTGGAAGTAAAGAATTGGTCACATTATTTCTGCGAATTTGCGATGCGCTTCATTGCGATCTAATTTGATTTTTTTGTTGATAATTTTAGAGAGGAGGTCAATAGCAACACCACGGCATTAGCGTATGCGGCTTCTTTTCGAAAAGAGCTGGTAATGCTAGAATCATTATGAATCGAAAAGTCATTGATGCCAGGCTCACCTTCGAAAGCGATTATTTATTTATAATATCCGAATCAGGGAAGCCCAATTGGGGATCTTGTTTGACCCAAAGGTTTTTGATTAAATGAATGTATACGATATTGAATTCGTACGGTCGCCAAGTAATACGCATTTGAAAACCAAAGATCCTACTGTACTTTGGCTACTAAGTCAAGTGACATACATTATTTGAAAACCGTGAATTATGGTCAAATAGGATCGTTTATAAAATTGAGGGAAAAGACAGTCCAAACACTGCTTATTTTGGATGAAGCCTTTACATTGAAGTAATTATATGGTTCTTAACTCAAATTTCTGTGGACAATCTCTTTCCATCTACCTCATGAGTACGCTCCTCTTAATTTTTTCCAAATAACCATATCATTTTCTGAATTACTCAAGCTTATTAATTATTGACAATTCGCTGGTCGTCCAATTATGAAACCATTAACATTTATTTATGTTATTTTGTAACCTACGATTTGAATTATTCGTTAACCATGCGTAATTATATTCTTAAAAAACCTTTAATCTGATTATGAAAAAAATTAAAATCTTAAGTGTGGCGCTCTTTTTGTTAATGACTCAAATGAGTTTTGGTCAAAGCGCAGAGGAAATCATTTCAAATTATTTTGAAAATACAGGGGGCTTTGAGAATTGGGGGCAATTGGAGGGAATAAAAACTTCTGCCAAATTGAATCAAGGGGGGATGGAAATGCCATTAGATATCTATCAAATGAAGGACGGCAGACAAATGACGGTCATAAATTTCCAAGGTAAGGAAATCAAAGAAGGTGTGTTTGATGGAGAGAATTTGTGGTCGCATAATTTCATGACCATGGAAGCGGAAAGAAGTGATGCCGAAACTACGGATAATTTTAAATTGGGTCTAAATGATTTTCCAGATTCCTTTTTTAACTACGCAGAAAAAGGATATTCTTTGGAATTTATGGGGACTGAAAGTTTTGAAGGAAGTGAAACTTATAAATTGAAATTGACTAAAGAACCGATCACGGTTGAAGGTAGTCAAGAGCAAGACATTACTTTTTATTTTTTCGATACTGAAAATTTCGTTCCTATTGCGATGCACCAAGAAATCAAGGCGGGACCTGCCAAAGGCATGATATCCGAAATTACTTTTAGTGACTATCAAGAAGTGGGGGGTCTGTACTTCCCTTACGCAATGACCCAAGGAGTCAAAGGGCAGCCAGGCACGCCTATTGCAATAGACAAAATTGAATTAAACCCCAAAGTGGATGCGGCTCAGTTTATCTTTCCTGAAAAGTAACCTCAATTTTTTCTCACCCAACAATAAAAAAAAGCAATGAGAATATCCTTTTTTTTACTAATCATGTGCTTAGTATTTAAACAGCATGTTTACGCCCAGAAGACATCATCGGATTCTGGAAAAGAACTATTTGGAGATCTGACTGCCAGACACATAGGTCCGGCTTTAATGAGTGGGAGGATCAATGACTTGGAACTTCATCCCTCAAATAGTAAAATTATTTACGCTGGCGCTGCAGGCGGTGGCGTATGGAAATCCAATGACGGTGGCGCTACTTTCAACCCTATTTTTGACGAGTATTGTCAGTCGATAGGCACCATCAAATTGGATCCCAATGATCCTGATAATGTTATTTATGTAGGAACTGGAGAAACGTGGACCCGGAACAGCGTTTCTTATGGAGATGGTCTTTACAAGAGCATAGATGGTGGTTTGAATTGGAAAAATATTGGGCTTAAAAATTCTGAACGAATTGCTGATATTGTCATAAACTCAAACAATTCGCTGGAAATTTATGTGGGTGTTTTGGGGGCGTTATGGGGAGATAGTGAAGAGCGAGGGGTTTTTAAATCCATTGATGGAGGCGAAACGTGGACCAAAGTGCTTTACATCAATCCGAAAACAGGATGTGCAGACCTCATCATGGATCCAACAGATCCCACTATTCTTTACGCTTCCATGTGGGAATTCAGAAGGACTGGTTGGTCTTTTGATTCAGGAGGAGAAAATAGTGCGCTTTACAAATCTACGGATGCTGGAAAAACATGGAATAAAATTCAAAAAGGCTTTCCAGAGGGAAAATTGGGAAGACTCGGAATCGCATTGGCACCAAGTAATCCAAAAATTCTTTACACCGTCATAGAAGCGGAAAAGAACGAACAAAAGGGTCTCTACCGTAGTTCCAATTCGGGAGAAAGTTGGGAACAATTGAATAATGATTTTGGGATCACTGTTCGACCTTTTTACTTTTCAAGAATTGTGGTGGATCCAAAAGATGAAAATGTAATCGTCAAAGGGGGCTTATCGGGTTCTATCTCCAGAGATGGGGGCAAAACCTTCAAGGGTCTTGGCAATATGCACAGCGATATCCATGATATAGCGTTTTCAAATTTGAATTCAGACTTGATGTTTGTAGGGACTGATGGGGGCGTTTATCGAAGCTGGAACGGAGGCACCACTATGGAGATTGTGGAGAACCTGCCGTTAGCGCAATTCTATGAAATCAGTGTGGATAATGAAACTCCTTACAACGTTTATGGGGGATTACAAGACAATGGATCTTGGTATGGCCCTTCTTCTTCGCCAGGCGGCGTAGAGGCCAGAGATTGGAATTCTGTAGGGGCTGGCGATGGATTTAGGGTGTTGAAGCATGCGACCAAAAGCATTATTTATTCGGAAATGCAAGGTGCTGAAAATGTTTGGAGAATAGACACAGAAAAACAGCTTGTAAAGACGATTCAGCCGTTGCCAACCATCTCACAAGCCAAATTGAGGTTCAATTGGAATGCCGCCATGGCCTTAAGTCCGAGACGGCCAGATCGACTTTATATGGGTAGCCAATATTTACATCTTTCAGAGGATATGGGGGAATCATGGGTGGTTATATCACCAGATTTGACAACCAATGATCCGGATAAGCAAAATCAAGATAATTCTGGAGGACTCTCCAAAGACAATTCTGGGGCAGAGAATCATACCACAATTTATACCATAGCAGAGTCCCCTTTGGATGCCGAGGTGATATGGGTGGGTACAGACGACGGCAATGTGCAGGTCACTAGAGATGGCGGTAAGAATTGGACCAATACGGTCGCCAATATTCCAGATTTACCTAAAAGCACTTGGTGTTATCATATTGAGGCGAGTGAACTTGACAAGGGGACTGCATATGCAGTTTTTGATGGCCATACCAATAATGATAAAACACCTTATGCTTATAAAACGGAAGACTATGGACAAAGCTGGAAGAGCATTATTACAAATGAGATAGTAGGCGTCGTTCGCAATATACAAGTGGATTATGTCAATCCAAATCTATTGTTTTTGGGAACAGAATTTGGGTTATATATCACGATGGATGGCGGAGATAAATGGCACAATTTTACCAATAACATGCCGCCAGTTGCTACCCATTTTATTGCGTTACAAAAAACAACCAATGACCTCGTGTTAGGGACCCATGGTAGAGGCATTATTATTATTGATGACGTATCGCCCTTAAGAGAATTAACGAAGGAAGTGATGTCCAAGCCATTGTATTTCTTTGAGAGCAGTCCAACCCAAATTAAAGATACGGATTCTTTTTCCGGAGGATTTGGGAATGAAACGCAATTCGTTGGAGGCAATTCGTCTTCTCAGGTTCAATTAAAATATTACCTGAGCAAGCGACATACTTTTGGTAAGATGATCATGTATATTTTAGATAGCAAAGGGGATACCATCACGAATCTCACCCCGGGTAAGTCTAAAGGAATCAACATTGTCCAATGGTCTTACTCTAGAAAACAGCCAAAAGTAGCCAAGGGGAAAACCTTCTCATTTGGAGGATTTACCACACCAAAAATGTCTGCAGGGACTTATCGAGCCCTACTAGTTAAAGGAAAAGACACCTATGAACAAACGTTTGAACTAGTTTATGATCCAAAGAGTTCAATTTCTTTAGATGAGCGAAAAATGAAAGATCAGGCCGTCATGGAATTGTATAAAATGATTGAGGATTTGGCCTACCTAGTTTATGAGACCGATGAATTAATCGTGTACACGGAAGGGGCAAATAAGAAAAAGGCCTTTAATGAACTCAATCGATTGAAAGAAACCATGGTCATTACTACGGGTGATAACTATGTAGGTGCCGCAGAGCCACAGCTCAGAGAAAAAATGACGGCTATTTTTCAGAGAATTGAAAATAATTTCGGAAAACCGACCCCCACAGAGCTATCAAATGTATCACTGATCAGTGGGCAATTTGGTGAGGCCAAAACAAATTTTGAGGCCATTAAAAGGAAGTACAGACTAGCAAATGCGGTGTCATTAATGAGCTATCAAGACTTCATTAAGAGCAACTAATGAGATTAGTGATGGGCTATGTTTTTGGACATAGCCCGTTTTTTGACCCATTGTAGTCCGATTTTTGGGCTTTTTTTTGAATTTTGCCACCTATTCAAATTAAATTACGACAATGGCTCCGCTCGCTTGATAGGTTTTAAGAGCTTGTTTCTAGCTGATCAGTAAGCTCTTTGTATTCAATATTGGGAAGTAAAGAAAAGACTTAAAATAGCGAATTATTGAATCAAAGGGGTCTTATTGGCTATGTTGCTAAATAAATATAAACAGTTAGATCAAACCATTTCTTTTGCTGATCCCGTTTGCCGCTACATACCTTTTTTCTTTAATATTGGTATTCATTCGTTTTAAATTTTCAGATTGATCGAGCCAATTTTCTTTATGATGTAGGTGATATTGGACTGCATAGTTTCTTACAGAATATAATTGATAATTCAGTCCTTTGAACCGCCAGGTAAGGTCTATGTCTTCACCTATGGCAGGGAGTTGGTAATCTTCATCAAACCCGTTGATGTCATCCAATGCTTTTTTATAACAGCTAAAATTACAACCCTTTAGTTGATTCATTTTCCGGAGATTGGGCAGTATGCTCCAAAAAGAATTTGGCGAAATATAAATACCTTCTTCATAAAAAAGCGCGTGATCATTTTTAATGGCTCTGTAATTCTTAATAATTGATTTACTGAATTCATCAATCGACTGCGTATTTCTTAGTTGCGTTGAAAACATTGGCCCAAGTTTGATCCGTTTTCCGGCCAATATTCGATTGGGTTGTGCGTGGTTCACATGATTTTCTAAAAAATGGGGATGCAGCACACAATCGCCATCAATAAAAATAAGATAGTCTGCAGGGGTATTTTTAATGGCAAAATTGAGGGACCTGTTTTTTCGCCATCCGATATCTTCTTGAGTAAAGTGAGTGAGAGGTAGTTTACCAGTATAATTACTTACAAAATCGTGCATTTCATCACTCTTACCATCTTCGGATATGATGATTTGAATATCAGAATGAGTTTGTTGTTCAACTGAGCGCAAAACGACCTCCAGGTCTTTAACATTTTTATAGACGGATATAATTAAGGCAGGATTCAATGTTGGCTTTTATGTTGGATCCCGAAGTCTGTCCAGGATATTTTTTCTTTTTTGGTAATGTTTCTTATCGACATATTTTTATCAATGGAGGATTGCGTTTTGTAGCCTCTTGGATGATCAAGGTGAACGCAAATGGCACTATAACGAATTTGCTTTGAGTAAATGCCGTAGTTCCAAAGCCGCTCTCCAAGTTCTCGGTCCTGACCACCATACTGCATCCTTTCATCGAAACCATTGACGGCCAAGAGGTCCTTTTTCCAGCCGGATGAATTATGCCCGTTCCACGTAGCTTTGGTTGGTGTGAAAGTATTTAATGCTTTGGAAAGCAATCCGCGTGCAGTGAGTTTCTTGTTTTTAAATGAGCTTCCCAATCCATGACGAGCAAGCCATTTCAATTCAAAACAATTGGCAACTTCAATGTCTTGCTTATTGATTAGTTTACTAATATTCATGGGTAACATAAAATAGCCACCGGACAAAAAATGACCTGGCTTTTTGGCTTCATTGTGAATTTCCAAGAAATCTTTTCGTGGGATGCAATCCCCATCACTCATGACAACATAGGAACCTTTTGTAGCCAATAAGCCTTTATTCAAAATCTTGGATTTTTGAAACCCGTCATCGGGCTGCCAAACGTGTTGAAGATTGAGAAGTTTGGCCGCTTGGAATTGGTCAATCAATGCCTTTGTTTTTGGGCCACTTCCATCATCTGCAATGACGATTTCAAAATCCTTGAAGGTCTGAAAACAATACCCCCAAAGCACTTTTTCCAACCAATCTTCGGCATTGTAGGTACTTAAAACAACAGAGATCATCAAATGCTAATTTTCTTAATCGAGCGGTAAAACTAGGCTAAGATATGAAAGAATAGACATTATTGGGTTCAAGGTTATTTGAAAAATTATTTTGTTGGCGATTGACAATATGTTTTGTTCTTTTTTTTGAAAAATTAGAATCAGATCAATTGAGGTACCTACTATCGTTTTTTGGTTTCGGTCACCAGAAAACTTTATTTACCTCTTAAGGAGGATTTTAATGATAAAGTATTCAAACCATCTGACTATTGGAGGAGTGAATTCAAAGGTATTTTCAGGAAAGTAAGAAGCCTATCGTCTTTTTCATAAAACAAGCCAACGGTGCTGTCATCAAGTTGTACCAAGTCGGAATAGGCCGATATCCCGGCATAAATTTCTTTTTCAAAAGGCCAACTGGCACCTTCATTTCGACTGGCCTTGAGTGTCATTTTAATTCTTTCATCGGTACTGTTGGGCCCGCTATAGATCAGTAACGTGTCTTTGGAATTTTTAAATAAAATGAGGCTAGATTGACAAACAGGACTGATAAGTGAATCGTCAAAATAGACCTCATCCCAAGTGACCCCTCCATCGGTACTTCTGGCAACAAGTCTTCTTTTGGTGGCCCCACTTTGCTGACGAATGTTGAGCATTACTTCCCCAGAATTCAAAAGCACCCCTATGGCTTCATTTGAGGAGGGAATGGGGACATCCTCGCTTACCTTCCAGGTTTTGCCGTGATCATCACTATAAAACCCATAGGCGTGATACTCGTTAAATTGATTTTGGGGAGGTCCAGTAGAGTGATTTGCAGGCACATAAATTCTATTCTTGAAAGGTCCGCTGTCAAATTGGAGGGCATGTCCAGGTGTATTGGCATGCGTTCGCCAATCTTTTTCAGGAGAAAGCGAATATTGATTGAAATGAACCGATTTTGAAATGTCCTGTGGAATCGACCAGTGCTGCCCTTGGTCTGTAGAGGTAATGTAATGAACCCCTCTCGCACCGTTCCCATTTCGAATCTCATTTTCAGTAGTTGTTCCCGTATTGTAAAACAAAAAAATACGGCCCAATGGGTATTCAGAATCAAGAAAATCCACCATAGGCGCAGGGTTACCTGCTTGTAAGGTGTCATAGTCTACCAACACCTTATAGGGCCCCCAGGTGGCCCCGCCGTCGTGGCTGATTTTCATCAAAAGATCCACATCTCCAAAATCATTGCAACCTCTTTTTCTGCCTTCGGCAAATGCCATGAGACATTGATTGGTTACTTTTATGAGTGCAGGAATACGGTAACATTGGTAACCGTTTATGCCATTTTTAAACAGTATTTGCTCCTTAGAATCAGGTGTCCAACTCGTGGTATCTGGCCCAGTGAGTAATAAGAACATGAACATGCTATAAAGCGTTTTCATTGTATGACAATTAATCTTTGATTAGGTGTTTTAGGGCTAGGATTAAAAAAATCAAGTTACACTTTATTTGGAAATTCCGGCAATTACCATAGTCATCAATTGATATACGCGGTCTACATCTTTTTGGGTCGTTCGCCAATTGACAAAAGCGGCGCGGATGCCTCTTTTACCATTATAAAAAGTCGCAGACATAAATACTTCATTAGTATCATTTAAGACACTTAAAAAAGTAAATACCCTGGCTTCACTGTGTGGATTGGAAAGGGTAAAACATACGGTATTTAAGCGGATGGGCGCAAGCAATTCAAAAGCTTCATGGCCCTCAAGCAGGGATCCAAAGTATTGAGCCAATTGAATACTATTGTCTACGATCTGCTCAATACCAGCTTTTCCATAGGCCATCAAGGAGAACCACACAGGTAAGGCTTTTAACCTTCTTGAATTTTCTGGTAGCGCATTTAAGAAATCAAATTGTCCGCTTTTATTGTCTAGATAGGGGGCATTTGAATTTTGAAAAGTTTCCAACTGAAGGGCGTAGTAAGTTTCTTTAATAAAAAATACAGCACTTTCGTAAGGTACATTTAACCATTTGTGACAATCGATGGTGATGCTATCGGCATGACCCCAACCTTTCGTCAAATGCTGGTGGGCTTTGCTACAGGCAGCAAATCCTCCAAAAGCGGCATCTATATGCCACCAAAATGAGTGCTTTTTTTTCAACTGAGAGATCTCTTCAAAGTCATCAAAATCAACTGTATTTACTGTCCCAGCGCTGGAGACCAGGATAAATGGTGCACCCTCTAAGGCAATAATTTGTTTTTCAAAGTCCACTAGATCAAGCGATTCTCGATTTCCCTGATTGGTTTTGATCGGAATGATGTTGGCACTTCCAATGCCCAAAAGTGACAATGCTTTTAGGGCGGAAGAGTGAGGCGTAGCCGACAAAACATTAAGTTTCTGAGAGAGCCCTTCTTTGGCAAAATCTACCCCTATTTCAGTGCCCAACCATTGCCTAGCTACGGCAAGGCTTGTAAAGTTGGATAGGGTGGCTCCCGTGACAAACCCGCCCAAATAATCCGACGGTAGACCAAATAAATCAAGCAGTAATTGTATGGTTTCCAATTCTATATGGGCCGAAACGTCTCCTGGCGGGTTTGTCTTGAAGGAATTTTGGTCATAAATGGTCGTCAACCAATCGCCGGCGATTGCCGCGGGAGTCGTCCCACCAGTGACGAACCCCCAATACTTTGGGCCAGAGGAGGCCACCATGAGGGGTTCAAATTTTTGATTAAAATATTCCAAAGTTTTTTGGGTACCGATACCCTGATCAGCCAGTTTAGTATTCATCACCACGTGGTGATGGCTTGAGGTTGGGCGATCTTCTAGACTTTGCAGATAAGCCACCCCTTGGTTTTTTATTTTATCAAGAATGAACTCGATTTCTGAGAGTTCATTTTTTATTTTTTCATTCATGAATAGACAATTAATGGGAGACAAATATACAAGGTAGCGTTAATTGATTTTCGGTAGATATAGCGGATTCATACATTAAAGAGGGGTTCTATTTAGAGATTATTAGCTTAAAAGGGTAGAGACACCGTATTTGTTGTTGTTTCCTATGGATGTCACTATCCATAAGTGAATTAATATGAGCTGATCAGCGAAAAGGTGAGTAGCCATTTCTTGGCATAGATTTTGATCAGTTTATTTAAACAAAATAGCTCAATTTAGATATTTTATGAGGGATATGAACTTAATAAAAAGGGCCATTACAGTTCTTTTAGGTGTTGCTTTGATGGTAGGAATCAATAGCTGTGCTAGTCTTTATCAAGACGATTTATCCAATGTTTGTAGGGATCAGTCGTATAGAGGCAAGCTTGTACTTCAAGGAATATGCATGAATTATGTGATTGAAATGATATCAAACGGAGCGGATACGAGTTTATACGAGTTGGTTTGGACCAATGAGTTAACAAATACTGAGTATGCCAATGTTTTCGGTTTGGGAAGTATTTGCGATTTTCCGGATAGTTTAAGAGAAGGTGATGAATTTAATTTTGTCGTAGTGGATGATATGTCGGACACATGTGCTGTGTGCGAAGCGTATAGCCCGACACCTTCAAGAAAATTAAACATAGCCGTTTGCGAACTGTAGGCGGAGCACCAGGAAGTCGGAATTTCTGAAGAAATCTTTGGTAACCCAAAATGGACAAGAATCATTTTTTAAGTAATGCTTTATCCGCATCAAATGGATATTTATGGACAAAATTTGTTATTTTTAAGGGTTAAATAAATTGACAACTTAAATCAAACCTACCATGAATAAAATTTTATTTTTATTTCTCATACCTATTTCTTTGTTTGCTCAAAGAAACCCAAATTCGGAATATTGGAATACTTGGCGTTATATGCCGAAAGACGGAATGGTCCAGAAATTTGAGGCCGCCGCAGCTGAAAAGACCAAAAAATATAATGCAAATCCTGAAAACATGATCGTTACATTTAAGGTGCTGACAGGTGATGATGCGGGCTCATATGAGCGGATTATGCCCTTCCAATCAGCCAAAAGTTACGATCAAAAAAGATCTGTAGAATTGCAATATTGGGCAGATAACGTAGGTAAATATTGCGATGCTCTAGGGGGTCAACAGCGGTGGATGCGCTTAAAATGGGCCGATGTTAATATCGATCCTAAGAACCAAAATCCTTCAAAATATTTACAAAAGATTACCTATATGGTGAAACCAGATAGGTTGGATCATTTTTATAGATGGGCGGAACGAATTGGAGAGATTGCAGCAGAGAGAATGCCGGATCAGGCAAGATTGATGTTTCGATTGGAAAGTGGCGGCCCTAGAAACATGTTTGTGACCTACCTTGGGTTTAATAGTTATGAACGCCAACCCCTAGAATTTGATACAACCTGGGAAGAAGGCTATGATCAGATGTTTGGAATAGGTACTTGGGATTGGGATTTGGAAAATTATCTTATGTCTTTGGAAATGATCGTAGGTCAGCGTGTTGAAACACTTGAATTGGTTGAAGCGTTATTACCCTAAGGATTGAATTATTCATTAATAAAGAGGCTGTCGAATAGATGGCCTTTTTTAATACCCGTTTGTTTTAAAAATTATGGATGGAATTAGTTCGAGAAAGAGAATTTTAATTTAAAGTAATAGGTGTTTAATGCCTTAAAAGAATCTTATTTCAGGACATATTTTATTGAATCAAAGGTTTATTAAATACCTGAAACGCCATCACTTTCCCTTTTCTTTTGTCCACGATCACCATTTCTTCGCTGCTCCTTAATTTTCATTAGAGAGCCCACTGAATTTATATAGAATTTGCTTATTGTGCTTTGGCTGTTGACCAACACTACATGCAGGGTGCACGCCTATTTAGCGATCCAGTGCTTAGGTTATAGTGGTTTTTTGGGTATTGTTTGTCCTCTTGTAACGATGTCGGTCCTTGATCAAGTCTTTCTAGGAGTTCCTTGGGGTAATTTTTAGGGGTTTAATTCCCAGAGCAGTAGTGACGGTTCGAAAACGGATCCAATCAATATTTTGTTTTTGAAAGCGGCAGCCACGGTAGATCCAGAGTATTCCGTGCCATCATTTAAGAAAACTTCAGAGACTTTATATTGGGTGTCGTGATTTATTGTCACTTTCAGAATTTGAGATGGCGAAAATTTGGTGGCGTCTCTAGCATGAGCGGTAAATTTTAATAATTGGGGATGACATCCAATCCAAAGAGCCCCGTTACTATCCACTTCAATATTGTCGACACCTGTTTCCAGATCAATTTGATTTTTGTAAACCAAAGAATGATCGGGAAGGCGGTCGTAAATCAATAGGTTACGACCCGTCGTGGAGGCTACATAGATCTGGGATCTGTCAGCCGAACTATTTATGCCATTTGGATAGGCAATATCTTCGGCAACTTTTTTAAAGGATTGCCCATCATAGAAGTTGACAAACCCTATGGCACGTTGTAGGTATTCTTCCAATAACCTAGCGAGACCTGGCTGAGGGTAATAATGATCGTTCGTCACATAGAAGGAACGCTCACCAATGGCAACGAGATCATTGGGACTTGTCATATGCGTCATATCGATAATACTTTCCAAGTGAATCAACTGATCATCTTTCCATTCAAAGCGTTCAACCGCATGTTGGTAAATTTTTTGTCTATGATTAATAGCAAATAAATAGACCTTACCTTCCGAAGAAGTCCAAAGGGAAATGCCATGGGGATGAAAGTCAGTCAAAGTGGGAGGGGTGACATTTCGCAAAGTAGGTGATGAATGGGTCATATCCATCACGAGGATGGCGCCATTAATTTTATTGGGGGTATTTTGATTGGTTCTCCGATCATCGACCGAAATAAATGCGATACCAGATGCGGGATCTATGGTAATGTCTTCGGGCCCGGCTATGGGTAGTGTTTGTGGGGATAGCGTACCCTCGAAATGAGGATTAATAGTTTTAAAAGTACCGGCGGTAAACAGAATCTTGATCACCTCGATCATGCTAATTAATAGGATCGTTGTGGCGATGATAAGGATTGCTTTTTTCATGATATTCAAAAATTTATATAGAAGGCGCTTGCTGTTTTGAATTGAAGGACTTAATCAAAATTATGCCAGCTACGTATTTTTCTTTTAAGGGATTCATTTGTGTAATTTAACTTTTTATCTTCATGATTACGCCGCGGTTAACGGCTAAATTTAAGGACGTTTTTCATTATTTATAGTAGCTTGAAATAGCTAACTTTGATAAACACCTTAACGGGTTAATAAAACTAAAAGGAGAACGACCACTCAAATGATTCAAGGCCTATATGCTTAAATTTTCAACGTCATTATATCTATTGGGAAGTATCTTGCTGTTTTCTTGTGCGCCAAATTTGCCGAAAATAGAAAAATTATTAACTACTCATGATGGTAAAAAATTACTCGAATATTCATTGCTATCGAAGGCCCAATCAACGCCCTCTTCAGCTATTGACACACTTTGGATCCGACCTTCTATAGCATATCAGGTCATGGATGGTTTTGGTTTTACCCTCACAGGAGGGAGTGCCCAACACTTGATGCACATGAATGCATCTGCGCGAAAAACACTTTTGATTGATCTTTTTGGATTCGGGGCTGAAGGAATTGGGATTAGTTATCTCAGGATCAGTTTGGGAGCTTCTGATTTAGACGCAACTCCCTGGACCTATTTAGACCTGCCTGAAGGGGCGGAAGATTTGGGGTTGACTGGATTTACTTTGGCCTTCGATACGGTCTATATGGTGCCATTGCTCAAAGAGATCCTAAGCATCAATCCTGACATAGGATTAATGGCTTCACCCTGGTCGGCCCCAAGTTGGATGAAAACCCTATTCGATTCCAGAGGAGGCAGTTTGGGCAAAAAATATTATTCAGTATACGCCCACTATTTGGTTAAGTATTTGGAGTACATGCAAGCCGAAGGGATATTCATTAAAGCGCTGACCATACAAAATGAACCTTTGCATCCTGGGAATAATCCTAGTATGTTCATGCCAGCGGAGGAGCAGGCCTTATTTATCAGAGACAACCTTGGTCCCTTACTGGCAAAGGAACGGATGACGACTCAATTGATTATCTATGATCATAACGCGGATAGGATTGATTATCCCCTCTCTATTTTGGCAGATTCAGTAGCTAGTCAATATATCACGGGTGCTGCCTTTCATTTATATGGCGGCACCATAGATGAATTGTCCAAGGTACACCATGCATTTCCAGACAAGGGTCTTTATTTTACCGAGCAGTGGATGGGCGCACCAGGTAATTTCAAAGAAGATTTCACTTGGCATGTTTCAAATCTGATGATTGGTGCTCCGACCCACTATGCTAAAATAGTGTTGGAATGGAACTTGGTCAATGGTGTGGATCTGAAACCCCATACAGATCGAGGTGGATGCACGAGTTGTTTGGGTGCTTTGACTATTGAGGGTGACCAACACCTGAAAAATACTGCTTATTATGTGGTAGGACACTTGTCAAAGTGGGTGAGGCCGGGTGCCCATCGCATCAAGTCGGAGCTCACAGGTTCTTTGCAACAGGTCGCGTTTCAGAATACGGATGGTACGGTGGTTCTACTAATTCAAAATGAGCAAATGGTTGATCAGACAGTAGCCGTTGAGGTTTTTAATAAATGGGTTCCAATAGAGGTGCCCGCTGCGTCTACTTTGACCATAAAGTTTCAGTAAAAAGGTTTATTGATTAGTTAATAAATGATTCATTGCGTTTTTTGGTTTTAGACTTTCTTGACATGGTTAAATTTATACAACAAAGATAAATGGGGATGAATCATGCCGATAATTTGATTAAGGCTAAAAGCGCCACACAATATATATTTTTAATTTGTGGGATAGCACTTTCGACCTGGGCAATAATGGTTCCATTTGTGAAAGAAAGACTACATCTAAATGATGCAAGATTGGGAATGTTGATGTTGTTGCTTGGAGTGGGTGCGATGCTCACAATGCCTATTACAGGAATTTTTATTCAGCGATTAGGGAGTAGAAAAACGATATTTTTATTTGTGCTGGTGATCTCCTGTGCGCTACCATTATTATCGATAATGACTAGTGAATACGCACTTGGCATTAATTTATTGGTTTTTGGTGGTGCTTTGGGAGGCATGGATGTCGCCATGAACACTCATGGGGCAAATGTTCAAAATGCGTATGAAAGACCTATTATGTCTTCTTTGCATGGGTGGTTTAGTGTCGGTGGTTTATTGGGGGCGTTATCCCTTGGATTTTTCATAAAAACTGGATTTTCGCCTATTGCAGCGGTATTTGGTATTTCTATTTTATTGATGACTGTAGTTTTTAAACAATATGGGCATTTGTTGACCGAAGAGAATGAAAATCAAATCAAGGCATCCTTTAATGAGGCACATTCGATAAAAGTCAAAGGCTCCTTTCAATGGTTGAACAAGCGAGTTTTTTTTTTGGGTGTTATGTGTTTTATGGTCTTTATGTCAGAAGGTGCAATTTTGGATTGGGGATCTATATTGCTCAATGAATACCAAGGTGTAGATAAGGAATGGGCTGGATTGGGTTTTGCTACCTTCTCTGTTGCGATGGCCATTATGCGTCTGATGGGAGATCGACTCGTCGCACGTTACCATCCAGAGAAAGTAGTCATTTATGGAAGTTCGTTGGCCGCCATAGGGTTTTTAACAACCCTGACTCCTTACTTATCCCTCTCTTTATGTGGGTTTGCATTGATCGGAATTGGCGTGGCTAATTTGGTGCCTATTTTTTTTAGCGAAGGGGGACGGCTTATAAATGTTCCGGCTGCGATTGCAATGCCCGCCATCACTTCCTTTGGGTATGCCGGCCAATTGATGGGGCCGGCTCTTTTGGGGTATATAGCGGCTTGGATGACCTTGACCGTTGCTTTTGGAGGCATTGCACTCCTCCTTTCGGTGGTAGCCATAGCTTACTTTTTGAAGCGTTTATATAAATAGGGTTCTTTTCTACACAAATGGACATTTGCAGATGTATTTTAGTATATCTTATTTTATTTTTGATTAAAAATTAACGAAATATGGATAATTTTTTTGATTTGCCCTTAGAGCAAGAACTTCTGGAAGAGATGAAATGCAAATCGCAAACAATGGAGGTTACTTGCGGCACCATGATCGTCAAAGAAGGAGATCAAATGGACTATATCCCTATGCTGATTTCGGGATCTGTCAGAGTGTTTCACAAAGACGATCAAAAAGATCGGGAAATTACTTTATATTATGTGAAAGAAAAGGAAGCCTGTATGTTTTCCTATTTTACTCTTTTTGGCGATAACAAAAGCAAAGTTTTCGCATTGGCAGAAAAGGATTCTAAACTATTGCTGATCCCGCAAAAACTCATGAATGAGTGGTAATTCAAATACCAGTCATGGCACAAGTTTATGATAGGCACGTATATCCATAAATATGAGCTGCTGATTGAAAGTTTGAAAGATAAGAGTTTCAATAATCTGGAAGAACGGATAAGAAGCTATTTGCTAAAGAAGCGAGAGCATTTAAATTCTAATGTAATTCAAGGAACCCATCAATCTATTGCTCAAGAGTTGGGAACTACTCGAGTGGTTATTTCAAGAATACTTAAAAAAATGGAGCTAGAGGAGTTCCTCTCAATTGGTAGAGGCAGGATCATACTGAATTAATTAAACAACCTTGAGTATTTGATTTCGATGTCAATTTTAGTAGATTTATTGTTATTTATTTAACCTAAATCAAACCATGAATTCAAATCGAGACGTTCTCAAAGTACGATACCACGACGGTATCGTTGGTGTATTATATATGTCTAGCGCGTTATTGGCAATGACCATCCAATTAGATTTTATCTGGATTGCCCTTGCTGTTGCCGCCTTGCAAATTGCTAGCCCTTTTACTAAATTTTGTCCCGTTTATTTTGTCCTAAATAAGTTAATGCCAGACACGGAGCCTATTCAGAATGGAAAATAAGCATAATTTTTAAATAAAAGACCAATAAATACGTGAGTCTGTTTTCTGAATTTATTGGTCTTTACCTTCTCCCCTTCTTTATACAATTCAGACCATTCGTGTATCATAATTTTTAAAGGATATTTTTTTCGTTTATCTTTTTGGGAGATTTATATAAAATGAAAAAGAAAAAATCAACTTCTGAAGCGCGGAGAGAATTCATTAAAAATGGATTAGTGCTTTCTGCTATTACTATTGTACCCCGCCATGTTTTGGGAGGGGTCGGCTTTACCGCCCCGAGTGACCAGTTAAATATAGCAGCCATAGGCGCTGGCGGCAAAGGCGCTAGTGACATTCGAAATGCTTCTGTAAATGGACGTGAAAGGATCAGTGCACTTTGTGATGTTGATTTTTCGGGGACTGCGTCGGAAACTATTAAGCGGTTTCCAAAGGCAAAGTTGTATGCAGATTTTAGAGAAATGCTGGACAAGGAAAAGGACCTTGATGCAGTGACTATTTCAACCCCAGATCATGTACATGGTTCGGCGGCCGTTTATGCCATGGAGCGTGGTAAGCATGTTTATGTCCAAAAGCCTATTACCCACAATATCAGAGAAGCTAGAATGCTCACAGAAATGGCGCGCAAACAGCAAGTCGTCACACAAATGGGAAATCAAGGGGGATCTAATCCATTGTTACAATTGGTTCAGAAATGGGTCGATTCAGGAGTTATTGGAAAAATCTCAAAGGTTCAGGTGTGGACCAACAGACCTGTTTGGCCACAGGGCATTCAGATGCCTTCACCCGATCCGGCTTCAAAGCCTAGTGCTTTGAATTGGGATTTGTGGTTAGGACCAGCGCCATTAAAACCTTACACCCCCAACCTTCACCCCTTCAATTGGAGAGGATGGTGGGATTATGGAACGGGAGCGCTTGGTGATGTGGGATGCCACTTGATTGACATTCCTTTTAGAACTCTTGGATTGAAGTACCCTAAGGATGCAGAGTGTAGTATAGGCAGTGTTTATTCTCAAATGTGGGTTCCAGACTACCTTCCGGAGGGCTGTCCCCCCTCCTCGATGATTACCTTACATTTTGGCGCGACTGAAAAAAGTAAATCTCCCATCGAATTGACTTGGAGCGATGGAGGAATCAGGCCCCCACATCCTGAAATCATTCCAGCCAATTCAGACATAGGAGGACCTGGAAGTCAGAATGGGGTATTGATGATCGGAGAAAAAGGAATTATTTCCACGAATATCAATGACAGTTCGCCATTGACACCGAAGCTCTACTTAAATGACGGGACCACAGAATTTGGCCCTGAAGTAGAGCCAAATGATGAGCCAGAATATGGTCACCAGCGTATGTGGGTTGATGCTTGTAAAGCTGGATTTAATAGTTCCGAGCACAAAGCTCTTACTTCTTCTTTTGACTATGCAGGCCCTATGACGGAAACCGTTTTAATGGGTAATTTGGCCATCAGGAGTTACCTGTTGCAGAGGGAAGACGTGAATGGTCGATCGGAGTTTTATGCCCGTAAAAAACTACTTTGGGATGGTGAAAATATGAGGATCACCAATCTTGAAGAAGCCAATCAATTTGTAGGACGCATCTATAGGTCTGGCTGGGAGTTGTAAAAAAGCAAGGTTAAGAAAGAGATAAAATGGTTTTTTCCATCATCTCTCAAGACCGTAGAAACAGCCCTTGAGGGGTGATTTTGTTTGGGTACTTTTAAAATTATCAAAATTTCAGGCAACCTGTTGGGGGTTCATTACGTCCTTATAGCGTAACAATTGACGGCAGCCTTAATCATGCGGAAATTCATTGCATCTAGTTTACTCTTCTTGATATTTACTGTTTCGGCACAAGAGGCTTTTCAAGACAAAAGAAGCTACGTGACTCATGCTATAAATGGCCTCGAAGTCCCAGAAATTGATGGTCGGTTCAATGAACCGCTTTGGGATAAAGTTGCTTGGGAAGGGAATTTTGTGGAGGCAGGACCCAGTGAAAATACAGCACCAGCCCAGCCCACTCGATTTAAGTTGGTTTATGATGACAATTTTCTGTACATAGCCATTCAATGTCTTGATTCATTACCTGATAAGATTGTCAAGAGACTATCTAGAAGAGACAATACCCAAGGGGATTGGGTAGCCATTGGTTTTGATAGTTATTTTGACAAGAGAACGGCGTTCGTCTTTACCGTGAGTGCGTCCGGCGTTAAAGGTGATGCCTTTGTTACGGAAAATGGAAATAATGATGATCAAAGTTGGAATCCTATTTGGTATGTAGCCACGACCATTGATACACTAGGGTGGAATGCAGAAATGAAAATCCCATTTAGCCAATTGAAATTCGGAAAATCAGTGGAGCAATTATGGGGATTACAAGTGGCAAGAAATTTATTTAGAGAACAAGAGATGTCAGTATGGGATCGGATTCCACAAAACAGTGCAGGCTGGATTAGTGAATCTGGAACGCTTAAAGGACTTAAGCACTTAAAGGCCCAGCATCAGTTGGAAATACAACCGTTTGTGGTTGCTCAATATGATACCTACGCGCGTGAGGCGGGCAATCCATTTAAAGAAGGGAGAGAAATGAACTTAAATGGAGGTATTGATGCCAAGATTGGGGTAACCAATGATTTGACCCTAGACCTTACCATCAATCCGGATTTCGGACAGGTGGAGGCCGATCCTGGAGCCATTGCGTTGGATGGATTTCAAATATTTTTTAACGAAAGACGCCCCTTTTTTGTAGAAAATAAAAATATTTTTGATTTCCAATTTGCCAATGGCGCTGATAATTTATTCTACAGTAGGCAGATAGGAAGAAGTCCTCAGGGATCCGCGTCAGTGGCTGCGGGTGCCTATGTAGATCAACCTAATAATACGACTATTTTAGGAGCGGCAAGACTTTCTGGAAAAACCAAAAACGGATGGTCTTTGGGATTGTTAGAGACGGTCACGGCTGACATGTTTGCCAAAATCATTGACAATGGCGAGGAATCTAAACAACAGGTTGAGCCCATGACCAATTACTTGGTTGGCCGCGCACAAAAAGATTTTAATAATAGGATGTCTTATGTCGGTGCCATGATCACAGCCACCCATCGGGATTTGGGAACGGGAAGCAATTTTCAATATTTACGAGAGGCAGCCTATTCAGGAGGTGTAGATTTTAAGCACAATTGGCAGGATAGGAAATACTATCTCGCAGGAAATTTTGTAGTCAGCAATGTTCAGGGATCTAAAGAAGCCATTACTGCTACCCAATCTGATATTACCCATCTTTTTAATCGCTTAGATGCTTCACATGTAGCGGTAGATACAAGTCGTACAATGCTGACGGGTTCAGGAGGTAAATTGGAAATAGGTAAAGCAACAGGCGTATGGCTGTACAGTGGGGGATTTATTTGGCGTTCCCCAGAACTAGAACTCAATGATGTTGGGTTTTTACGTCAAGCAGATGAAATTCGTCAATATTTGGATTTAAAAGGCCAATTTTTAACACCAACAGACTGGTATAGAGGTGCTTCTTTAGGCTTTGGCCAATTTACGACGTATGATTTTGAGGGGAATTTGAATCGATTACAATTTGACCTCAATGGCAACGTGAATTTTAAGAATAATTGGGAGGCCAATATACGCATGATTCACAAACCGCTGATCAATATCAATACCTATTTGCGTGGAGGCCCAAGATGGCGTTTTTCAGAGGAAAACGGGATTTTTCTGTCAGCAGGAAGTGATCGAAGGAAACGATATAATGTGAATGTAAGGATAGGGAAAAGTCAAGCTAAGGAAGATAATTTTTCATTTACCAGCTATTCCATCTCAATGGGATATCAGCCTACTAATGCTTTGAGACTATCTTTAGAAACCTCATACAGAAACGCCCCAAGTAAGACCCAGTATGTAACCCAAGGAAATTTTCTCAATAAGAACTTTTATATCTTGGCAGCCATCGATCAGGTGACGTGGTCCACATCTTTAAGGGTCAATTACAATATCAATCCAAATCTAACATTGCAATATTATGGACAACCGTTCATCTCAAGGGGTGTTTATGATGATTTTAATTATGTAAAAGAGGCAAGTGTTGAAAAATTAGATGAGCGTATTCAGCTTTATTCGGACCAGCAGATCAGCATCAGTGATGGTGTTTTCTCTATTGATCAGGATGAAGATGGGACGGCTGATTTTTCATTTGAGAATCCTGACTTTTCATATGTCCAATATAGGTCAAATTTGGTGGTAAGATGGGAGTATGTGGCTGGATCTGAACTGTATTTTGTCTGGTCTCAAGGAATTACCGGGTTAGATGATCCAATGAGTGAGCTGGGCCAGAGTCTGCAACATCAAATCTTTGATCAGCAACTCAACAATACTTTTTTAATCAAGGCCACCTACAGGTTTATTTTATAAAGCATTGATCGTTTAGCTCTAAGATTCATCTGCACCACAAGTATGGATTTAGTGTATTTGAAAGCGTTGAAGAATATTCAATCGTTATTTAAATTAAATGATTACCGCTTATAATTTTTTTTGATAGAGATGTTTTAGGTCAAACAATAATAGGTTAGATTGTATGATTATAGTTAAAAATCCGAATTAATATGGCAATCAAAAAATCAAGAAGGGACTTTATCGTGAAAAGTGCCGCCGCAGGAGCAGGTTTTTTTATCGTACCGAGGCATGTCCTTGGGGGACCGGGGTTCACAGCGCCGAGTGACCAGCTAGCCATTGCGGCCATCGGTTCCGGTGGAAAAGGAGGTTCCGATTTAAAAAATGCTTTCAATGGTGGTAAGAATCGAATTGTCGCCCTTTGCGATGTGGATCCTGAGAGAGCTGCCCAAGCGATCAAAGATCACAGCAAGGCACCCTTCTATTATGATTATCGAGAGATGCTTGACAAGGAATTGGACATTGATGCAGTCACCATTGGCACCCCAGATCATACCCACGCCTTAATTGCGCAAAATGCGATGCTTCGGGGTAAGCATGTATATGTGCAAAAACCATTAACACATACCATCTCAGAGGCACGTCTACTCACTCAAACTGCAGAAAAATATAAGATTGTCACGCAAATGGGTAATCAAGGAGGATCCAATGAAGGAGTGATTCTATTGAAACAATGGGTCAAAGATCAAGAAATTGGAAGGATTGAAAAAGTTCAAGTTTGGACGAATCGACCTGTATGGCCTCAAGGCATCCAGATGCCATTGGCCAATGAAATTGAAAAACCTGAAAAATTGAACTGGGATTTATGGTTGGGTCCCGCAACCAAAAGGCCCTTTACCCCAGGATTACATCCTTTCAATTGGAGGGGTTTTTGGGAATATGGAACAGGTTCATTGGGAGATATGGGCTGCCATTTGTTTGACGCACCTTATAAAGCGCTGCAGTTGGGATACCCTTCTGGAGTTCAATGTAGTGTGGTGGATGTATACAAAGAAATGTGGATGCCAGAGTATACGCCTGAGGCGTGCCCTTTGGCAGCTAAAGTGACTATTGATTTCCCAGCGGATAAAAACAACCCCAATGGTGTGGTATTTGAGTGGACTGATGGTGGACTTCAGCCGGCCATTCCCGAGGAACTTGCGGCAACATTTGTGCCGGATTCCAGTGGAGTTTTTATGATTGGTGCGAACGGAGTAATTACCTGTGACACTTACGGTAACAATCCCAGATTATTTAAAAAAGGGAGAGAACCGTTGCTTTTTGATACGAGCTTTCAGGACAATTTGGATTTGAATCATAACCAAGCGTGGACGGAAGCTTGTAAGGCTGGTCACGGATCTGCTGAACACAAGGCGCTCACGGCTTCTTTTGATTACGCGGGGCCTTTCACTGAAACGGTGCTAATGGGCAATTTGGCTATTCGAAGCCATCAACTGAGAAGAGAGAACGCTTTGGGGAGGAAAGAATATTTTGGACGAAAAAAATTGTATTGGGATGGTGTTAATATGAAAATCACCAACCTAGAAGAGGCCAATCAATTTGTAACAAAGCCTTATCGAAAGGGTTGGGAATTGTCCAATTTATGATTGCATTGACAGCTAAAACAGCGGTCAAAATCAATATTATAATTCTTCTTTTCTATTTTAAAAGGAACCTCGAAGGGTAAAAGAAAAATTACGTCCTGAGGCACTGATATTGGAAGCAAAAGGCCTGTAGTTCTTGTCCAATAGGTTTTCTATTCCCAATTGGAATTGCAGTTTTGAATTTAACTGATAGGCCCCATTCAAATTAAAAGTCATCCATGCCGGTGTATACCCATTTATGGGGTCAACTGAATAAGCTTCATTATCTTCTCCGAGAAGATTATAATCCTTGGATTTTTTAGCGCCATTGTATACCACAAAGAATGCTCCTTTAAATTTATTGAGTTGAACGTTGAGACTGGTTCGACCAAACAAGGGTGAGATGTGATCCAATGGGTAATCACCGTTTGCAGAATTTAATCGACCATAGGTATAATTGATTGAATTCGTTATGAAAAAAACATTGGAAAGATCCGCATTCACATAGCCGCTATAGCCGAGTAAATAGGCGTCGTTGGCATTTATATTTGTCAACACCCTACTTAGTTCTCCATTATAGAGAATGCTATCTAAGCCATTGAAAGTGCCGGATTGAGTGGTTATGGCATTTTGATACCAAGTATAATACGCATTAACGCCGACATGAATCTTGTCAATTAGTTTTTTGCTGATTCCAATTTCTACGTTATAAGTATATTCTGGACCAATATTGGGATTAGGAACGATTACTTCTCCTAGAGCAGATTCAAAAACTTTACTTAGGTCATCTACGTTTGGAGCTCTAAATCCACTAGAACCCACTGCCATTAGTCTCCAGTTATTGCCGGGGTTATAAATAACACTTATGTTTCCATTTAGTGCGGTATTGTTCTGGGTTACTTCATCAAAGTAGAACGGAAAAAACGTTTTATCATCAAATTGTGCAGAAAGGGCTACGTAGTTTAGTCGGATACCTTCATTGATGATCCAGCGGTCATTAAGGGCAAAAGAATGCGTAAAGTAGGCGGCATAACTTTGCATGATAGATCCGCCATCTGGATATCTGGTATCTAATGGGCCACTTTTACCTGTTAATATATTTTCTTTATTGGCCGAAGAACTGACATCATTATACCAAAAATCCAAACCATATCTGAGCGTATGCCTATTGATTATTTTTTCAAAATCAGCATTGAGTGTATAAATATCAAGTTTTTCAATCCGATGGTTTAAAAACTCAGTATTAAATCTTCGATCGTTTCTACTTTCCTCAATATTTTGATACCCTAGAATAATTTTGGCCTGATCATATAATTTGTAGGCCTTAGTCAAAGATAGGGTATAGGCGCTGAACAATCTTTTCTGAGGTCCATAATACCATTGGGCATATTTTGGAGCTTCATTTTGAACCTGTGTTAACCGATCATATCTGGGTATATCGCTCGATATCGAGTATTGTAAGTTGAGACTATGTGAAAGAAATTCATTTTGTTGAAAATGAAATTTCTGTAAAAAATCGTACTGCCGATATCCTGATTGTTTTTGAATATTTGGTGATGTATTTTCGATTTCAAGATCGGTATCGCCTTCACGAATTACATAAAAATCGCGTAGACCAAAGTTAGGATATTCGTCACTTCTCGAGTCCCCTTGCCTCAAGTCTCCAAAATCGGCATAGGTAAGACTGGTTATTGAAGCAAATTTTTTTAGACCAAAATTAATATCAAAGTGACCTGTTTTTTCATTATTTGCAGTAGAAAATCGCATGAAGGCATTGCTGCGTACTTGCAGTGTGTCATTACTTGATAGCTTGGCTTTTTTGCTTGAAAAATGCATGACGCCTCCCAGCGCATCGCTACCATACACCACGGACCCTGGACCCAAAATAATTTCAACGCGATCGAGCATACTATTGTCCAATGTGATTGAATTTTGAAGATGCCCCCCTCTATAAATGGCATTGTTCATGCGTACGCCGTCGACCACCATAAGTACTTTGTTAGTTTCAAAACCCCGGATGACCGGACTGCCGCCACCCATTTGGCTTTTTTGAACAAATACACTACCCGTACTCTGTAGCATATCAGGTGTGGTTTGCTGATTTAAAAAAGCCAGTTCTTTGGCATTGACGACATGGATTAATTGGCCAACTGAGGTTAATTTTTCATTGAACTTATTGGCGGAAACCACTACTTCATTTAAAGAATATGAATTTTCTAGTAGGTATATCACAAAATTCAATGCCGCAAGTTGATCGTGACTATAGACTTGAATTTGGTAGTCGGGATGAACAAGCCACAGTTCCTCAGTTTTATTAAAAGTAGTTAAATCAACAACTCCATTACTATTTGTTTTTAGACTAATTCCATTTTTGTTTTCAATGACAACATTTTCAATTGCTCGTAAATTGGTTTTGTCAAGAACACGTAGCTTTTGACCCATTAAAGAACTATTTAATAGTAAAGTGGCACCTAGCAAAATTGAACAAAGAATAAGTTTCATTTTTGATTCAGAGGAATTTTAAGATTTAAGACGATCGGCATATAAGGCTCTCAACTTGCCTAATTTAGGTTGAATGACCGCTTGGCAGTAGCCTTGCTGATTGTTTTGATTATAATAGTTGTGATGGTAGGCGTCGGCGGCATAAAAAGTGGTAGCCGGCGCAATTTGGGTTACAATGAGATCATTAAAATAGGCTTTCAATTCTTTAAAAACATCTAATGCAGTTAATTTTTGCTCTTCAGAATGATAGAAAATGACCGATCGATATTGGGTACCGAGGTCTGCTCCTTGACCATTTAGTTGCGTGGGGTCATGGGTAGTCATAAAGATCATCAATAAATCCCGATAGCTGATATGATTAGGATCGAAAGTCACTTGTACTACCTCAGCATGACCGGTTAGACCTGAACAAACTTCCTTATAGGTCGGATGTCCAGGTACGGTTCCTCCGGCGTAGCCTGAAGCGACTTGTTTTACACCTTTAAGACGCTGCATGACAGCCTCCAAGCACCAAAAGCAGCCACCTCCTAGTGTGGTAATTCCCTTGCTCATATTTAAGTTTTTTTTAATTTAATGGATGCGGAGTTGATACAGTAGCGAAGGCCGCTCGGTGCTGGACCATCTGGAAAAACATGACCAAGATGGCCATCACAGACATTACACATTACTTCTACTCGCACCACACCATAAGCAGTGTCTTTTTCATATTTTACCGCATTAAGTGCTACTGGTTGCGTGAAACTAGGCCAACCCGTACCGGATTCAAATTTAATTGTCGAATCAAAAAGAGGGGTATCACAACAAGCACAGGTGTAAAGTCCGGCTTCATGTGCATAACACAAATCTCCAGAACCGGCAGCCTCTGTCCCCTTCATTCGCGTGATTTTATATTGCGAAGGTGTTAGTAGTTCTTGCCATTCTTGCTTAGTTCTTTGAACCCTTTTTTCAGGGAGTAAATTGCCTGAAGTGGCGTACTTTATGACTTCATTCCAAGTGATCATACGATTATTTTTTGACAAAAAGAATAAATATTTACGAATAGAAGTATCAAATGCTTACAATTCGTCAAGAAATCGTAAAATAGGCCTAAATGAGGTTTTTCTTATGTTTTTTTCGTTAAAAAGTGAGCAAATAAAATTTCTGACGTGAGAAGCAGTAAACATGATTGCTTAAAATAATCGAAGCATTTGGAAAAATGTATTGTTAAAGTAATAACAGATGTAGTCTTTACTGGTAGGTCTAAGTCAAGTTTAGTTGTCGGACACTAGCGTAATCAGTCAAAGGGCACTTTAATCAGCATTACTATTTATTGGTCTCTTTTATTTAAATCTAATCCAGTATAAAAACCCAAGTCTTTATCGATGAGCTGTTTGGTCCAAAAGACAATCTGTCCTGTATGGTAGGAGAAATGTTCGGTAACATGAATCAAAACATGGACGCCTGACTGCACATAGGTTTGAACCGGACGCACGCGGTTAAGTTCTTGTTCCTCCAGATTTAGAATAATCATTTTTGCTTCTTGAACAGTATCAGCAAATAACGTGGTAATTTCCTTTTTTGAATGACCTTCTTTTGTTGAGAATTCGAGAGCTCTTTGGCGAAGATCTTGCTGCCTTCCCAGAGAGGAAATGACATATTGACGAATATTCCCACATAAATGTAACATTTGGTTACCTATGGCGTTTGAAGATTCATTGGGACGCTTCCAGATATCTTCTTCTTTTAATTCAGAAAGACAGATAAGAATTTTGTTTCTATTTTCTTCAAAATAATCGTGACAACGTTGGATGAGCTCTTGAGATATGCTATTCATTTCGAGACTTTTGATTCTAGCCAATTTTCCCGATTCATTTGAATATCAGCGGTGACGTTTTCGATCAATTCAGTATAATTACTAGAATCGTTTCCAAATGTCAATTGGGTAGTATGGCTTTTGCCAAATCTATCATAAACGATTTCCACAGATTGACCGACACTAAAATTGGCAGCTATAAAATCGTCAAAGTTACTATTTACGGATATTTTTATTCCATTGATAGAGGTGATTACATCACCGAAGGCCAGTTTACTCATGTAGCTAGCGGCGCCCTCCAATGGATTAGACCAGATAACGAAAAGACCTTCTTGATTCTGATATACGGATGCACCAAAATAGGGCGTGGCAGTATTTCTTAACTGTAAATTGACTCCCATGCCCGCAAGAAGCCTTTTATAATCGGGCATGTTGCTACGATAGACATATTCATTGAAGAAAAAGTTGGCAAATGGCTCGCTAGCGTATTCGGATAGTGTTAGCATAAGGTCAGTTATGGTGTAGGGTCTTTCATTTGTCCCGTAAACGTGCCAAAAAAGCCGCATGAATCCATCTAGACTGAGATCAGGACGCAAATCCCGAAGTGATAAATCTAGTGCCAATCCCAATACACTACCGTAGGTATAGTACGAGACAAAATTATTGACTCGATTGGTAGGATCGATGGAGGCAGCGGCATCTACGAAGGGGGCATAATAACTCATTTCAATTGGGGTACGGTACATTAATCCTGGTGCATTCCATACTTGATTAAGACTATTGGCAATATTTTTTACATAGACTTTTGGGGAGATAATCCCTGCCCTACACAGTATAAGTTGTGCATAGTAGCTTGTAAAACCTTCTGCAAACCATAATTCACCAGACATATTTGTCTCTTCAAAATTGAAGGGCTCCAAAGATTCTGGTCTGATGCGCTCTACATTCCAGGCATGGAAAAACTCATGTGCGGCCGTTCCAATATGGTTGTATCTGCCTGCGTGTAAATTTTCTGAACTCGTGAGTATGGTAGAATTACGATGCTCCATGCCATCTCCGGTTGCGTTGGGAATATAGCAAGCCAAAAATGTATAAGTTTCGAAGTCATAATTAGGCAATTCTCCGAAAACTGCCGATTCCTCCTTTACAATCGCTTGAATATCCTCAAAATAGGCGTTAAATTCATCGGGATCCGCGGCGCCATGAAGTACGAATTTTATTTTATACTTTTTACGGTTCGATTTACATGTAAATTCCTTGACCTGATAATTACTTATTTCTATTGGGCTATCCATGAAATAATATAGATTGGGTGCGATAAACAAGTCTTTACTTGCTTGTTGAAGTTGGGTGGCGACTTTCCATTGGAGATCCTCGCGTAGCTCAAAGCGGACATGATGCGCCCTTTGTTCCAAGGAGGGGGCATACATGAATACAGCCGGGACATTGAGATGCGCATGGGTTTCATCAATCTGAGCATAAGTACCATCGCCTTTATTTGCAAAAAGCTTATAGGATACTTTTGCATAGCCATTGTGCTGGGCAATTTCCCATTCGGAGGGATCCGTTTGTGTGATTGCCAAGGATTCCCCTATTTCGTTTACAGCCGTAACATTATAAACGTTTTTCGCAAATTCATGTAACGCATATCGGCCAGGGGACGTTCGGCTCATTTTCACAATTAAGGGTTGATTATCAAGACCTGAAAAAGCGACTTGGACTGCTGCAACATGATGCACAGCATCCTCAAACGATACCTGATATTCGACTGCCTGGGACCAAACGGAAAACGCTGATTGGATAGTAATGGCGAGTACAATAAGTCTAAATTTCATTTAATTTTCAAAAGGAACTTTTTCTAAAATAGTTTTGATTATTTCAATCCTTGCCTTGGCTTTGCGATTCGCATCAATGATAATCCAAGGGTTTTTTTCGGTGTTTGTCTTTAAGAACATGGTTTTTTTGTAATCCGTATATTGATCCCAAAGTGCTTGTGCCTCTAAGTCAACAGCAGTTATTTTCCAGCGCTTGAGTGGATTACTTTCCATTTCGTCAAAACGTGCTTGCTGCTCTTCTTTGGTGATTGAGATATAAATTTTTATCAGTATGATTCCATCATTGGTTAACATATCTTCAAAATAATTAACCTCCTGCATGAATCGCTCATATTCTTCATGGGTGCAAAAATCATTGACAGGCTCTACTACGGCTCTATTGTACCAGCTTCGATCAAACAAAACAATCTCTGAAGGATTAGGGAGTTTGTTTACATATCTTTGAAAATACCATTGTCCTAATTCAGTTGCGCTCGGCTGAGGGAGGGCATATACTTGATAAAATCTAGGATTAAGATAATTGGTGATCCGTCGGATCGCACCTCCTTTTCCAGCGGCATCGCGACCTTCAAATAAAATACAAACTCTTTTTTTTTGTTCGATTACCCAATTTTGCAATTCAATTAGTCTGATTTGAAGTCGTTCGAGTTCATTTTCATATTTGATGGACCGGAGGGTTTTTTCTGGAGAAAATTTATCACCTGAGCCGAGCATCATTTTGAGGGCTTTTTTGCTATTAAGGATGGCTAGGTCCTGAGCGCTAAAATTTGTTTTTTCCATATTTTAATCTATATGATAAAGAGAATGATGAAAGCGCATGATCACATTTGGATCAGGTAGTATTCGCACAGAGGCATCTTCTTTACCCTCGTATTCAAAAGAGGTCAGCAAATGCCTGATACTTTCTATGCGGGCTATTTTTTTATCGTCCGTTTTCACTATAATCCAAGGGCTAAAAGAGTTGTGTGTTTTGCTGAACATTTGCTCTTTGTAATAGGTGTATTTTTTCCACATGGATTGTCCCAGCTCATCTACAGGGCTAAATTTCCATGTTTTAAGGGGATTCTCTAAACGTCCAGAAAATCGTTTATTCTGCTCTTCCTTAGAAACGGAAAACCAAAATTTGATCAATATAACACCATCTTCGAATAGCATATGTTCAAATTCTGATACTTGACGCATGAATAATTCGTATTGAGCCGTAGTGCAAAACTCCATTACTGGTTCTACGACAGCTCTATTGTACCAACTACGATCGAAAAAGACGATTTCTCCTGCGTCTGGTAACTGCTTAATATAGCGCATAAAGTACCATTGCTTTTTTTCTAGTTCCGTGGGTTTTGCCAATGCGATGACCCTCATGGCTCTCGGATTGAGATGCTCTGTAAATCTTTTAATTGCACTCCCCTTTCCAGAGGCGTCCCGCCCTTCAAAAATGATAACAACTCTTTTTTCATTTTTGATGATCCAGCCTTGCAGTTTGATCAACTCAATTTGTAATTTCTTGAGTTGATCATCATATTCAGATTCAAGCTCTTCATTTTCAAAGTTGATACCGCGATCATTTAATTCTAAGCGTAGATCTTCAACGCTTTTGATCTTCGCGAAGTCAACATTGGTTAGCTTGAGCTTTTTAAGGTTGTTCTTTTTTTTATTCGAACGGCGCTTGGGAGATTCATTCATGAATATATGTAATGGTTATTGTGCCAAGTAGTCTGTAATTTAATCTTTGTCCTACGGATATTTAATTGCTTTCATCAATCTTTTTTCAATATCAATACGCATATTGAGTTGATTAAGTTTTTTATTGAAAGTTGCAATATCATTTTCTATAAGCTGGTCAAACTGAATTTTGGTTGTTTGCAATCGCTTATTTAAAATATCATAAACTTCTTCCTGCTGATTGGTCGGCTTGAAATCAATACCGCTAGCATTCAAGTCACTAGCCAAGGCACTCAGGCGACTATACAATTTCATAGGGGATCTGAACGCGTCTTCACGCGCACCTGTCAGGTGGATGTCATACAGGGACCCAGCGATTTGAGTTGAAATTTCTACTAGTCGATCAGCTTCTTTCAAATCAGCTTTCTTGACCAGGGCCTCTTGGAGGGTCCCTAGTTCATTTCTAATGAATTCGATTTTGTTGATCATTTCTACGGCCAAATTCATGGCATCACGCAATGCGAGTGAAAGAGCGACTTGCTTTTGTATATCTGCTAAACTACCAGTTCCATTGGGATCTTTCAATACTACTATTTCTTTGGTAAATAATTGATCATCAATCTTGATGAGGGCTTTGTAATTTCCTGGAGCTACTCTTGGACCAAATTGACCACTTCTCAAATCAAGATCCCAAGTCACCAATGGTCGCCAGCCTTCCCCATTGAGTTGTACCCAAGGCCTACCTGGTGGCTGGGTGCGCAATTGCGGCTTAAAAGTAGGTTCATACCGTAAGTCCCACATTAGGCGATTCACTCCTTTTTTATTGGGGCCTTTAATGGTGCGAATGATTTCATTATTTTCGTTTTGAATCTGGATCATTACTTCTTGGTAAGAGGTATCTGGAAGATAGTAGTTAATAGGAGTGCCATAGGCAGGGTTGCTACCCGAATTATGACTAAAGCCATCTGTTTTGATGCTTTCTTTTACACTAAAGCGATACGATTGACGCGGATCAAATACTTGAATTTCATTTTCTTGTTCCGGATTAAATTGACGTAGTGCAGCAAGGTCGTCCAAGATATAATAACCACGTCCATAGGTGCTCACGACAAGATCATCGAAAGTTTGCTGAATTTCGAGCCAATAGATGGGTGCTGGAGGCAAATTATTTTTTAGGGGCATCCAATGCAAACCATTATCAGTACTAATTAAGAGGCTATTGTCTAAACCAAGATAGAGCATACCGCGTTTTATCGGATCTTCTTTGAGCACATGGGCAAAACTGTGAACGGTTTGTGCGACATCTCCGGCAATTGATTTCCAAGTATTTCCATAATCTTCAGTGGTGTAGAGGTAGGTTCCGAAATTACCCATTTGGTGCAAATCAACTGCGATGTAGGCAGTTCCTTTTTTATGTATTGAAGGATGAATGCTGGCAATCGTGCCCCATTGGGGTAGATCAACGATGTTCTCAGTCACATTGATCCAATTTGTACCACCATCTCGTGTGATTTGCACTTGGCCATCGTTGCTGCCCGTCCAAATAAGTCCAGGCTCTAAGGGTGATTCTTCTATCGCAAAAAGTGTAGCCCCATCAAAGGTCATAAGATTGTCAATGGCTACCCCTCCTGAGTTTTGCTGATGATCCTTGAGATTAAGCGTGAGATCCGGACTGATCACTTGCCAGCTTTGGCCGTCATCATCAGTTTTATGGACGAATTGACTGCCAACATACACTCGGTGTGCAGTGTGAGGTGAAAAACTTAAGGGAAAATTCCAATGCCATCTGTATTTTAAATCTGAAGGCGTCCAACCGTAACCGGCTTCCGGCCATACGCGGACTTCTCGCGCATAACCTGTTTGGCGGTCATAACGTTCTAGACCACCATCGTAGCACCCGGACCATACAATATTGGGATCCAATGGGTCTGGTTTTGCAAAGCCACTTTCACAGCCCCCGACACCTTGCCAAAGCCCTACAGGGATATATCCTTGTAGACTGTTGCTTGGGCCTCGATAGGACCAGCCATCTTGCCTGTTCCCGTAAACAAAATAAGGAACTTGATCATCGACAGCCACATGATACATTTGGGCAATGGGCAATACGACATTCTCAAAAGATTGCCCTCTGTTCAAGCTCATGCTGGCACAGCCGTCATGGGCCACCATCATGCGATCCGGGAAGATAGGATCGATCCACATGTCATGGTTGTCTCCTCCACCTCTTGGAGGTCTTTTCATAAGAGTTTTTCCGCCATCTTCGGATTTACTAAATCGGACACTTAAGAAATAGATTTCATCGGGATTGTCAGGGGCGACCACAATTCTTGTATAATATGGGGCTCGTTCGTTCATGGTATGGTCTTGACTCATCAAGGTCCAAGTTTCACCGCTATTGTTTGAACCCCATAATTCAGGGCTATTGATTTCAAATAAGGCATAGACTATTTTCGGATTGCTATAAGAAATTGCGACGGCCGTTTTTCCAACTGGACGGTTTTTTCCACCGGGGAGCCCATGGGAGCTCATGGGCGTCCAGGTATCCCCACCGTCGATACTTTTATAAATACCACCGCCTTCCCCACCACTATTGAGACCCCAGGTATTGATATTGATCGACCACATAGCCGCATATAGGATATTGGGATTTTGTGGATCCATGGCAAGGTCCGAAGCACCTGTACCTTCATCGACAAACAAAACATGCTCCCAACTTTTACCGCCATTGTTGGATCGATAGATTCCCCTTTCTTCTTGAGGCCCATAGGTATGTCCCAATGCAGCGGCATAAATAATTTCCGGGTTTGTAGGATGCACAATGATCCTGCCAATTCTTCCTGTTTTTTCAAGTCCCATTCGAACCCAAGATGTTCCTGAGTTAGGTGAGTAATAGATACCGTCCCCCATCGCATGGGCAGGACGGATCACAAAAGTTTCCCCAGTGCCAATCCAAACCTGTTTAGGATCTGACGGGGCTATTGCGATGGATCCAATGGAGGACACATTTAATGAATCGGTCATAGGGACCCATCTTACCCCACCATCTGTGGTTTTCCATAAACCGCCAGAGGCAGCGCCAATATAGGAGATCATCGGATTTCCAGGTTCACCAGCGATGGCGATGGCACGGTTTCCTTCAGGCCCAATGAAGCGAAAATCAAGAGATTCAAAATTTTCAGACTTAAGTCCTTGTGCGCTGCAGAAAATTCCAGTGAAGCAGGACAATAATAATGTATAGATCAATTTCATATAGCTATGGATAATTCCAAAAAAGGGGTTGTTTAGAGGCTAATAATCATGGATTAGTCGTGAACTAGTTTTAACAAGGATTTTAATATGCCTGGGATATTTCTATTTTTTTGAGGTAACAAATGCATTTCATTTGGAGTGACTTTTCCATACACCAAGTGCGCTTCCCAAACGTAATCTAGATACCAATAAGGTTCCAATCCCCAGCGCCGATCTTTTGATCTTCTTTGTAAAAAGGATTTTTTATCAAGTTCAAGATAAATACGGTAATCATATTGAGTATCAACTAGTACATTCGAAAAGGCCAGAATGCCTTCTAAAATAACATAGTCAAATTGTCGTTTTTTTTCAGAGAGCACTTTTAATAGTAGTTCCCAATTGATTGAATCAGGCATCTCCCAATTGAATCGATCGGCGATCATGGGTAATTCATTTTCATGAATGACGAAATTATCTTGCTCAATGAGTCCAACAGTATAATTTGCCTGGATGAGCTGTACGGCCATTTTTTTGAAAGGATAGTCTTACCTGATCTACTGATTCCGCCAATGCCGATTACGTTACACTTTTTGATAATGTCTAAATTAATTTAAATTGAGCAAACATATAGCTAGGAGTAAAAAAGATGTCCAATAATATTATTAAATGGGGAATTTTGGCGCCGGGTAAGATTGCCCACCAATTCGCCCAAGATTTTGCCCATATCGAAAATGGTAAATTAGTAGCGGTCGCATCGCGATCGGAAGCTCGGGCCAAGGAATTTGCTTTACAGTACCATATTGAACGGGCTTATGGAAGCTATCAGGCATTGTACGAAGATGCCGAGGTAGATGCCATTTACGTAGCAACGCCACACAATTTTCATTTCGAAAACTCCAAAGACGCGCTCATGTCGGGTAAAGCCGTAATGTGCGAAAAGCCCATTACAGTCAATCCTGAAGAATTACAGGACCTACTGAAAATTGCCCAAGTGCAAGCTGGGTATTTGATGGAGGCGTTATGGACTTATTTTCTCCCAGCCATCATTAACGCTCAGAGCTGGGTAGCAGCGGGTAGGATAGGCAAAATCTTACAGGTAAAGGCTGATTTCGGGTATCCTGCTGCTTTCGATGCACATAGCCGCATGTATAATCCTGATTTAGCAGGGGGAGCCTTACTGGACATGGGAATATACCCTATTGCCATGGCAGCACTTTTCATCGAGAGCATGCCTAAGGATCTTAAAGTAGTCGTTAATAAGGCCAAAACTGGAGTAGATGATGAGGTGACCATGTTGTTGGAATATCAAGATTCTTTGGCCAATTTATGCACCTCTTTTAGGGCGAAATTAAATAATTGGGCCTATATAATTGGGGACAATGGGTACATCGCGATTCCAGATTTCTGGAGAGCCAAAGAATGTTTTTTGTATGAGGGGGATCAATTGAAGGATCATTTTAAAGACAGCAGTACTGCTATCGGATATCATTACGAGGTGATCAGCATGAATGAGGATCTGTTTATGGGCCGAAAAGCGTCACATGTAGTGCCGCACGCAATGAGCATGAAGCTTCAAAAATTAATGGCGTTGGTTGCTACCAAATTTTAGAAAAACCAAAAAAAGTGCAAGAGGTATTGAGCGTGTTAATGCAGACTTTAAATATCAAGTGACTTAGATTTGTTTGAATATATCTAAATCATACGTGATCGTAAAATATAAATTATGAGATTTTATTTAGTTTATTTATTATTAAGTGGTGTTTTATTGTGTAATGGACAATCGGTCAAACCCTTGGATTATTCGGATGATTACCATTGGGCAGCCCGACCAGATGATGGCCAAAAGGTTTGGGAATCTTTTGTTATAGAAGAGCCTTTTCAAAACGTAGATGTTTTCTACATCTACCCGACCATCCTCACAGACACAAATGACTTTCGATGGAATTATGATGTGACAGATCCTCGTCATAGAGACGACGTTATCAATTATGCATTAAAATACCAGGCGTCTGCTTGGGCAGGGACAGGAAATATTTACGCACCATTCTACAGGCAAGCACATATTCGGTCTTTTGCCAATAAGGAAGTAGGAGGGGAAGCAGCCCTCCAAATGGCCTATCGAGATGTGAAAGCGGCATTTGATTATTATATGGCGCATTACAATCAGGGTCATGCCATCATTTTATCCGGTCACAGTCAAGGTACCGTTCATGTTGCGCAACTTATGCAAGATTACTTTGATGAAAAGCCGCTTCAGGCAAAATTAATTGCAGCCTATATTCCTGGAATTGGTATAAAAAAAGATGCGTTTAAGTCGATTCCTTTGATGCTCAATCCAGAAGAAACCGGTGGATTTGTGACATGGAATACGCTTAAGGAAGATTATCAGACCGCGAGGTATTTTGAATGGTACAAATGTGCCGAAGTGATTAATCCCGTTACTTGGACTGAGTCGTCAGTGGCCCCGAAGAAAGCGCATAAAGGGTTTTTATATACCAATAATCATTTATACAAAAAGAGCTTTGAAACCCATCTGGTCGATGGCGCTATTTATCTGAGTCGAATAAAGTTTCCTTTTAGCCTCGTCGCCCGGAAAATGGAGCATTTTCATCGTGGAGATGTCAATCTTTTTTGGAAAGACATCAGTGTCAATGCACGCTTGAGGACTACCCATTATTTAGGGCAACAATAGCAGTTGTCAATTCAGATATATATTAGGATATTCAGTATTATGGTTCGAAATTGGTTTTTCGAATTTATTACTATAGGTAGATATGATCCTTATGTTACCTTAAGATGATCCTATCATTATGTATTCAGTTTAGAATGATTCCAAATTGACGCTTAAATTTGACCTGATGTTAGCGATTAGTTATGTTTTGATGAAAAGGAATATTTAATATTCAGTTTAAAATGATTACAAAATGGTTGGTCAATAGTAATTATTCCAACTACTATAACTAGCCTTATTATCTTTGTCCCTTTAAAAGAAGCAAAGTAGCTTAACTGACTCTCCGGAAATCGTAGGCAAGTCCAGATAATTAACGATGAGATAAATTGAAATGCAACAAAAAAGAGCACTAAATGCGATATTCTTGATCCTCTTTTTAGCCTCGTGCTATTGGGACAACGAAGAAACGCTTTATGGAACGGTTGCCGATACTTGTGACCTGGTACAAATAAGCTATGGTCTCGATGTGGTACCCATTCTTGATTTTAATTGCAATAGTTGTCATGCAGGTTCTTCGGCAGCGGCATTAGGAGATAATATCGTTTTGGATGATTATAATTTATTACTCAATTATGTCAACAATGGTCGACTGATAGGCAGTATAAATCACGATGCTGGTTTTAATGCGATGCCAAGGTCAGGTTCAAAATTGTCTGCATGTCATATTGAAGTCGTTCAAACTTGGATCAATAATGGAGCTCAAAATGATTAATCGAATAAGTCTTAACTTCATTGCTGTCTTTTTTGTTTTGGTCACCTATGCGCAAGATGACCTTGAAGATATGCTCAATGAAATAGCACCATTACCGGAGCAAGAGGCCATGGCGACCTTTAAGTCTGGACGGGTCATAAATTTGCACACCAATGAGCGTGTTGCAGCGGGTAGCCTAGAGCTTAGGATATCGCATCGTTTTGGCCGCTTAAACGGTGGTGCTTATGAGTTGTGGGGGCTAGACCAGAGTACTATTAGGATAGGATTGGATTATGGCATAAATGACCGCTTGAATATAGGAGTAGGCCGCAATTCATATAAGAAAATATATGATGGGTTTGTTAAATATGCATTTACCAATCAGCGGGTAAATGGTATGCCCTTGAGTATCGTCGGTGTAAGTGCTATCGCTGTTAATTCCTTACATTTTTCTGACCTAACCAGAGATAATTATTTTAGTTCTCGAATTACCTATGTCAATCAATTGGTGTTGGCTAGAAAATTCAACGAAAAATTGTCCTTGGAATTTGTACCTACTTGGGTTCATTACAACCTAGTATCGACTACTGCCGATCAAAATGACATTCCTGTATTGGCCTTCGGCGGAAGATTAAAGGTGTCCAAACGCGTATCCATTAACATGGACTATGGTTACCGAGTCGCATTAAAAAAGAATGCGCCAAACATTGAGAATTACAATAATTCGTTGTCAGTAGGTGTCGATATTGAGACGGGAGGACATGTTTTCCAACTCCAATTAACCAATTCTTTGCCAATGGTTGATATGGGTTTTTTGACTGAAACAAACGATAAATGGTTGGATGGTGGCATTCACTTAGGGTTTAATATCACGAGAGAATTTGTCCTTAAACGTTAACATAAGTTCATGAGAAATGTAAGGGTTTTAATTATGGGCCTCGGTTTTATACTGAGCTTGACGACTTCTGTGGAGGCACAAAAATTGATAGTCTCCAAATCGCTTGTGAGTTTCTTTTCTGATGGCTTACTTGAAGATATCTCGGCAGAGAATTCTAAAGTACAGGGAATTTTAAATCTGGAGGATGGTGCTTTTTTCATCAGAATTCCCATGGCGATGTTTGAATTTGAAAGCGACCTTATGAAGGAACATTTCAATGAAAATTACTTAGAATCAGAGAAGTTCCCGACAGCTACATTTAAAGGTAAATTAGAGAGAACGTTTAAGATGGGAACATTAAAGAATGTTGATTTTTTGGTTCAGGGGCAGTTCGTGATCCATGGAGTTTCTCAAGACCGTAGTCTTAACGTGACAATTGTGGAGGTGAAAGAGGGGCTAGAAGTCAAAGGTAAGTTTGATGTTTTACTCGAAGATCACAACATTGAGATTCCTACCATTGTCTTTCAGAAAATAGCGGAAACGATTGCCGTAGAGGTACAATTACAATTTATTGAATTGAAAAAGTAAGATTAAAATAGATAATAAAATGGTTGAACAAGTAACAATAAAGCGCAAAGAATTTTTATCAAAAATGGGGCTAAGCGCTGGAGCTATTATTGCCACTTATTGTTTGGGTGGGTTAGTGAGCTGTTCAGATAATGGGGTATCTCCTTCAGGTAGTGTTGACTTTAATATTGATTTAACTAACGCCACTTATTCAGCACTTAATACGGTTGGTGGATGGGTCAGGACCAATGGGGTCGTCATTGCTAATGTGGCTGCCGATACTTTTGTGGCGGTGACTCAAACTTGTAGCCATGAAGGTAAGACGAAAGTCACTTATCGACATGAAAATGGAGATTTTTATTGCACAGAACATGGAGCTAGGTTTGATTTGGATGGTGGCGGTTTGAATAGCACTGGATCTCGAGGAATCACTGTTTATGCCACTGAGTTAAGTGGGACAACCCTCCGTATATTCGGGTAATTCAAGCGTAAAGACAGGGCTATTAACTATTTTTTTGGGACCAATTTTATTTTCTCAGCACTTACAGATTCAATTTTTGTGTGCTCATAGTAAACTGGAAAGTATTCATTATTGGCCCATGATTCAAATAAATTTCGATAATAGGGACTTTCAGGATTACCAGATTGACCCGGGCCATTCGTTGCAATGGCCGCATCCCAATCTCCTGTATTGATAATCATCCGAAAGGAAGCCCCACTACTTTGACGGTTATTGGAGCCTGTGGACCCAGGTGTGTAGGCATTACCGCCTCTAGGAAGGGGCCCCAAGTTTAATTTTGCTTGGGTGACGTCATCTACATATTGACTTAAGGCATGTTCCATAAAGGTGTGTTTGAACTTAGGTTGGCCATATTGCCAAGTGTTCATATCGGACCCGAGATTTTCAGTTAAATAAACAATCCCATTTTCAAAAGCCTCACCCAAGAATTGGTTGCGACCGGTGGTGGGATCGGACCCGAACTTTTCTGGATCAGGGTTCATTAGCCATAAAATAATTTTGGTTAGACTTAGTCGCCTAATCTGATTTTTAATTTTTTCAGGTACAAATCGACTATGAGCCATCTTTGCCAATTCATTTTCGAAGGCAACATAAATCGCCGCTTCTATAGAATTTGCTTCCAATCGATAATTCCAGTTAGAAAGTTTGGCCAAAGCTTCGGCGGCACTCATACTTAATTTCAAGTTCAATAATAATGGTACAAGGGTTCTTGCTGGAATGGAATAATCATCAACTTGCAAATCCCTTAGATTTTCTAACGTCAAGTTTTGGCCATTATCCAAAACTTCGTGAAGGCGATTTCCTCTAAAGGGATCGGACCAGGTATAACCGACGGCATTCCAGTGATCGTAGTCCTCTGGAATTACATTTTGATTGGCTGTGGCGATGAACCCCTTACTTGGATTGAGGGCGTTAGGTTTTTCTATAATGGGCAAATATCCGTCCCATTCAAAACGTCCGTCGCCAGGTACTGGAACTAAGCCGCTAAAATTGTTTCTAATGGGGGCTATGCCCACAGCTTGCCAGCCAATGTTTCCTTTCTTATCTGCCCAGATCATATTTTCTCCTGGAATATGGCTATAGTTGCAGGCTGCTTGAAATTCTTCCCAAGTTTTGGCTTGATCCATACGAAGTGACGCAAGATAGGGAGATCCCCCCGGCTCGAGCCAAGCACATTTAACCGCATAGGCTTTCAAGCGAATCGTATCAATATAAGTGACAGGCCCATGCAGGGTATAGTTCAGTTCTGTCAAGACGTCAGGTTCATTTTTAACTTTGATAATTTCAGCGATGGTTTCCATAGTTACCCACTGGTTTTGATGCCAATATTGTTTTAAATTATCGGGATTGATGTCGTATACATAGAGATCTTCACCATCTGTTTCAAAAACGGTGAGTCCCCAGGCACCATATTGATTGTGTCCAATAGAAATCCCAGGGATCTCAGGTTCACCTCCGCCAATAACATCCCAGCCAGGGGCGTTCAGATGCACCATATATCTCAAAGAAGGTACCGCAATGGTTCGGTGTGGGTCGTTGGCCATGTATGTATTTCCATCGGCCATTTTCGTACCGCTGACCACCCAATTATTGCTTCCCAAAGCATGCTTATCTTCTGGTATCTCAAGTTCTTGGTTAGGATTTTGAGTTAAGAGCTTTTGTTGAAAGGCGGGATCGACATCGGTAAAGTCAAATTTCACTACTTTGCGATAGGCCGTATAAAGCTCCAAAATATCAGCGGAGAGCTGATCGGCATGGATGCTGGGATCTAGTTGGAGATCAGGGTCTTTAGGATGAAACCACATTATATCTTTGACGGCATCTGTGCCGATGGTGGCGACAGCTCTGCCAATCTGTAACTCATCTTCAATATTTCCCAGAAGCCCTTGATGTCTGGATATTACCACTTCTGGTGTCCATCGCTCTGGAACAATATTGAGAATTTCAAATTCTATGGGTAGCTCTTCTGGATGTGCTAGGATTTCATCAATGTAGGCATTTACTCCAGCTGTATAAGCATTGATTATCAGCTCCCCCTCTGGATGATAATGATTCAATTCTTGTTTCAAATCCCCTCTATATTTAAATAATCGAGTACCAATGTCTCTTTTCAATTCACGGTCACCCAAAATTTCGGCGATCGTACCAGTAGCTTGCCTTCTCCAAATTTCAAATTGAAAAAGTCGATCTTTTGCCGCGGCATACCCTTGTGCAAAAAATAAATCTTCTTGATTTTGCGCATAGATATGATTGATACCCCATTGGTCTCGAATAATTTCAACAGGTTCGGAGAGTCCAACAAGGCTTATGTTTTCCTCTTTTGGAGTGGAACAAGAAAAAATAATTAATGCGAATAATACGATGAATTTTTTCATAATAAACCTAAAAAATATCTACTAAAGGTAATAATTTAATTGTAATTATCAATTTATAATCCCTCGAGAGGCACGCAGTCGTTTTGAAGGTCATCCTGATGGTCAAACATTAATCCTTATTGCCTACGAAACGAACCGGCACTTCTCTTTTAAGCATCAACGGAAAATTTCTAATATTTCTTTGATTAGAATGTTTTCGAAGTCCTTTCGATTTTCCATCTGGGGAAGATGTCCAGAGGACTTAATGAAGAATTCCTTTCGATTGGGCAGAAGCATTGGTAATTTTTCTTTGAATTCGTCGTAAACAACTACCTTGTCCGAGACCCCCCATAGAGTAAATACGGGAATCCCTGTATCATGAATCATCAGATGGATGTCATCCATATTGGTGTGATTTTTACGGGTTGAGATCAGGGCCTTTGCAAAACCCTTGTATTGCTGCAATTGGGCGTATTTTGTCGACCAATCTGGAAATTGATTAGGATCAAAAAAGTCTTCATTTTGTCCGGCAGCCAGTTCTGGATAATCTATGATCATGGAGGCGATTTCAGCTTCAGAAACCGAGACGTCAGTGCTTGCTTGAATATCTTCAAAACTATTTGAAGAAACATAAATGAGTGATTGGACCATACTTGGCTTTAGGGCGGCTGTCTGCGAGATGATTCGTCCCCCATTTGACAGGCCTACTAGGTGGGCTTTTGAAATCCTAAGATGTGACATCAGTTCCAATACTTGATTGGCCATAAGGGCGTCTGTATAGTCCCTATCTGGATTATCAGAATAACCGCGCCCATAAAGATCCAAGGCAACCACGTGATACCCGTTATTTTTGAGCGTCTCGAAAGTCATCTCCCAGATGTAAGAGGGTACTGAAAAGCCATGAACCAAAACGACCGTCCCTATTTCAGAAGTTGGATTTTCTTCTAAATAATAAGTGAATCCGTCGTTTAGCGCTACAAAATGACCCGCTGCAGTGTTGATGATTTCTGATCTGAATTGATCATTTTTGACAATCGATTCAAAGGTAGTATTTTGGGAGCACGCATTTATTAGCCATAGGGTGTTGAGAAAAAATAGTTTCTTCAAGTTTTACTTGTTTATATGTTAGCTATAAAGTTAAGAGAAATCCTGCAATTAGCAGACAACAAGAGCATAGTACCCCTTAAAGAGGCGTAGCCATTCCCCAATAATTGTAGCTTAGTGGTTTCCATCCAGGGATGTATTGGGCATTTAGTTCTTTTATATTAAATCCGTTGGTCTGGATCAGATTGGGGATATCTCTATTGAGGTTACACCCTCCCCCAAAATGTTTCCAAAAAGGATTGAGTCGGTTTTGCCATTTTTGGATGGATGGATCTGATGCTTTACCATGTTCACAAAAAATAAGGACCCCAGTAGGCTTGAGAACTCTTCTGAGTTCTTGCATAGCCATTTCATCATCTGGGATTGTGCAAAAAGTATAGGTAGTCACAATACTGTCAAAAGAGTGATTTGCAAAGGGCATTTTTTCGGCACCGACTTGATGAAATTCAAAGGGAAATCCTAGTTGGTCTACCTTCGTACGGTTTTGCTTCCAAACCGCTAGTGAGGGGTCAATGGCAGTCAATTCAGTTACCTGTTCTTTTTGATAAAAGGGCAAATTCAATCCAGATCCAATGCCGATTTCTAGCACTTTTCCTTTTGCTAGGGGCACTATTTTTGATCTTTGGTCGGTGAAGGGATTTTGTTTGCAAATAGCGTTTACCAATAAGGGGAGTAGGTATTGATCGTAAAGGCCCATGTTTCTAAGGTGCTATAAAATATCAAGTTACACTGTAATTTAGACAGTTTTATCCAATGAGTTTTCACTAGGTTTGAAGAAGTAACGAAAGGTGGTTTATCAAAAACGAGCTTTTTCATAAAGAATGGTTATTTTTAACGATTGATAGCAAGTACTTATGAAAATAGATTTTGACTTTACAAATCCCATTGACGGATCCCATGCCAATACGCCTGAGGAGCATCAGTCGCATCTTGATCAGATGAAAGTAATCATCATCAATCTGAGCAAATCATATATTTCAGGATTGAAGGCTGCAGGCAAGACCCAAATAGAGATCGCAGAGATCATGGAGGCAATGAGCGTTGAAGTACAAGAGAAAACGCTCTAATGGATATTTTGCCAATAGGGATTGTGTACGTCTTCGAACTAAATTTGACTAAATTTTAAAAGAGTACAGAACCAATTAAATCAATAAATGATGAAATCAGATTGAAATACTCTGAGATACCAAGAGATATATTGAAAAAAAGAAGTTTTAGGAAATTTGATGTCTTTAAAAGCATATAACACCATACAAATCCAATTCAAAAACGAAATGCTTGTACCCAATAATGAAAAAAGCACCTGCAAAATTCATACAAGTGCTTTTATTGTGGTCCCGCCAGGAATCGAACCTGGATCTAAAGTTTAGGAAACTTCTATTCTATCCGTTGAACTACGGGACCTTAATAGGATTGCAAAAATATAAATCTTAAGCCAATCTAAAAGGTTTGTGGCTGGATATAGTTGGGATATATCTTGAGATGCTCTAATAGGGCATTTTCATGGATCAAGTCTTTCAATTCTTCAAAATTAGTCTTAGTACTTGCTGATATGAAAATGGATTTTTGACCGGGAAGGTTTTCCGGTGTTGGCGCATCTTCCGACAAACGATCGATTTTGTTATAGACATTGATTCTCTTGATGTGCGCGGCACCTATTTCTTCTAGTGTTTTTTCAACGACTTTGATATGATCTTCATAGGCAGGACTGGAAACATCAATGACATGCAACAATAAATCTGCTTCTTTCACTTCTGCCAAGGTGGACTTAAAGGATTCAATTAAATCATGTGGTAGTTTTCGGATAAAGCCAACGGTATCTGAAAGTAAAAAAGGCAAATTATTGATCACCACTTTTCTTACAGTCGAATCCACAGTCGCGAAGAGTTCATCTTTGGCATACACTTCTTCTTTACTCAATAAGGTCATTAAAGTGCTTTTGCCTGCGTTGGTGTACCCTACCAAGGTGATTCGTACGACGCCTGTTCTTGATTTTCTACGGGTGGTGGCCTGCAATTCGACTTTTTCCAATTGTTTTTTTAATAAAGAAATACGATCTCGAACCAATCTCTTGTCCGTTTCTATTTCTTTTTCACCCGAACCACCCATCGTACCCCTACCTCCGCGTTGTCTCTCAAGATGCGTCCACATACGGGTCAATCGAGGGAGTAAGTATTGAAATCTGGCGAGTTCCACTTGTATTTTGGCTTGAGCAGTTTGCGCCCTTCTTAGAAATATATCCAAGATAATTAAGCTTCGGTCGTAGATTTTTACTTCCAGTATGCGTTCAATATTTCTTAGTTGAGAAGGCGACAGGTCGTCATCAAAAATGATCAAATCAATTTTTTCCATTAGGACAAAATCTTTTATTTCATCAAGTTTTCCGCTACCTACATAAGTTTTCTTGTCGGGATGCTCAATTTTCTGAATAAATGTTTTTTGTATGTCGATGTCTAGCGTCTTGGCTAAAAAGGCAAGTTCCTCTAGATGCTCCATAATGACTCTATCTGCCGCTTGCTTTTCCGCAACGGTCACCAAAATTCCTTTTTCTATTTTCTTCGTTGTCTCGTGGAGGTCATCCATAATATGATTATCGAATACTAAATTCTCGAATATTAACTTAAGACTGCAAAGTTGCTTAACAAATTCCCATTTATTTGGATCTGCAAACGATAATACCTCATTATTAAGAATTTAAATAAAAATTATTTTTTTTTAAATACACAAGCAGGGTCTCAAAGTCAAGTCTGCTGTTTTCAGTGAATATTTTTATTTTTGAGGTATGATATTGAATATTAGTACGATATATTATTGAGTAGATTAAA
>JABMNK010000085.1 GCA_013204595.1 Flammeovirgaceae bacterium
GGATAGAATACCAGATTTCGGCTCTGGGGGTTGAGGGTTCGAATCCTTCCGGGTGCACAAAAGGCCTTTTAAATCAAAAGGCCTTTTTTTTATATGATCATCTCGTCTATCCATAAAGTAGATTGTTATTAAGTATTGGACCTGTCGAAGTAATAAAATCCGACTAACTTATTTATTGGTTATTGAAAGGCGGTATACACCGAATAAACATGTATGATTAAACGTCATATACCTTACCTATCATATACCTGCCGATAGCAAATGGCTAGTGCGGGCATTTTTAGCTTAAAACCTATAATTTACTGATAGCAAAGCAAACCTATTTTGTAAGGGATAGACACATTAGAAAAACTTGAAGGCTCTATCTCCGATAAAATGATCGCATCTTTATTCATTAGGTTATTACCAGAAAATGACATAGAAAGTTTGTTTTCAAACATCGTAAAAAAAATGGACATATTAACTATGCTACTATAATCATCCCATTGATTAAAATTAATTGCTTGATAGTCGAAAGACAATCTGAATTTTTCAATTGGTTTGATAACAATTTTAACAAAGTAATTGTTAAAATTAAAACGGTTATTCTGACCATTCCAAATGGCCCTTATTTCAGATCTTTTAAACGCAAGACTTATGTTCATTTGGGAGGTAATACTGTGTCCTGAAGTAATGCTTATTATATTTTGAATGGATTCACTGTCATCAATACTACCATCAATATCGAGTGGGGTGGTACTGAAGCTATAATCATAGGCAAGCTTTATCGTACTTTTTATGTCTGAAAAGTACTTATCTAAAGAATAAGTACTAATGAAGTTGTTCGAAGTCCCCCCTTGCCATTGGTTATTCTTCACAGCATCATTTTCAAACATCAGCTGTGAGATTAACGTTGCACTCGATTTTAAATAGACCCACTTGGCATTCGCGGAGAGGGAACTAAAATTATCATCAGTTAGTTTGATGGTTAGAAAACCCATTTGGTTTTTAACATGTGTTGCCGGATCTAAGTTAAACGATAAGCTTGAACGATAATCTACCAATAAGGCGTCATGAATCAATTGATAAGGTTTTAAGAAAACGTATTCAATATTATACAAACCCTTAAGATAAACGTTTAGATGCTTGACCTCTGTTTTAATAGAGGCTGATACGGTCGGCTCAAAATAATCATCACTAGAAGATTTCCCATTAAATTGAACTATCGCATTTCTCAATCTTCCTCCAAATAATATCCTAAGATCATTTATTTTTTTTTCGAAATTTAGCTCAGTAAAGAGATGACTGAATTGATAATCATTCAGCTCATAGCGACTATCAATCAAGTGATTTTGAACAAAGTCTATCTGAGAATTACTCAAAGACCAACCAGAAGAACTATTGATAAACCGATTTTGAGTTATAATCCCGTCTAAACGATCAAATATCCCTATGCTCAAGTAGCACTGCTCCAATTGTTGCTTGATTGAGTCGATTTTGATATCCCGCCGTGTCAAACTAAAAGCCTCATCCCATGAATTCGTGCCTATTTCTATGTCGAGGGTATTCACCCAGTTCCGGTCAAATTTATAGATATGAGACAATCCACTAAACAATTGGTTACTTTGTACATTCAACTCATCATGGTATCTTGAAATTCCTGTAAAACTTGTTGTGACCGGTTTATCTGATGTCTGTTTGTATTGTAGTCGAACAATAAAATCTTGATTAGCAGATAATTGATTTTCAATTTTGATATCTTGAAAAAACTCAAACGGGCTTTGACGTTGTTTTTGCTTCTGCGCAAATGAAAATCCATTACCATCAGGCAAAACATAATAAATGGAATCTGAAAAGTTAAAATTTCGATGATTGTTATAAACAGTAGTTATGGAACGCAGAGACGTGTTATAAGAAAGGCGGGTTATCATGGTGTTGGATAAAAGCTGACCTTCATGAAAGGTAAACCGTTCGGCTTTCAAAAAAGAAGGGAGACTCAATTGATTTTTAATTATTGGTTCAGGAAGAATAAATCCTTTGTATGACAATTCAATACTATTATAAGTATCCAAATCAAAACGCTCCAAATCAGTTCCTGTGTTATTTGCTTCACCAAAAGCAAATGATTTATTTTGCTTGAAATAAGAAAGAACTTCAGCTTTAAAGAGATATTTAGCTGTGGTTCATACGCCAGCATCTACGGTCCCGAATAACGGGGATTTCGCATCTTCCTTCAGTTTTAAATTGATGGCAAATTCTTCTGATTGTTGAATGCCTTGAACCAAGCGACTGTTTGTAAAGTGTTTGAGTATTTCTACTTCTTCAAGCCAGTCTGCTGACAAGTTTTTACTCAGCACTTGGTAGTTCCCCCCATAAGGTCATCGCCGTCCAAAAGTATTTTTTTGATTTCCTTTCCTTGATACTTGATGGTGCCGGATCGTTGGTCGACAGAGAGCCCAGGTAGTTTGGCTAATAATTCTTCCACCTTTTCTTCCGTACCATCACTAAAAGGATGTACAAAATAAGACAGTGTATCTCCCCTATTTTTAATGGGGGTTCCTTCGATTACTTCTACTTCCATCAACATGTTTTCATCGGCCAAGTAAAGTACAATATCTATTTCCTTTTGAGTTGAAGGGATAACCTGTTGAAATGGTGAATAACCGAGTCTCACTACTTTAATTAAAAAACTGTCCTGTTGAAATAAAAAGATAACCTAAAGTCACCAAGACTATCTGTAAAGGCATAAGATGAAATCGTCCCACTTCGGGACTGACTGTATACTTATGCGAAATCTATAGGGTCACTACCATCACTTACTTTTCCAAGGAGCAATGATTGTGCCTCAGCACCAAAAAATATAAGGTTGATAATTAAGAATAGAAAGCTACATTTCATTCATATTCTAGTTCTGTGGCTGGCCGATTTCTCGGAGCTCCATTATTACTCATCTCCACATCAGGAAACTCTGCTTGCAGTTTTGCTATTAGCGCATTATTTTTATGCCACTCCGCTTCCCAGGCTTGATCCGCCAACTCATTAAATTCCAGCAAAGAAGAATTAATTTGTTCGATTTGGATAGCCAGATCCTCTTTTAGCACATTTTGAAATCTCATTAATTGAATCTGAACGGCACCTTCCTTGTCATTAACTACCGTGATTAACCCCAGTAGACCGTTAAACTTCCAAGGGCCCGCTGATATTGGTATCGAAGGAGCAAACCATGCCTCGTATGTTCTTCCTCTGAACTGAGTAAATGCTTTTGTACAACTGAGCCCTGCGATAACTTTATGATCGTCTATGATCGTCCAGTCAAATATTGGATTGTCCTCATAAACCAGAAGCTTATCTTCTTCAAAAAAACCTCGCAAGATCATTTTTCCAGTGGGTAAATCGACTTGAACTAGATGTCCTGTGGTATCAGTAAAAACTACTTGATGACCGATTCCACCGCGACCCAATTTGACCCGTTTTTTATCGCTACTTTGTTTAGAAAAAAAATTGATTTTTGATAATCAAAGCTTAATTTAGAATCAAAATGTAAATAATCATCAGCTAGCTTGATAGTGTATTCAGCTTCTCCACCAATTATTTGAGCGTTCAGAGAATGAAGACAGAATATTAGAAGCAACGAATAACATGTTTTCATAAACCCTTTTATAAAATAATTTCTTCTTTTAAATATTGAAGTAACCGCATAAAAGCGGTTACCTACACCCCAATGTCATTCCTGCTGGGCTGCCAAATATTGTGCGTATGCCTTCCTAACCTGCCCACAAGGTCCATTCGCTTTAAATGTACCATCCTCTATTTTACATATGCCTAAGTCCGTAACCGTTATGGATTCGTTTTTAATTATATCGGATGCTGACAAGCCAAACGGAAGGGTCAATAAGACACTTGGCATAATCATTTTTAAAAACTTCATTATTATATAACCAATTTTAATTAATATCTACTTTCAGCTATTTTAGGTGGCTGTTTCAATATGTCTCACCAAAAACATTCTATTTTCATCAAAATAAACAATCGATCTATGTTTTGATGCAATTGTATTGGATATAACGGTAAAATATTTACGGTTATTAATTATTAATAAAATATTTTCCTGTTTTCCTAGAAAATTTTATCTCAATACCCTGATTCCTTAAATCATTAATCATTTTCCGCACAGTACGTTCACTACAATTGAATTGATTTGCCCCCTGCTGAGGGGACCCCCAATCGGCCCTTTTGAATGAGTTCTAATAAATAGCCCAGTCGTTTGGTATAGCTTAAATAGTTCACATAAGGATTCGTTAGGAATAAAATTCACTATATTCAAAACAAATTACCTCACTCTTTAAATACCGCCAAAATTGATGTCATGAATAGGCTAAATCTACGCTGAAGAAGCGTTTTTTATGTATCAATTAGTAATCGACAGAAATGATTTCGTCAAGAACAGCATTAAGATAGGTGTGAGTCCACGCCCTTAGAACCTTTTAAATCAAAAGATTTTTTTTTATGTGATCCTCTTGCTGTGATCAATGATGACTACTATAGGATAAGAATAAAATGTTGTAGCGTCTTAGGTAATCTTATTATTTGCAAATAATTGCGTGTGATTTGATTTCAAATGCACATCCATTTGAGGGAATGGTATGGTAATCTTATTTTCAATAAATTTTCTATTGATAATTATCCTAATCTCACTTTTTACTTTTTCAATTCGGAACACATTTTCACTGAAAAATAACACTTGAAAATCCAATGAGGAATTCCCGAAACTTACAAATCTCGCCTCTACCAATTTATCATCAAACATATCTTGATGTTCTAAAACGCTTGCTTTGAGTATTTTCATCACCGAATCCACATCACTACTATAGGCCACGCCCACATCAATTTTGAAACGTGTCTTCTTTGCCTGATGACTCCAATTGATTACTTTATTTGTCGTAATTAATGAATTGGGAATAATAATAGAAATATCATCTCTATTTGACCCCTTAGAGGTGCGCAAACCAATACTTTGAATTTTAACAACATCGCCATCTATTTCTAATATGTCATCTATTTTTATTGACCGTTCTGAAAGGAGAATAATTCCAGATAAAACATCGTTAAACGTTTGTTGTAACCCCAAGCCTATACCTACCAATAACGCCGCAGAACCCGCAATTAATAAGGTGATTTGAACACCAATGGTTTCTAACATAAAACCAATAGATATCACCCAAATTACATATTTAATAATTTTAAATAACGCGTAAGTATTGCCCGTATCAAACGATTTATCGTTGTTTTTACGAAATAATGCCTTTTTAATTAACCATAATACGGTTTTCGTAATAATGAAAATCAACAAAACAATTACTACTGCATAAACCTTGATGCTATATTCCCCAATAGTGATCAGTTCAAATTCTAATATTTTCTTCAATGAATTCATTTTGCCTTTCTAATATGCCACACAACACCCGAAAATATGAACAATAGTTCCCATCTCCTAATGATAAACGGAATACTATTTGGTTCTTTTGATCTCAAAAACCTATGTCTTTGCGACAAAAATAAGCCATTCAGGTCTCTTTTTTATCCTGTAAATTGACCAATGTAGTATTAGATAAATGGGATTTTCCTTGAGGTAATTCTTGCGTATACCAGTTGCGCATCAATTCTTTAACCTTTCTATCCGCATTTTACATTATTATTTTTTAATATTCACATTGAAACTCGGTGCTTCGTATTCTTTTGGCAGATAATCCATCGGGATTGTGGTGCTGTTACCATCACGGGCTGCCCGATAATGCGGTGAAAGTATTTCAATTCCCCGTTCATTGCAGACATCTTGAATGTTTTGGTGTAGGCTTGAATAAATAGTGGCCTGTTTATTTGCTTCTTTGGTATAGGCATTGACCTGATATGAAACGTAAAAATCATCGAGACTTGTTTGTAACACAAATGGAGTAGGTTCTTTTAAAATCGTCTCTACTCTTAGCGCAGCATCAATTAATACCTGATGTACCTGCTTCCAAGGGATATCATAACCAATAGTCACTGTTGTATGTACAATTAATCCTTTCTCATTGGCTTCAATCGTATAGTTTGTGGTATTACCTGATAGTACGGAAGAATTAGGAATCGTAACTACTTCATTTTTGATAGTACGGACCCTTGTGACCAAAAGTGTTTTTTCAAGAACATCACCAGTCACCTCTCCAATTTTGATACGATCCCCAATTTTAAAAGGTCGCATATAAGTAATTACTAAGCCGGCGACCATATTGGCAATAGCTGTTGACGAGCCCAATGAGAATAAAACACCAATAAATATCGAAACTCCTTTGAAAATATCTGAACCTGAGCCTGGTAAGTATGGAAATATCAACACGAACATAAAAGCATATAAAATAAATTTTAAAATATTGAAGGTTGTCATGGCCCAGTCAGGATAAAATCCCGTGACTATCAATTTCTCTGAGGCTATTTCCGAAAAAATATATTCCAAAAAACGGATGACGTATTTCATTACAAAATAAATCACCAATACCTTAAATAGGTTGGGTAAGTATTCCCATACTGCGATCAAAATACCTTTGAATGGGGACCATATTAATTGAAACAGTTCGTCTGCCCAGCCCCTAGTAAACGGGAAAATACTAAACATGATTGGCAGGGTTAAATAGAGAAATACTGCATAAACCATCCATTGGAAGATCTTCAGTAAGAAGAGCAAAACATACATTATTTGTTCGGCCGTTAAAAAAGTATAATTCTTAAATGATAGATTTTTTATCCACTTATCCTTTTTGAAATGAATGAAAATCAATAACCCATTATAGCCTTTCCCTATTAACCAAATAAGAAATCTGGCAATAACAATAACCAATAAAACCAAACCTATTCTAAGTAATGATTTTTGAGAATTGTTTTCTTTTTTACCTTGGATGATCGAATTCTTAGTTTTAACACTGAACTCCAAAGCCAAATCAGGCATGCTCATATTGTACCATATGGCATCCGTTTCCGAAACGCTCATGATAATAGTTTGTCCATAGACAAAATCAAATGTGTTTTCTGATTTCACTATGGTAATAGAATCGATTTTCAAAAAATCGTCATTATAAAGCATGTTGATTTTCTTGGTAATATTAATGGCTCTTTCTTGAGGTGTGGATGCTCCTATTTTTGAATAAATAAAAAACAAAGTATCCCCAGCATCACTTAATACGGGGAAGCCTTTAGCTGAGCTTCTTAGAGAATCTATTCTGTTTTTTTTATCAGTAATTCGTAAGGTCTCCTTCTCTTCGACTACTTTTAGTTGTTGAAGCAGTTTTTCCTTTTGTAAATTATCAGTGGTTTTTAGCGCATTTAGTTGAATTTCTAAATCAGCCTTTTTTATAGAATCCGCAACATGCTGTTGTTCAATATCCGTCAGTTTCTTATTGTATTCCATTAATAAAACGACATTGGCTGAATCTTCATTGAAGTTCAGGCTGTCAGTTTGAGCCCAAGTGGTAAGCCCCATCAACAACAATGCAACGACTAACGAATGGCGTGTTAATTCTATCATATATAAAATATCCAATGGTTAAATACAGCAGCAAATTAACGGTATCTAAAGATCATTGCATACCTAATCGGAAAATATTCATGGCTAGTTATGGCCCAAATAACAATAGTTTTTTTTCGCTTACTATTTTACATGTAACACATTACGTCTTGCATCATCACAACACATTGACACCCACCTCAACATGCAATAGTCAATCCAAAAAAGGATAATGAATCTGCTATAATTTCCCCTTATTTAGGACAAGGATAATTTAGGTTTATTTTTGGTTATCGTTTTAATTGAATTAAAATATTTGCTCCTTGCGTAGAAATGCATTTCATACCTCGCTAGGCATTCGCATTTATGATCTCTTATCACAATTTAGCTTTCTTTAACAATTTCTCTGAGGCTTCAATGATATTTTTTAACGTTGTTTTATTGGTTAGAAAAGGGTTCGGATAAATTGAATCACCGTGTCGATTAAACATCGTTCCTGAAATATTTTCCAGATCAGCAGTAACTAAAAGAGGTAATATTTTTTGCATATTGTTCTGCACTTTGAACAATCATACCCATAATTTTCTGTTGAAACTTCAATAAAAACTATTCTCACCTAATACACCAGACATTACGTTTAAACTGATTATTCCAGGATTCATCCCAAAGAAATTGACGTCGGGGAAACGTTCAGAACTACCTAAGACCAGCGCTTCATTCCCTACTACGTCATTACCATGGGCAATAGGCCATTTATAGTCTTTTTCAGTTTTAAAATCGTTCCAATCAGCTTTTCTATAACCCCAAAAAAACCCTTGACTTTGTCTTCTTTTCAATTTTCTCCTATTCTATCCACTAGTTCTCAAAGAATAATGAATCTACTTAAATGACTAATCGCCATGTCCAATTCAATACCATCAGCATTTGTTTACCATCAAATATTCCTTGTGTCATAATGAGTAGATTAAGATTTTCCATAGGTAGTTATTTGGCAACTGTTAACGCACCGTTCATCGATGACAAGTCCGCTTTCATGAAACTTAGTCTTGGTGTTTCTTTATCTCTAAGGGTTTGTCCAACTACAATTACGTCAGCACCTTTAGCATTAAGTGCTATTACAAGAGCACGTACAATTCCAATAATATCTTTTCTTTTTATTCCAAAGCTTAACATAATAGGCTCTTTTTTTTTAAATTGATCTCTCATTTGATCTCTTAATATGTAACCAAAATAGCAAATACAAACCATTATTCTAATCACAAGAAGTTCCACAATGGAAGAAATGAAGATTTTTATCAGACTTTTCGCAATAGCGATAGAGACAAAACGAACGTCAGTCAGGTCATAGTAGTAAAAAATAGACGCTTGTGTTCTTTTAATGAATAACCACCAAATATCAACTCCTACTTGTTTTTTGTAAATTTTAAGTAACTTTGATTGCTATTTTAATTTATATAGCAGTTACTTTTGAAAGTTATAACCTCAATTGCCATCGGTTTGATTAAAAAAATAGCATCTATTTTTCTGGCACTTATCCTGATATTGAGCACTCTGGGTGTTTCCGTTTTTAAGCATACTTGTACGCTTTTCGATCAAACGGAAACAAGTTTCTTTCATGACAAAGAATGCTGCGAGCGCAATGCTGATAAAAATACGACCGTTGACATCCCTTGTTGTTCTGTGGAGGTATCCCAGTTCAAAATATCAATAGCTTCTATTACGATGGAGCCACCAGCCTCCATAAAAGCTATAGTCCAGGTTAGCTCTTTTATCACTATAGATACGCCGGTTTCGTTCGAGATATCCTCAAAACAACCATGGTGCCTTCAGACACCACCTCTCCTCGATCAAGACCGTAACGCCCTTCTTCAGATCTATCTAATTTAGCATTATAGTGGTTCAGGGGTACTCCTGAACGCAATGAACTCATTGCAGGTTAACTTAAAGTAACTGAATCATCTATTTACATGGTAAATAAATTTATAGCCTATTTTCTTGATAACAGATTAATAACATTGATCTTGTTTACCCTATTAATCAGCTGGGGCATTGTGGTTGCGCCGTTCAATTTCAATGATGGCGAATCCACTTTGAAACGAGTTTCGGTTGACGCTATTCCCAATATCGGCGAAAATCAGCAAATCGTATTTACCGAATGGCCTGGTAGATCTCCACAGGATATTGAAGATCAAATCACTTATCCTCTAACATCAACGTTGCTTGGAATTTCTGGTGTCAAGGCAGTTCGAAGTTCCTCTATGTTTGGATTTAGTAGCATTTATGTGATTTTTAATGATGACGTCGAATATTATTGGACCCGAAATAGGATTCTAGAAAAGTTAAATAGTTTATCGCCCGATTTACTACCTGAAAACATTAAACCCTCACTGGGCCCTGACGCAACGGCATTGGGTCAGATTTTTTGGTATACCCTTGAAGGTAGAGATCCTGACGGAAATGTTACTGGAGGTTGGGACTTACAGGAAATGCGAAAGGTCCAAGATTATTATATCAAGTTTGGATTGAGTGCCGTTCCCGGTGTCTCAGAAGTGGCCGCTATCGGGGGATATATTCAAGAATATCAAATTGATGTGAATCCTTTTCTTATGAATTCCTACGATATTTCGATAGACCAGGTAGCCTTGGCTGTAAAAAACACCAATCGCGATGTAGGTGCCAAGACTATTGAAATCAATCAAGTCGAATACCTCATTAGAGGACTGGGTTATCTTAAATCTATTTCGGACCTTGAGCTAGCAGTAGTCAAGCTCAATGATGACGTTCCTATTCGAATAAAAGACATTGCAACAGTATCCATGGGGCCTGCTGAACGGCGAGGTATCCTTGATAAAGCAGGAGCAGAGGCGGTAGGTGGGGTAGTTGTCTCTCGATTCGATTCCAATCCCATGGAAGTGATTCAGCAGGTCAAAGAAAAAATCACCCAACTTGCAAAAGGCATGCCGAGCAAGGTACTCGAGGATGGAAGAATAAGTAAACTTACTCTCATACCTTTTTACGATAGATCCCAGCTTATAGAAGAAACTTTGGATACACTTTGGGACGCCTTGACCCTTGAGATTTTAATTACGATTATTATCGTCTTGATCATGATTTTCAATCTAAGAGCCTCGCTCATGATTGCCGCTGTACTACCTATCTCCATACTACTGGTTTTCATTTTGATGCGTGTCTTCAACGTAGAGGCAAATATTGTTGCCCTTTCGGGCATTGCAATAGCCATAGGCACCTTGGTGGATTTGGGAATTATCTTTTCAGAAAATGTCATCAGGCATATTCAGCTTGATGGGAATGATGTTTTGGCCAAAATCAAAACGGCAACCAAAGAAGTTAGTGGCGCAATCTTTACGGCTGTGGCCACTACAATCATTAGTTTTATTCCTGTATTTACGCTGGAAGCCGCCGAAGGAAAGTTATTTCGACCGCTAGCTTTTACAAAAACTTTTGCCTTAAGTACAGCGCTTTTAATTACGTTATTTTTACTTCCTACACTTGCTTATTTCTTATTTGGCTTAAAAGTCAAAAAGAAACAAGTGACACTTATTTTTAATAGCATCATCCTGATTGGCGGTGTCATCTTGCTAGGCATCATCCCTTGGGCTGGAAGCATCCTGATCGTATTGAGTGCGACTTATTTTCTTAAAGTACATGGCCCATTGGACAACTGGTTAATACGTAATTTGTCCGTTGTTGTCATTGCATCAGTTAGTATCTGGCTTCTGACCAGTTATTGGATGCCCATAGGCATCAGCGAACCTTTTCATATCAACCTACTTTTTATTGTACTATTATTGGGTTTTATTTTGGGTACTTTGAGCCTGATTATTTACCGATATGATCAAATACTTGAATGGTGCTTGGATCATAAATGGAGTTTTTTAAGTCTTCCTTTGATCTTGATATTCATGGCTTTCACTATTTGGCAAGGATTTTCAAAAATCAGTAGCCCGCTACTTTCAAGATTGGACAAAGTAAGAGTTAATACCTCAGAAAATAAGATATTGAGTAGCCTAGTCCATGCTTTTCCAGGTATTGGGACAGAATTCATGCCTTCTTTGGATGAAGGCAGCTTTTTGTTGATGCCTTCGTCTATGCCACATATTGGTCTGGCAGAAAATAAAGCGTTGTTGCAACAAATCGATCAGCGCGTTGCCAATATTCCAGAAATCGAAACGATTGTTGGTAAATTGGGACGGGTCAACTCACCGCTTGATCCTGCACCAATCTCGATGTTTGAAAATATCATCAATTATAAAAGCGAGTACCTGCTGAATACGGCAGGTCAGCGAGCCACATTCAAAACAGATAACTATGGTCACTTTATACTCACCTCTGGTGAGCAAATAGGCAATGACCAAGCCATTTTGAGAAGAATTACCAAAGACCAATTAATCGAAGACCCTCAGGGCCGCATCTACCGTAATTGGCGCTCAACCATCCACTCTTCAGATGATATTTGGAATGAAATTATTGATGCGACGCATCTTCCAGGTGTCACCTCTGCTCCTAAATTACAGCCTATCGAAACTAGGCTGATCATGTTGCAGTCTGGGATGCGCGCACCAATTGGCATTAAAGTCTATGGCCCCGATCTGGAAACCATCAATGATTTTGGCGTCCGCCTCGAAAATATCATAAAAGAGGGACGCACCATATTGCCTGAGGCTGTTTTTGCAGATAGAATCATTGGAAAACCATATATCCACCTTAATATCGATCGTGCAGCAATTGCTCGCTATGGGCTTTCCATGGAAAATGTGCAACGACATATTGAAATTGCCATTGGTGGCATGCAGATCAGTACCGCCTTAGAGGGGCGAGAGCGCTATCCCATTCGGGTTCGCTATCCCCGTGAATTACGTGATGATCCCAATGAACTAATGAATATCTATGTCGCTACGCCAATAGGTGCACAAGTATTGCTTGGCGATTTGGTAAATATTGAATACCAACGCGGTCCTCAGATAATCAAAAGTGAGAACTCCTTTTTGGTTGGTTATGTTTTATTAGATAAAAAAGAGGGCTTTACTGAGTTGGATGTGGTAAATGAAGTAAATGAGTTGATTAGCCAAAAAATGAATAGTGGCGAATTAACCATTCCGGAAGGTGTTCACTATGAATTTGCTGGCAACTTTCAAAACCAACTTCGGGCAGAGAAAAGATTTATGATCATCATACCCTTGGTGCTGGTAATCATCTTTTTAATCCTCTATCTTCAATTCAAATCCGTTACCTCTTCCTTCATGGTATTCGTTGGGATTCTAATGGCCTTCAGTGGGGGATTTATCCTATTAGGACTTTATAATACTGATTGGTTCCTGAACTTTTCATTTTTTGGGACCAATATGAGAAATATATTTCAAATTCAGCCTATCAATTTAAGTGTCGCTGTCTGGGTTGGCTTTATTGCCCTATTCGGTATAGCAACGGACGACGGCGTGTTAATTGGCACTTATTTAAAACAGCAATTCGATAAAGAACAGCCTAAGACCCTTGCCGCCATAAGGGCGGTAACCCTTACGGCTGGAAGTAAACGAATCAGACCCGCCGTAATGACAACAGCCACCACTTTGATAGCCCTATTGCCCGTATTAACCTCCTCGGGAAGAGGTAGTGACATCATGATTCCAATGGCCATCCCTATTTTTGGTGGAATGCTCGTTGCTGGAATTACTTATTTTATTACACCTGTATTGTTCTGCTGGAAAAAAGAATTGGATCTTAAAAGAGAAAACATATGAAGCGTTTGACCACTCTACTACTGCTTATGGCCCTAATCTTGCCAAGCGTCGGGCAAACACTAGAGGATTATTTGATGATCGCCGCTCAAAATAATCCGAGTTTAAAGGCTACCTACCATCAATTTGAAGCTGCACTCGAGCACATTCATCAAGTCGGAACGCTCCCTGATCCTGCTATCGGATTTGGTTATTTTATTTCGCCTATTGAAACGCGTACAGGACCGCAACGGGTCAAGATATCTTTAAGCCAAATGCTTCCTTGGTTTGGTACTGAAGGGGCCCAAAAGGACGTTGCATCCTTAATCGCAGAAGCACAATTTGACCGCTATCTCGATCAAAAAGAATGGCTATTTTATCAAGTCAAAGCGAACTACTATCCTATTGAGGAAATAATCGAAATAATCGACATTCATCAAAAGCACCTATCGATTATGACCACCTATGAGAAATTAGCAATCATTGCCTACAGTAATGGCAAGAGCACAAAAACAGATATTCTCAAAACAAATAATCTTTTAGAAGAAATAAGGACCAATATCAACATTCTAGAAGGTCGCTTAAAAGCACAGAAATTAATCTTCAACCGACTTTTAAATAGAGATGACAGTCTTGAAGTCATTGCCAATTTCTTTTCAGAACCAAAAGAAACCGACTCCATGAATACTCTCGACAGCATGGTGATATCACATCCACGGTTGGATGAATTAACCAAGCTAATAGAGGCCAATGTCAGCAATGAACAGGTTGCAATTAAGGAGGGATTACCCAGATTAGGCATAGGCCTAGACTACCTGATGATCAATAAAATGGATGGCTCCACCAATAGCAATAACGGAAAAGATGCCCTCATACCTATGATCTCGATGAGCTTACCTGTTTTCAGGAAAAAATATCAAAGCCGATTAAATGAAATTTCTATTAATCAGCATACCTTGACGGCAAAGAGAAATGCCGTCAGAAACAACTTGGTCAGTGAATTAGTGAGCGCACAAAATACATTTAGAGAGTCATGGGAGGCTTATCACCTCAGTAAAAGACAAATTGAAAATGCTCAGTTACAAGTAGATTTTAATTACAAATCCTACGGCAATGCTAATGTCGATTTCGATGAACTACTGATTTCCCAAAGTGATTTGCTAAAATTTAAACTTATGGCCACGACTGCCAAAAAAAATTGTGCCGTAGCTCAAGCTAAAATAGACTATTTATTAGTGAAAAAATTATGAAAAATACACAAAAATACATCGCACTCGGTATCATGTTAGCTGTAGGTATGTTGGCCGGTCGTTATTTGTTTCCAACAACAAACGAACCAATATTATCAACCACTCATGAACACTCAGAGGGAACCACATTCACCTGTTCCATGCATCCTCACATTCAACAAAATAATCCAGGAAAATGTCCCTTGTGTGGAATGGATTTGGTGGCCATCCAAAACACTGGTCTTGAGGATAACATAAATAGTATTGAATTATCAAAAACCGCTCAAGAGCTATCCAATATTAACACGGTGAAAGTGGTCTACGAATCACCTAGCATTAAATTGAATTTGAACGGAAGAGTGCTGCCAGATGGTCAGAAAATAGCGGTACAAACCAGTCACATTGAAGGTAGGATTGAGCAACTACTCATCGGATACATAGGTCAGCAAGTAAAAGCTGGCGAAGTCATTGCCTATGTTTATTCTCCCGAACTTATCGAAGCGCAAAACGAATTGCTTGAAGCATACCATGGCCGGATTTCGCAACCAGACTTATATGCCGCCAGTCTTGATAAACTTAAAAATTGGAAGGTAACCCAAGCACAAATAGATGAAATTTTAAGCTCAAACGCTCCAATAGAGAATTTTCCAATCCAATCTGATTGGACAGGAATCGTCCTGAAAAAAAATCTAAATAAAGGTTCCCATGTGTCAAAAGGCACCGAAATCGTCGAGATCGCCAATCTTTCCAGTGTATGGATTACCTTTGATATTTATGAAAAAGACATCAACTTGGTGAAAGTTGGGGATCAGCTTACTATGGAATTTTCAACTTTTCCAGGCGAGCTATTCAAAGGACAAATCAATTTCATTGATCCTGTCATTGACCCAGAAACCCGAATTGCTCAAATCAGAATAATATATACCAATACTTTTAAGACGGTTTATCCTCAAACTTTTGCTGTGGCTAACTTAACAGTCCAACCTTATGGCAATCAAAAAAAATTGATCATCCCGAAGTCTGCCGTACTGTGGACAGGGGAACGATCGGTAGTTTACATAAAAACACAAACTGCCCAATTCATGTTGAGGGAAGTAACACTGGGCATCGCTACTGCCGCTGGTTATGAAATTAAAGAGGGCTTGACCGAAGGGGAAGAAATAGTCACTAATGGCGCATTCACCCTTGATGCAGCATCTCAACTTTCCGGTAAAAAAAGTATGATGAATTGACTCCAACCAAAATCAGCATTGATTTTTATTTTAAAAACGATAATTAATTAATATACCTTTAAATTTATACTTCCTGTGAAACACACATATCTACTACTAATCGCTGGTTTAATGACCTTTTGTGGTACCAAAAATACCACGACCGAAAATAACAATACGGAGGTCACCCAACAATTACCTACCTTGATGGCTGGTTATATGTATATTAAAGAGGGTTTGATCGCCTCGAATTCGGACCAAGTAAAAACCACCGCTCAAGCACTTTTAGGTAACCTTGGGAAAGAGCTCAATACTGCTTCAGCATCTTTGAAAGAAGAAATTATTGCACTAGCAGCCACAGAAACCCTTGAAAATCAAAAAATAATTTTTCAATCTTTGACGACTATGTTGGCTGAGATGACCAAAAGTACGGGGTCAAATATTCCTGTTTTTATCCAATTCTGCCCGATGGCTTTCGATAATCAAGGAGGCACCTGGCTGAGCTTATCAGAGGAAATTAAAAATCCGTATTTCGGAGAAATGATGCTGACATGTGGGCGTGTTGAAGAAACCATAAACTAAATGAAGCACACCACCCTCATATTATTGATGTTGTTGCTACTGGGCTGCGCAGATGGGAAAAATAAACAGCCCAATAGCGCACCACCACTTTCTAAGGGGATTCCTGAGTTGCAAGAATTAGATGGCTCAAAGATTGATTTGGCTGATTTTAAAGGAAAAACGCTGGTTATCAATCTTTGGGCAACTTGGTGCCTACCTTGTATAAAGGAGATGCCGTCTTTAGTCGAATTAACAAAAAAAATACCTGAAGATCAATTGGTCTTGTTGGTTGCCACCGATCAAAAAATCAACGTCATTAATAAGTTTATCGAAAATAAAGGGTTCAAACTTCATTTTGTACAACTCAAAAATAGTATGGAATCACTGGGAGTGTATGCCTTACCTATGACTTTTATATATGACAAAAAAGGAAATGAAGTCCAACGAATCGAAGGCACACGCGATTGGGCCGGGAATGAGACCCTTGATTTATTAACTAATATTCTATGAAATACCTATTGATTTTCACCTTATTTATAGCACTCGCATCGTGCCAAAAAACCGATCTTAGCACGAAGAAGATAAAAATGCTTACTTCTCCTGTAGAATCGAACACCTCGCTGCCTTTTTTAAAAGTGGGAGAAGATCAACAGCTATACCTTAGCTGGGTGGTTGAAAATAAGGAACAAGCCCAGCTAAAATATGCACTCATGAAAGAGGAAGGTATTTGGTCTGCCTCTGCCATCGCCTCAGGAGAAGATTGGTTTGTCAATTGGGCAGATTATCCTTCCATCAATATTGATCAAAAAGGAAATAAATTGAGTCACTATTTAGCCAAAAGTACCTCCGGAACTTATTCATATGACATCAATCTCACCCTAAGCAGGGCCATTGATAATTGGTCGGAAAGTTTCATTCCCCATCAAGACAAAACACCTACGGAGCATGGATTTGTGAGCGTTATTCCATCGGTAAATTCATTTATTGTGGCCTGGTTAGACGGTAGAAACACTGGTGGAGAAAGTCATGAAAGTCATGGCCATCAAGGGGCCATGACTTTGAGAACTGCTACGATAGACTTAAACGGCCATTTAAGTGATGAAGTCGAACTAGACAATCGGGTATGCGATTGTTGTCAAACTAGTGGTGCTATCACTTCCAATGGACCCATATTTGTGTATCGTGACAGGTCTGAAGATGAAATACGAGATATTGCGATCGTCAGAAGGATAAATGGCGCATGGACTATTCCAAAATCAATTTACCATGATCAATGGAAAATCGCAGGCTGCCCTGTCAACGGACCCAGAATAGCAGCTCAAGGTAGTCAAGTAGTCGTTGCTTGGTTTTCTGCGCCAGAAAGTAAGCCACAAGTAAAGTTAATTTTCTCCAATGATGCCGGAGCCACCTTTGGAAAACCCCTATTGATCGATGGTGAACATTCACTAGGCCGAGTCGATGTGGCCATTGACGAAGAGGGCATCGCCTATGTCAGCTGGTTAAGTTCCATTGAGAATAAAAGTGAAATAAAGGCGATCGCCGCCAATAGCGATGGCATCATCGGTCAATCCATAATAATTGCTGAAACCAGTCCATCAAGATCAAGTGGATTTCCTCAAATGGAATTATTTAAAAATGAGCTATATTTTGCCTGGACAACTACAGCAGAAGATGCTAGCCATATTCAAATGGCCAAGATCACTTTATAAATCCCTACTTCAATATCTAAATTATCTACTTTGACACCTTTTTGAAATCAAACTTCCATCTACCGCCTATGACAATATTGCGCTGAAGGAACCAAAACTGTTGATTCGCGCTATCTGATGCTCGTGCTGTAGTACTCACGTCAGGCATATTGATATAACCACCTTTTAATTCGGATTGAACAAATAGGTGATTAAAAAAAGTAAATTCTATGCCCAACATCACAGCGACTCCATAACCAGCCACATGCCACAAATCTGCACGTTCAAAATCCATTAAAGTAGTATTTGTGCGTGGGGATAAAAACCGACTCAAGCTCCTTGTAGGTGAGCGATGTTCATTTTGAGCAACTCAAAAGTAGCCAGTGGCTGGTGACGCCTCATTTCTACATTGAGATAGTTAAGTCCGTCGGTATGTTAATATTTTAAAAAATCGGTATCCAACACAATTAAACTATGATCATAATCACCCTGCCATTCGTTCTCCAAACCTATAAACCCATTGACTTCAACAGCTTGATCATTGACCATTACATATTTCATATGATCTTGTCCTATGCTCACAGACCAGTGATCATTCAAGAAATATCCTAAACGCCAATTGGTTTGTGGAATACTTACTTTTAGGGGATGAAAATAAGGATCTAAACCGAATTTGGTCTGTCGGTCTTTTGCTTTTACATTTTTCTAAAGTGAAATCATAATCTTGCCCATCAAATCGTATATCTGAATCCGAATACCCTTCACGGTTCCAACCCCAATAGGCAAAAAACATATTTTTATTTTGCAACTATTACAATATTGACCTGTAAGAACCGCAAAATTTAATGAGACCTATTTTACTTCTCGTGCTATCGTCCTAACAGCTTTTGTGTATTTAAAACCAATTAATTCAGATTGATCAAATAAAGAATGACGTGTTATGTCAATAACTTACCTTTTTCATCCCATTCGGCAATATCCATTCTCTTATCTTGATCTACACATTTGCGCAACCATTCGGGTTCATAGGCAAGGCCATGCGCTTCAAGCACCTCTTCAGGCACTCCATCCCAGATATTGGGGGTGTTTCCTTTGTAGCCCAATTCAGATATGCCAATCGAGGTTGTATAAAAACCTGTAAGCGTCAAATTACGCATTCTTGAAAAAAACTTTACCCCGGTCAATAATGATGGTTTGGCCTCTTCAGGATAGGCAATTTGATCCAAGAGGATGTGCTGTTCATTCACCGAGAGCGTTGCAAAATCATTTTCAAAAATGGTATTGCTCCAATTATCCAACCACATAATACCCCCTCGTATAGATAATTGATGGATAGGCATATCTTTGACTATAAATTCAATAAAAGCAGGTACCTGGGCATCTAATGCAGATTGAAAAGCACTTGACTTGGGCAATATGATGTCACAAAGTATTGAGATGGTATCGATCTCATGCTCGCTTAAAAATTGCTCTCCCATTAATTGAGCATCACGTTTTTGTTCTTTTTTAGTACGTCCATAACCTTGCGAATTTGAAACATCTTGAGTTACTTGAACCTCCTCATTCGGAGCGCATCCTGAGACCATGAGTCCTCCTGCGAGTGATCCTACCAATAATGATTTGATTGATTCTCTACGATCCATTTTATAAATTTTGTTTGTTAAGTTGATCCACTATGTAATCTGAAGTTCTCCAAGCGAGCGCCAAAATAGTCCATGTAGGATTTTTATCTGCTTGAGACACGAAGGGTCCTCCATCACAAATAAATACATTGGCCACATCATGCAGTTGTTGAAATTTATTGGTGACACTCGTTTTGGGATCATTGCCCATCCGAGTTGTCCCTACTTCGTGAATGATTTCTCCTGGTGCCAAAAGACCAAAATCACGGTCTTTACCCGGTGCATCTCCCAATAGTTCAGCCCCCATAGCGTCAAAAATAGTTTCAAAGGTTTCCTGCATGTGTCTGCCTTGATTAAACTCATGTTCCGTCCATTTATAATTGAATTTGAGTACTGGAATGCCCCATTCATCTACTACTTCAGGATCTATCTCGCATCTATTCTCCTTTTGTGGTACGCTTTCCCCTCTACCTGATATCCCGATCATCGCACCATAGTACTTGGTTACATCCGCTCGCAAAGTATCCCCATAACCACCAATTCGACCACCAAAAAACTTATTTAAATCATTGGGATTAAATCCAAAACCATAAGAAGGCATCCCCATTCCACCCCAAATTTCAAGGTGATAACCCCTTGGGAAATCTAGCTTTTTGTTATCCAACCACCAAGGTGTGTAAACATGCATACCTCCAACCCCATCTTCATTGAAAGTCTTTCTATTCAGTAGCTCTGGTACAAAGGCAGATCTACTCGCCCCTGTAGAATCGTGGAGATAATGACCGACGATACCTGAACTATTGCCCAGACCATTTGGATGTTGTTCACTTTTTGAATTAAGTAAAATTCTCGCAGACGAGCACGCAGAAGCTGCCAAAACAACAATTCTTCCCTTTAATTTATATTCCTTTCGATCCTCCTTATTGATATACGACACGCCCGTTGCACGACCATTTGAATCCGTAGTAACCTCGCGAACCATTGCATTGACATAAAGGTCAATTTGACCACCTTTTTTTTGAGCCGGGAAAATCAAACAGGTTCCGGATGAAAAATCTGCATGAATCTGACAACCCCTATTACATTGACTGCAATAAAAACAAACGCCTCGATCTTGGTTGATTCGTTTGGTCAAAATAGACAACCTCGAAGGATAAACAGGAATATTGGCTTTCCTAGCTCCTTTGATATAATACAACTCATGCAGTCTTGGTTTAGGAGCTGGCAAGAAAAAGCCATCAGGGTCATTGGGTAGGTTTTCTCTACTTCCAAAAACGCCAATCAATTTATCTACCTTGTCGTAATAAGGACGAACGTCTTCATAACCAATGGGCCAATTGTCACTCAATCCGTCTTGATCATGTCTTTTAAAATCCTTGGGGCCAAATCGTAAAGATATACGACCCCAATGATTGGTTCTGCCTCCCAACATATGAGAACGAAACCAACCAAATTTGGTTCCTGGTTCGGCGGTATAGGGCTCGCCTTCGATATCCCATCCACCATAGGCACTATCAAAATCACCAAAAGGTCTATTGCGGCTGCCTGCCCCTCTTCTTGGCGATTCCCATGGCCATTTCATTTGTGTTTTTTGAGCAGGATCTGCAGGATCAAAATAAGGGCCTGCTTCAACCACAGCGACACTTAATCCCGCTTCAGATAAAATTTTGGTCGACATACCCCCACCGGCCCCTGAACCTACAATGATGACATCATAAGTCTTACTTTGTTCTTTTATTTGCATGCATCCTGAAATTAAGTTTCAATCTAATTCGCAATTCATAAAAATCATAAAATCAGGCAATAATTAACGGTTAAAAATTTCACAAAGTAAGGCCGCCGCGAGCAGCTAGCACATCCTGTCCGAAAGATAGTATGACAAGTAATTCCAGAAAATGAAGCATCTAAACTTTCAATTAAGTAATTTTGCACTTTAAACTGGAAATGTATAGCACTACTGCCATTTCCCAACTTAATTATATGTCATTTAATCAATTAGGCTTGTCCGAGCCATTGCTACGCGCAATCAATAAAAAAGGATATGCCAACCCCTCCCCCATTCAGGAAAAAGCCATTCCCGTTATTCTAGAAAGAAAAGATATTTTGGCTTCGGCACAAACTGGCACTGGTAAAACAGCTGGCTTTACCTTGCCTATTCTACAGATTTTAACCCAACAAAGCGGAAATCAAAAAAGAAAGATCCGGAGCCTGATCCTTACGCCTACTCGGGAACTCGCCGCTCAAGTCAATCAAAGTGTGACTGATTACAGCCAATTTGTTGACATAAAATCTACAGTGATTTTTGGCGGCGTCAATGCCAATCCACAGATTAAATCATTGAAAGAAGGCATAGACATCCTCATTGCCACCCCAGGTAGGTTATTAGATTTACATCAACAAAGGGCATTGAGCCTTGCAAATGTTGAGATTTTGGTGTTGGATGAAGCCGATCGAATGCTTGATATGGGATTTTTACGTGACATCAAGAGAATATTGGCATTATTACCTCAAAAACGTCAAAACTTGTTGTTTTCTGCTACTTTTTCCAGAGAAATCAAACTACTTGCTGGGAGCTTTCTTCATCAGCCCATATTGGTTGAAGCAACCCCTGAAAACACGACTGTCGAGAAAATTGAACAACGAGTTTATCATGTAGACCAAGGCAGAAAAACGGATCTACTGATTAAATTAATTAATGAAGGCAATTGGAGTCAAGTACTCATCTTCACTCGAACCAAACATGGCGCCAATCGACTAAGTCAGAAATTGGAAAAAGCAAGGATCAATTCCGCGGCCATACATGGCAATAAAACCCAGGGGGCTCGTACTAAAGCACTTTCCGGATTTAAAGAAGGATCTGTGAGGGTTTTGGTAGCCACCGATATCGCTGCTAGGGGTTTAGATATTCCGTTGCTTCCTCATGTAATCAATTTTGAATTACCCAATATCTCAGAGGATTATATTCATAGAATTGGCAGAACGGGCAGAGCAGGTGCCCGTGGAGAAGCTATCTCATTAGTGAACTTCGATGAAGTCGCCTACCTAAGGGACATAGAAAAATTGACCGGCCAAAAGATCCCTAGCAGCAGCATTAAAGGTTTTGAACCTGATCCGGCCCTAGAAGTCGCCGCTGCCGTAGAGCAATTAAAAACCGCAAAAAAACCCAACGCTAGGGGGGGTCGGAATTTCAGTAGAAAGCGCTAAGCAAACGAAGGATCTAGACAATACTGAGCCTAACCTTCTTTTTTTTGAGTCTCGTATTATTGACGAGCGCGATGAGCCCCTCAGCCACTACCGCTTTGACGCCAACGAAGGCACAATCTTGTTTAATCTCTATGATACCCAAGTCGTCGGCACTTAACTGGCCTTGCTTAAGAAATAATCCAGCAATATCTCCTTTCGAAATTTTATCTTTACGACCACCTGATACAAAAATAGTTTGCCAAAGCACTTTATATTCGATTTTTGTAGTTGTCCATTTCGCAACTTCCAGCGAATCAATGAAGTCCGGTAAGTCCTCCTGAGGCCCCTTTAGAATATAAGCAGTACCTGCACTGTTCATTCTGGCCGTACGTCCATTTCTATGGATGAATTCATCATTCTTCTGAGGTAATTGATAATGTAGAATGAATTTTATTTCTGGAATATCTAGTCCCCTCGCAGCCAAATCAGTCGCCACAATCAATCGGAGGGTGCCATTTCTGAATTTGATCAAAGTCCTTTCACGGTCGATTTGCTCCATATCTCCGTGAAAACAACCGTGAGCTATTTGGTGTTGGGTTAGAAAGGCGCTGACACGCTGAATAGTCTCCTTGAAATTGCAGAATATTATGCCCGGTTGATCGCCCAAATGATCTAACGTGGCCACCAAGGTATCTAATTTATCCTTATCAGAAGCCATTATTAGTTTCATTTCAAGCTGAGACGTTGCCTCTCTATCTAGAAAATTGACCACCTTTGGGTGATTACATTGTAAGAACTCAGGAATAGCTATTTTCTGGGTGGCAGAAGTCAATATTCTCCTTCGTACCATGGGCAATGCCCCAATAATCTGCCTCATTTCCTCCGTAAAACCTATTTCAAGCGACTTATCGAATTCATCTAAAATAAGTGTCGATACGAAATTCACTGCAATATCGCCTCTGCGAATTCTATCTGCCAAACGACCTGGCGTCCCTATTAAGAGTGCCGGGGACTTACGCAGGTCCAACTTGTCCTTTTGCCCAGTTCTTCCTCCATAAATAGCATTGACCTTATAGCCGGTACCCATTTTCCTCAAGACCTGTTCAATTTGCAAGGCGAGTTCTCGTGTAGGCACAATTATCAATGTTTGGACTTCTTCCAATTCAACTTCCATGAAATCCAAAATGGGCAATAAAAAACCGAGAGTTTTACCAGTACCTGTCGGGGAAAGCACGACTACATTGGAGTGTTCCTGGATGCTTTGCATAGCCTCAAGCTGCATCGAATTAAGCTGCTGAATATTTAATTTTGACAGTATTTCTGCTATGTTTTTTCGAATCATTACCACAGCCGCAAAAGTAGCAAGTCTAAACTAGGAACTTCAAATTATTATTGTAACACTTATTTTATCAAAAAGTAAGACGCATAAGATGGTCAATTTGCGCTTCATCGCCTAACATAAATGAATGCTCATCGAACTTTTTGAAACCCAACTGCTCGTAAAATCTAATTGCTTTGGCATTCAGCTCCCAAACCCCTAACCAAATGGAAGTAAATCCACTAGATCTTGCTTTCAATATAGCTTGGTTCATGAGGTATTTACCTAATCCTTTGGAATGATAATCTGACAAAATATACAAGCGCTGAACTTCCATAGATCGTTCCTCTGAGAGGTCCATTTGGACTGGGCCTTCATTCAATTTTAAATAACCTGCAATTTGGCCATCATACATACCAAAGTAAAAATGAGAATGCGGTTGACTGAGTTCAGAATACATTTGTCTTTTTGCAAAGGACTTGGACAAATACTGTTCCATATTAGACTCAGTGTTTTGTTTGTTAAAAGCTTGCACAAAAGTTTCTACGCCGAGTGATGACAGCCGGTCAATATCAGTAATACTACATTTCTGAATAGAAAATTCTGGCACTTGTAATGTTATCTTAGATAGTATTGTACCTTCTACAGGGCATCACTGTACGTCCCCCATCCATTTTCGAATGATTCTACTGGACAGAACAAAAACCAATCCAGTAATACCTCCAAAAAAAACAACCTTCATGAACAAATCTGGCATTGAACTGACATTGTTTTCATCGAATCCACCTGCGAACAAACCTGCAACCAAATTGCCCAAGGCAGTACCCACAAACCAAATCCCCATCATTTGACTATAATATTTCTTAGGGGCCAATTTGGTCGTCGCGCTTAACCCTACCGGACTTAAGGTGAGTTCGCCAATGCTGTGCATAAAGTAAGTCAGCACCAACCATTGCATTCCCGCTTGCGCTCCAGCGGCCACAATTTTCGCAGCAAAAACCATTGCAAAAAAACCAGTAGCCATCAGGATCAACCCAAAACCAAACTTCAATGGTGTACTCGGATTCATCTGGCGCGTAGCTAATTTCACCCAAAGGGCACCCATGATAGGGGCGAAGACAACGATCATTACAGGATTTACATTTTGAAGCCATCCTGCTGGTATCTCATATCCCCAAATCATTCTATCTGTAAAATCTCGTGCGAATAAATTAAGAGTTGACCCTGCTTGTTCAAAACCGGCCCAGAAAAAAGCAGAGCCCATAAAGAGCAACAAGATGACAAAAGATTTCTTACGTTCATCGGCAGTGAGTGACGCATCAGCGAACACACTTGCAAAATAAACAATAGCCACCAACACGATCACAACTCCCAAGCCTTCAGCCAAACCAGTAGCGGTAGTTAAATCGATATAGCCTGCAATTTGTAAGGCAATAATGAGCACTATGGCTATAATCAATCCTAAAGCCAACTTATTGAATCCTTCTTCTTTCTTTTCATCTAGCGCCTTGGGACGTAACCCGATTTTTCCCAACGACCCTTGAGTAAGTTTAAATTGAACCAAGCCTATAAACATCCCAATAGCCGCAAATCCAAAACCATAATGCCAATTAACTTTTTCACCTAAATAAGGTATGATAAATTGACCAATGATAGATCCCAAATTAATTCCCATATAAAACATAGAAAAACCAGCATCTCTTCTGGCCCCACCCTCTGGATACAAATCACCGACTATGGAACTAATATTTGGTTTTAAAAACCCTGTGCCGGCTGCCACAAAGCCAAGACCAATAAAAAATATGTTTGGATCCCCTGGAATGGCCAAAATCAGATGTCCGATCATTATTAAGACACCTCCATACCAAATCGCACGACGTTGACCAATTAAATTATCTGCTAACCATCCACCGGGTAACGAAAGTAAATAAACGGCAGCAGTATAAAGTCCATAAACTGCGGCAGAGGTTTCCGTGTCCAATCCCAAACCTTGCTGGGCAGCAGGTGTCGTCATAAACAAAATCAAGATCGCCCGCATTCCATAAAAACTAGTGCGTTCCCACATCTCTGTGAAAAACAAAGTAGCTAAGCCCCTAGGATGTCCTAAAAAGGTTTTATTCTCATTCATACCCATATTTTATTTTTGTTTTAAAATCAATAGCGCGGCATTTCAAATAGCAATCATGTCCGCCCAATGTGATCTAAGCGAACAATTTTAATGGAATTAAATCAAAAACATCAAAAAATAAGCAACGAATTGAAAAATAAGCATTTGAGCCATTTACAAATAAAATATTTGTTTTTAAAAATCGGTAAGATGACCTTTGTGTTCTATTCAAAACAAAATATGAGAATTGCCGTAATCGCACATGATGGTAAGAAAGCAGATATGGTTGCCTTTCTACTTCACTATAAAACATATTTGGCCGGTATTGATATCGTATCGACAGGCACTACCGGAACACATGTTGAAAAAGCAGGACTAACCGTAACTAAATTTCTTTCCGGACCACTAGGAGGTGATGCGCAAATCGCGGCGTTAGCAGCCGAAAATAAATTGGACACGGTAATTTTTTTTAGAGATCCAATGGGCAAGCATCCACATGAACCAGATGTCCAAATGCTCATGCGGCTTTGTGACGTTCACAACATTCCCTTGGCAACCAATCCTGCCACGGCCAAATTGGTCATGGATGCCCTTATCGGCTATTAAAAAATAGCCCCCGCGATGGCCGCGGTCATTAAAGTGGCAAGTGAGGCCCCAATAAGGGCCCTGAATCCCAACAAGGAAAGGTCCTTCTGACGATTGGGGGCCATGCCTCCTATCCCACCAATTTGGATGGCAATACTGCTGAAATTTGCAAATCCACAAAGTGCATAAGTGGCAATCATGATACTTCGATCCGTAAGCATTCCATTCGTTTTCATCTCTGCCAAACTCAAATAGGCAACGAATTCGTTGACCACCATTTTTTGACCTAATAAACTTCCCACCAAAACAGACTCATTCCAATCAACACCTATCGCAAAGGCAAAGACCCTGAATATTTGGCCCAAAATATATTGAAGCGAAAATCCGTCAAAAGTACCATTGGTAGAGGTAGTGACAAACGTATTTAATCCCGTTACAGCTCCAATACCATCCACCAAAATCCAATTTATTGCCAAAATAATCGCAATAAAAGCAATCAACATTCCGCCAATATTTAAGGCTAATTTAACACCGTCAGCCGCTCCTTTGGTCAAGGCATCTATCATGTTAACCCCAACTTGATCTGTATCTATCCTTATGCTATTATCGATTTTTTCAGGCTCGGTTTCGGGCATGAAGATTTTCGCCATCACAATCGCCGCTGGGGCATTCATAATGGAAGCACTTACCAAGTAACTAGTAAATTGAGATTGAGCAGCGGGATCACCTCCTCCCAAAAAAGAAACATAAGCGCCTAAAACTGTTCCAGCTAAAGTAGCCATACCCCCCGTCATTAGACAATTAAGTTCTGATTTGGTCATCTTCGCTATAAACGGTTTGACCAACATGGGTGCTTCAGTCTGACCCAAAAAAATATTACCTGCTGCTGAGACACTTTCTGCCCCCGACAATCTCATACTCTTGGACATCACCCAAGCAAAAGCCATTACCAATTTCTGAAGAATCCCTAGATAATACAACCCGGCGGTTATGGCCGAAAAGAATATGACTGTCGGCAAGGCCTGGAACGCAAAAATGAACCCCAAACTATGTCTGGCATTTCCTACGGTATCGCTGTTCTTTGCTAAATCACCAAAAAGAAATTCAGCGCCACCTAACGAAAAATTTAAAAAAAAGACAAATTTTTCACTTATGAATTGAAACGCACTTCCCACGAAGCCTACCTTGGCTATCAGCAAACCTATAACCAGCTGAATCAGAATGCCTGAACCGACCAACTTCCAATCAATTTTTCTGCGCTCAGTAGAAAACAAAAAGGCAATACCTAGAATAAAGCAAAGTCCAATCGCAGCCCTGAAAATGTTCATTACTTAATTTCTTCGATTCAATTCATCTCTAAGCGCCGCAGCCCGCTCATAGTCCTCCGCTTCTAATGCCATTTCCAAAAGTTCATTGAGCTTATCGGCTGTTAGATCATCCAAATTATTGGTCGTTTTAGAAGCTTCCTCATGACCCAATTTACTCGTCTTTTCAAGGTATTCCAAATCTTCATCCTCTTCGTTGATAACCACTGCCGCCTCATTCAAGATTTGATCGGTAGTATAAATGGCCACACCAAAACGCAACCCGATCGCAATGGCATCTGATGGTCTTGAATCTATCTCGATCACATTTCCCTCTTTTTCACAAATAATCTTTGCAAAAAAAACACCCTCTTTTAATTCCGAGATAAAAATTTCGGTAACTGTGAAAGAAAAATGATCACCAAATGACTTGAATAAATCATGCGTCATAGGTCTGTTTGGTGTTATTTTTTCAATTTCTATAGCGATTGCTTGAGCCTCAAACATACCTATGATAATAGGCAATCTGCGACGCCCATCCATTTCACCAAGGACAAGGGCAAATGATCCCGACTGGGCTTGACCTGTCGAAAGGCCCAGGATTTCTATTTTTATTTTATCGGCCATTAAACTTTAGCCGCATTTATAGCTGCGGTCAATTTAGGTACCACATCAAAAGCGTCACCTACAATTCCATAATCGGCAGCTTTAAAAAAAGGCGCTTCTGGGTCTTTATTAATTACCAATATATATTTCGACGAATTCACCCCAGCCAAATGTTGAATGGCTCCTGAAATTCCGACAGCAACGTACAATGAAGGTGATACCTTAATCCCCGTCTGACCCACATGCTCATGATGCGGCCTCCAATCCATATCTGAAACTGGCTTACTGCACCCAGTTGCGGCCGAAAGTGCTTTGGCTAGATCTTCTATCATTCCCCAATTTTCCGGGCCCTTCAACCCACGACCTCCGGAAACGACAATATCTGCTTCTGGTAATAAAATTTGGCCCGTAATTTTCTCACTAGATAAGACCTTAACCACAAAATCAGCTTCGTCCATCTGTGGCGTGAATATTACGATTTCAGGAGTAGCTCCATCTGTTTTGATTGGAACCGTATTTTTCCTAATAGATAATATTTTTAAACTCGCTGAAAGCTCTGTTATGGCAAATGCCTTTCCAGTATAAATACTTCTTTTGACTTTAAAGCCTTCACTGACATCGGGAACTTCTGTGACATTGCTCACCAACGAAGCTCCTAATTTAATGGATACTCTGGCCGCAACAGAATCCCCAGTTGATGACTTGGCTAACACCAAAGTCTCAGCATTTTCTAAGGCTACCACCTCTGCGATCGCACTAGAAAACGCCATAATATTGGGTTGTTTAAAACGATCATTTGTTACTTGTAAGACTTTGTTTGCACCAGCAATACCGATTGAATTCAAACCTTCTAAACTCGTAGAACCAAACACTAAGGCCGTCACTTGAGATGCGAAATTAGCCGCATAGCTTACGGCTTCAAGAGAAGATTTTCTTATATTTTCTTCATCTAATTCTAGAAATACCAATACTTTCATTACAATACCTTTGCTTCGTTCCTTAATAAATCTACCAATTCGCCTATATGCTCTGCATCAATCATTTTTATGCCACTTTTTGCCGGCGGAAGCTCAAAATGATTGACTGTTGTCCTAACAAGATCACTAAAGGGTGCCACTATAACAAGGGGCTTTGACCTGGCCGACATAATACCCCGCATATTGGGTATTTTCCATTCAGCTATCGGCTCCTGGCATCCTGCAACAAACGGAAGGGCTACCTCAAGCAGCTCTTTACCGCCCTCAATCTCTCTTGAGATTTTGGCTATATTTCCATCTATATCAAGAGTCATCACAGGAGAAATAGAAGGCATTCCTAGTAACGCACCAACCATACCATGAACCTGTCCTCCATTAAAATCAATAGATTCACGACCCATTAAGATCAGATCATAAGCATTGGTTCTTGCAATATGGGCAATTTGATTGGCTACAAAAAATGCATCGGTAGGTTCTGCATCAATACGAATAGCGTCATCAGCACCTATTGCAAGTGCCTTCCTTATGGTGGGCTCCGTTTCAGAAGTACCAACATTTAAAGCCGTAATGGTGCCTCCCAACTGCTCTTTTAATTCAACGGCCCTCGCCAACGCGTAGTCGTCATAAGGGCCAATAATGAATTGAACTCCATTTTGATCGAACTTTGTATTCTGTTCAATAAATGAAATCTTAGAAGTAGTATCAGGAACATGGGTGATACAAACAAGGATTTTCATGATAAGGATCTTATTTTTAAACAGTAATTTTGACTGCGAAGTTAAACATTATTGACTTAATTTAAAATTCAAACCATGAATATCAAACGCATTGAACAGCTTCAAATTGCACTACAAAAAAATCCAACAGATCCGTTTCTAGCCTATGCGATCACCCTTGAATTGTTAGGGGCTAATGACGAATTCTGTTTGGCCAGTTTCAGGAAATTATTGATCGATTTTCCCGATTATCTACCCACTTACTATCAAGCCGCCCTGCTTTTCAGTAATCACGGATTTATTGAAGAAGCACGGAGTACCTTTTTGCTAGGAATAGAAAAAACAAAAGCTACCAATAATGTCAAAGGACTTCAAGAATTAAAAAATACTTTGGCTAATTTTGAAGCAGAACAAGATCAATAAAGCACTCATTTGCCTTTAAAAAGGCATGAAATCTTCTTCCTGGGCACTTTTATATTTACCCCCCTTGCTAGGCAAAGTGATTGTATAGCCTGCATCTGGGGTATTTGCTCGTGGGAAATTGGATCCATATGCTTGGTTTGACACTATATCCATATCTACAAATTTAGTGAACTTACCAATGAATTTAAGCTGAACCGAATCTAACTTTCCATTACGGTGTTTGGCAATAATCACTTCGGCCGTTCCGTTTAGAGGTGCCCCATCTTCGCCTTGGGTAATACCATAATATTCAGGTCGATAAAGAAACATAACCATGTCTGCATCTTGTTCAATAGAACCTGACTCTCTAAGATCTGAAAGTTGTGGCTTTTTATCCCCTCCCCTTGTTTCTACCGCTCTACTCAATTGAGACAATGCTATTACCGGAATGTTAAGTTCTTTCGCAATCCCTTTGAGCGCTCGTGAAATTGAAGCTATTTCCTGCTCCCGATTGCCACTGGCATTTTTTGACGAATCACCAGACATTAACTGCAAGTAGTCTATAATCAATAGCTTAATATCGTGCTGTTGAGCCAGTCTACGGGCCTTGGCTCGTAATTCCAAAATACTCAACCCGGGGGTGTCGTCTATAAAAATGGGGGCATCAGAAAGGGCCGATGTTTTATGCAATAATTGTTCCCATTCGTAATCCGCCATTTCACCTCTTTTGATTTTTTCACTTTCCAATTCAGCTTCTGCTGAAATCAATCGATTCACCAATTGCACCGAAGACATTTCCAATGAAAAAATAGCTACTGCCTGACCATGATCCAGTGCTGCATTACGCATGGCCGAGACTACAAAAGCAGTCTTTCCCATACCGGGACGTGCCGCAATTATAATCAAATCCGAAGGCTGCCACCCTGCCGTTATACGATCCAATCCTGTAAAACCGCTAGGGACTCCAGTAAGCCCATCCTTTCTATTTTTTCGTTCTTCGATTTGACTTATCGCTTTGGTCAACAACGAACTCATCTTATCATAATTTTTCCTAATGTGCGATTCAGAAACCTCAAATAGTGATTGCTCGGTTCTATCCAATAGCTGAAAAACATCTGTGGTATCCTCGTAGGCATCCCTTGCTACTTCTGAGGAAATACGAATTAATTCTCTTTTGATGGATTGCTCAGAAATAATTCTGGCATGGTATTCAATATTGGCAGCAGAATTCACTCTCGTGGTCAATTCAGCAATGTAAAATGCCCCCCCTACTAGCTCAAGTTTTCCGTTTTTTCGGAGTTGATGAACAACTGTCTTAATGTCTACAGGTTCACTATTATTGAACAGCTGCACAATGGACTCGTAGATGTGCTGATGTGCCTCTTTATAAAAACTGCCAGATTTCAAAATATCAATCACACTGGATAAAGCATATTGTTCAAGCATCAGTGCTCCTAGAACAACTTCTTCAATATCAACAGCTTGAGGAGGTAGTTTACCCAGTGCCTCAAATGGCTCTGCATTTGCGATTCTTCGTGTAGTACCCTTTAACTTTGATGAGGTTGTCTTAAAATTATCCATACAATGATTGGCTTGGTGAGATTTTTAATCTGCCAACTGGACTTGCCTACGATTTCCGGAGAGTCAGTTAAGCTACTTTGCTAATGTAATTTAATTTTTCGATACCATGGACCTGCCAAATCGATTTTTGTTTGTTTGCACTATGGATTCTTCGTGTGTTATACCAACC
>JABMNK010000009.1 GCA_013204595.1 Flammeovirgaceae bacterium
ATGGCTCTTTATTATATCGGTGGGGTTATTAAGCACGGTAAAGCACTTAATGCGATTACCAACCCATCCACGAATTCTTATAAGCGTTTAGTGCCAGGATTTGAAGCGCCAGTGATGTTAGCCTATTCAGCTAAGAACAGATCGGCTGCCATTCGAATTCCTTTTGTGTCATCCGACAAAGCGCGTCGTATTGAAGTTCGATTCCCTGATCCGACAGCCAATCCTTATTTAGCTTTCAGTGCGCTAATGATGGCGGGTCTTGACGGGATTCAAAACAAAATACATCCAGGTGAAGCGGCAGTGAAAGATCTATACCATCTTTCCCCTGAAGAGGAAGCAAAGATCCCTCAGGTAAGTGCTTCTCTTGAAGAATCACTTGCAGCGTTAGATAAGGATCGTGAATTCCTAACGCGAGGTGGCGTTTTCAGCAATGATTTCATTGATAGCTTTATCAGCCTTAAAATGGGAGAAGTCACTCGCATGAGAATGACACCTCATCCGATTGAGTTTGATATGTATTACAGCCTCTAGGCTGTCATCAAAAAAAGGGTGGGGGGCTGTCTCCACCCTTTTTTTACCTTAAAAAAAAATGCACAGTAATAGTGCAGAATAACTGGTCAGACAGGAGTTCAGCCCTCCGTCACCGCGAAAATTCGACAGAGAAAAGTTGGCTCGATTATTGCTTTATTAAGAATATAAGGGAAAAAATGGCACCTCCAATTATTCATGATTCGTATCAAGGCCTCGAACAGTTAGCAACGGCGACAGTTATTATTAATCCAGACTTTCAAATCATTTATCTTAACCCGAGTGCGGAGGTTTTACTGGAGCTTAGCCATGCTCAGGCCTGCCATCATTCCATCGATCTTTTCTTTGAAGATCAAGATTTTTTTAAAGAGGCCATTGCCTCTGCAAAGAAACAACAAAGCAGTTACCGTGAGAATGAATATTTTATTAAATCGAAACAAAATAAAACCCTTTGTGTCACCCTGACCATTAGCCAAACTCACAATCATTCCGATCATTTTATTATTGAGCTTATTCAAATGGACCAACATCTTCGAATTGCTAAAGAAGAACGTATGTTTATTCAGCAGCAGGCAAACTCTGAGCTGCTTCGAAATCTGGCCCATGAAATAAGAAATCCATTAGGTGGCTTGCGCGGCGCGGCACAATTACTAGAAAAAGAACTCGGGGATAAGGCGCTGGAGGAGTACACGCAAATTATTATCAAAGAGGCCGACCGCCTCCAAAATTTAATGAACAAATTATTAACCCCACACCAACTTCCTTGTTATGAAAAAACTAACATTCATGAAGTGATCGAGCGTGTCAGAAGCCTTATTCTGTCTGAGTTTAGCAAGGATGTAGACTTTATCAGAGATTATGATGTGAGCCTTCCAGAGATTGTTGCGGACCGTGAAAAGCTAATTCAGGCAGTGCTGAATATTGTAAGGAATGCCGTGCAGGCTATGCTGTTTGACCGCACTCAAAATATGCAACTTAAAATTACTACCCGCTCAGAACGACAGATTGTCTTTCACAGAAAAAAACATGCGACAGCCATTCGCATAGACATTGAGGACAATGGCCCCGGGATCCCTCTTAATTTACAGGATAAGATTTTCTATCCACTAGTTTCAGGTAACCAAGAAGGTTCTGGGCTCGGCTTGCCCCTAGCGCAGAATATCGTCACTCAACACAAGGGGATGATTACCTTCGCCAGCCAAACGGGGCATACCAAATTTTCAATTCTTCTTCCCATTAACAATGATCATAAAGAAAACAAGGGTGAGCAACTATGAGTAATGTATGGATTCTAGATGACGACAAATCAATTCGCTGGGTCTTCGAAAAGGCTTTAGGCAAGGAGAATATTTCCTTTAAGACCTTTTCTAATACCAATGAGGCCATCAATCAGTTTAACCATGAAACTCCATCGGTTATTGTGAGTGACATTCGCATGCCTGGTGAATCAGGGCTCACCTTCTTAAATAAAGTCAAAAGTAAATTTCCAGAAATTCCCATTATTATTATGACCGCATACTCCGATCTTGATACCGCAGTCTCAGCCTTTAAGGAAGGTGCCTTTGAGTATATTTCAAAACCTTTTGATATTGATAAGGTTATAGAAGTCATCCGTCAAGCGATGACAGAATCTAAAGAGAAGAAGGGAGGGGCAGAAAAGAACGAGGTCTTCCCTGAAATTATCGGTCAGGCTCAATCCATGCAAGAAGTCTTCCGATCCATAGGCCGCCTTTCTCTGTCCAGCGCTACCGTTTTATTAAACGGAGAGTCTGGCTCCGGAAAGGAGCTGGTAGCGAAAGCGATTCACAAGAACAGCCAACGAAAAGATAAACCGTTTATTGCAATTAATACCGCCGCAATTCCAAAAGATCTTCTTGAGGCAGAGCTTTTTGGTCACGAAAAGGGTTCGTTTACTGGGGCAACAGGATTAAGAAAAGGTCGCTTTGAACAGGCGGATGAGGGCACCCTCTTTTTAGATGAAATTGGCGATATGCCGATGGAGCTCCAGACTCGCCTGCTGAGAGTTTTGAGTGAAGGAAAGTTCTATCGTATTGGTGGTCAGGATCCGATCACGGTCAACGTTCGGGTCATAGCAGCCACCCACCAAGACTTAGAGGCCTATGTAACAGAGAAGAAATTTAGAGAAGACCTCTTCCACCGACTCAACGTCATCCGAATTAAAGTGCCTCCATTACGAAGCCGCATAGAGGACATCCCTGTACTGGCAGAATTCTTCTTGTTTAATAGTGCTAAGCAACTAAATGTCGACCCCAAAGCGCTCACAAAAGAGGTGCTCGATTACTTTAAAAATCTTCAGTGGCAGGGTAACGTGCGGCAACTCGAAAATGTCTGTCACTGGCTCACCGTTATGGCGCCGGGTAAAATTGTCAATATTGGTGACCTGCCCTCAGAACTCAAAAACGAACCCGTGAGCTATGGGACTCATAGTCAGAACTGGGAAGAGGCGCTTCAAAAAAATGTAAGCAAGGCGCTAATGGAGGGCACACCTAACATTTATGAGCAATTTATTAATAAGGTTGAAAGGTTACTTATTGAGTCTTCTTTGAATTACTCTAAGGGCAGAAAAGCAGATGCCGCGAACCTTTTAGGCATTGGCCGCAACACCATCACTCGAAAAATTCAAGAGCTCAATATTACAAAAAAATAATAATACTCAGAGATATAAAGTGACTCTCTTTTATCGATAAAATTAGCGGTGGCAAGCGCTATTCTCGATAAAGATAAAATTTTAATAATTAAGTATAATGTTAATCCTATGATAAAGAAAATTGTCTTCCTTGTTTATATTTCCTTAAGTCTGCAATTGCATGCAGAGAATTCATCCGCAGCAGGTAATATAGCCCTGGTCGATCTCGATGTCTTAGAGTTCCTGGATGGGTCATGCGAACATGTCAAAATTATATGAGGCATAAAGACCGTCTTCCTCCTCGGATGTCACACGAAATCCCTTTCAGGCTAATTGATATAAATTCTTTAATGAAGAACATTAGAGATACCTCTTCTAGCCCATGATTGATGTAGATAAAAGACTGGATGAAGTTCAGAAATTATTTCAGGAAAATAACTTTGCCTCTGCATTAAAAAAAATTACTAAGTTAGCACGAACAAATAAGCATAACTATCATGTTCACAATTATCACGGAATTGTGCTGGTTGGCTCAGGAAAATACCATGAGGCGATTCTCAGCTTACAAAAATCGATAGAAATTAATCCTTCTTTTCCAGAAGCCTTCAGCAATATGGGCATGGCCTACCAACATTTATCTAATTTTCCGAAAGCCATTCATTCCTATATGAGGGCAATCCAACTCGACAGCAATGCTTTGCATTACAGGCTCAATCTAGCCAGTATTTATTTGGAGCTAGATAGAATTCATTTGGCCATAGATACTCTAAAAGGTCTTATAGAATTAAATGATCAGGTAGAACACGCCCATCAGTTGATTGCTGAAGCTTATATTAGGCAGACCAATATTGATTTAGCAATAGTTCACCATCAGAAAGCCTTGGCTATTAATCCATTTAATGCCTTAAATGAATTCTTACTGGGGGCAGACTTTACATGGGCTGGCGACTTTAAGCTGGCAGAAATTCACTTTAATAAAGCCATTGGTCTTAATCCACATTATTGCGAGGCGTTCCATGCGTTGGGTAGAATAAAAAGATTTTCATTAGACGACCCTATCGTGGCTACCTTTCAAATTTTAAATAATAACAAGCACCTATGCTCTAAGGATAGAACGTTTGTGAGCTTTACATTAAGTAAAATATATGACGAGCGTGAGATGTTTGACCAGGCTTTTGACTATTTAATAATGGGCAATGAATTAATGAGGGCTGACAATCCTTTTGACCATAAAAAATTGCTTAAACTTTTCGAAGAAATCAAGCGTGCCTATAATGAAATTGAGATGCCAAAGCAGTTAGTCACAGACACCCAAGGCCCCTGCCCAATTTTTGTCCTTGGTATGCCAAGATCCGGCTCCTCTTTAATCGAGCAAATTATCACAGGCTCGCCATTGATATTTGGTGGAGGGGAGCTGACCACGCTCCATAATAAATTTACAGAGGTAAGATTTAATAGGGATGATACGGTTAAACAAATTGTTGCGATTAAGAGCATCTACGAAGAAAGATTGTCTAACCTGACGAGCAAACATTATGTTGTTGATAAATTATTATTAAATTTCTACTGGGTTGGTTTTATTAAAAAAATCTTTCCACACTGCAAAATTATTCATGTCAAAAGAAATCCTATCGACATTTGTTTTTCCATATATCAAAATCTTTTTGTGGCAGGATCGTTACCGTTTTCTTATAACCAGATGGATATCGTTAATTTTTATCATGCCTATGAGGACATGATGACTTACTGGAGCAATCTTCTTCAAGACAACATCCTGCATATTCGTTATGAGGATTTAGTTGAAAATCCAGAAATTGAGACGAAAAAATTATTCGATTATATTGGTATAGAATATAAAAAAGATTACACCCTGTTATATAAAAATACAAGGCCCGTAAGGACTGCTAGTGATGTGCAGCTAAGAAGCGGGATTAATAGAAACGGCATTAATCGGTGGAGGAATTATGCTCCTTATATTGCCGATATAATTAAATCATTCCCAAATAACTAAACCCATTGATTCTATTCAGTTAAAATGTCAATCATTTTTATATGAGGGCTTAACGTGCTCACTATAATTATCTAATGAGCTAAATTTTATTAAAAAAAAGGCTCCCGAAGGAGCCTTTTTTTAAATACTTATTTCTTTTAGAATAAATTCTAGAAGAATAAAATTGCGCCCAATGACACTGTGTCGCTTTCGTTACTTAGTCCAGATTGAGATTTTGACTCAATCTCATTATACTCAGCAACTAAATTTAGATGCTTTGTTAATGGATGGTATGCACCTATTGTCCAACGACTGTTCTCTTCAACAAGAGCAGCGTTAGTTTCACCTGATGCTAAATCAAGATTTGACACACCGTAAGCAACACCCAATTTTGTACCTGTTGGGATCACGTATGTCGCTTGAATATAGCCACCAT
>JABMNK010000086.1 GCA_013204595.1 Flammeovirgaceae bacterium
TTTAAGGCTGGCGCAGCCTCTGGAACCATTGCCAAAACGATGTCGGCATACGACATGACCTTTAGTGACGCGATATATGGGAAATCTATCCGCTATGTATGTGAGGATAAATTAAACAAAATGCTTGACCGCGAGTACTCCCTACTCTCTCAGAGATTGACCCAGCGATCCAAACGTTCTACCTTTTTCGCATTTGCAAACACTGTTGAAACAATTAACTTCGGTAAAACGAATGAAGGACATGGATGGGTTGGATTGCGTTTTCAAAAGCATGCCCTTTCATTACCAAATAATTGCATCATTCACATATTATTAAAGGACAATGATGCTCAATGGCAGCAACAATTGTTGGGCATGATCGGTGTAAATCTGATTCATTCTTGTTTTAACTATACTGATCCTGAAGAAATTATTTTGGCACTTGCCGATAATCTGTCTAAGGACCGTTTTGAAATAGATATGTTTTCAATAAGCGGCCCTGATTTCCATCATGTAGACAACCGACTCATGAGTCTATTGCTCGTTAAAAATGGGCTCTCGCACGCCGCAATGTTTGGCCCGAAAGGAAATGTATTACAAGCATCAGAGGCTTTGTATAAAAAGAATGTATTAGTGTTGCGTGGGCGCTTTAGACCTGTTACAAACGTCAATGTCGATATGATGATCAATGGTCTCAAACTTTTTAAAGAGGAAGAAGGTGTTGATTCCTCTAACCTCATAACATTGACAGAGTTGACACTACAAGACTTAGCTTCTGAGGGTGCTATTGACGAAACTGACTATCTGGATCGCGTTGATTTATTATGCTCTCTAGGGCAGACAGTACTCCTATCGAACTATATTGAGCATTATAAATTGGCTTCTTTTTTATCAAATATTACTCAGCGTATGAAACTCAGAATCATTTGTGGTTTGGGTAATTTAGAGCGCATTTTTGATGAGACATATTATGATAATTTAAAGGGAGGTATTTTAGAATCTTTTGGCCGTTTATTTGCCCTTAATGTCAATTTGTATATTTATCCAGCCATCTATGACGGTAAAGTGAAATCTATTAGCGATTTTCATCCTGCGCTGCATCTAGAACATCTTTACCACTACTTGATTACTAATAAGCGGATAATCAACTTAAAAGGTGCCAATACAAAACTATTATATATCCTATCCGATGATGTTTTAAAATTGATTAAGGACGGCAATCCAGCATGGGAATTGATGGTACCTAGAAGGGTAAGTCAAATAATAAAAAACAAAAAAATGTTTGATCTTTTTGTCCCACTGATGTTAGACCAGGATGAAGAAGAAGCAATTTATTAAACTAAAGGATTATCTTATCGAAGGTTGTATATTTATCAGTATTTTAGCTAAAAAAAGTAATTAATGGCAGCAGTAAGAGGTGCATTTACCAACAAATTAGGATTCATTTTAGCAGCATCGGGCTCTGCTGTAGGATTAGGTAATATATGGAAATTTCCTTTTGAAGTAGGTCTAGGCGGCGGTGCTGCGTTTGTCGCAATGTACATGATCTTCTGTTTTCTCCTTTGCTTTCCCGTTATGGTTACAGAAATAGCCATCGGTAGAAAAACACAAAAAAATCCTGTTGGTGCCTTCACCGCTTTAGGTTTCAAAAATTGGCGATTTATAGGTGTTTTTGGTGTGCTTGCTGGCGTTTTAATTCTCTCATATTATAACATCATTGCTGGATGGGCTTTCGGCTTTTTTTTCGAAATGGTCCAGGGCAATTTTGATGTAAGTAACAACTTTGGAGTTTTTACATCGGACATAGTTAAGGTATGCATTTATGCCGTTATTTTCATGTCATTTACTGGATATTTTGTGGGTAAAGGAATCTCTGGAGGTATCGAAAAATTATCAAGAATTTTAATGCCTACCCTCCTTTTAATGATTATTGGTATGGTACTTTATTCCTTAACGCTTCCCAATGCTTTCGAAGGGGTAAAGTTTTATTTAATTCCAGACCTTAGCGAGATTAACATTTCCATTGTTGGCGGTGCGCTTCGTCAGGCATTTTTCTCATTATCTCTTGGCATGGGGACCTTGATTACCTATGGTAGTTACCTATCAAAAAAAGATAATATTGTTTCTTCAGCTGCATATATTACTTTGACCGACATAAGTATCGCTTTTATTGCTGGTTTAATGATTTTTCCTTTGGTCGCTTTTATCAACCAGGGTGATATGAGCGCTGTAGCTTCTGATCAAGCAGGTCCAGGTCTCATATTCGTTACCTTACCTCAAGCATTTGCAACCTTAGGACCTACGTTAGGTGCCTTGGTCGGGGGAGGTTTTTTTCTTTTGCTTTCCTTTGCCGCCTTAACCTCCACCGTATCTCTTTTGGAAGTTCCAACAGCTTATGTCGTGGATGAGTTGGGTATCACACGTACAAAAGCCGTTCTTTTCGCTTCCATATTTATCTTTATCGTGGGAATACCTTCCATGTTAGGAAATGGCGCTTCTGAATTTTTCTCTAATCAATTTAAAATTACTGGATCAACAGATTTTTTGTCATTCGCATCAAAAATGACAGATACGATGCTTTTATTTGGTGGGTTGTGTATTGTTATATTTGCTGCTTACGTATGGAAAAAAGAAAATCTAAATGCTGAGTTAGCAAATGGCTATGAAGGATATCAACACAAAGGGATTAGTAAATATTTAGATTTTACCATATCATTCGTATGCCCAACGATTTTAGCCATTTTGTTGGTGTTAGTGGTCCTAAGTAATTTCTTTGGAATTAACTTTTTCTAAGGCTCTTTTATAAAGCCCGCAGCTTCTTTTTGATCAAAATAGATCACATAAGATCCTGGAGACAGCTTAGAGATATCGACCTCACTTCCTGTCCCTTCTAAAATAAGCGTAGAACCAGCGTCATATACCCTATAGTGAGTGATCCTTGAAAGTTGAATTGAATTTTTAGCTGATTTGGTCAGTAGTGTTACTGGTACTGGGTAATATTCATAATCCAACTCTGGGCTGTACAAATAATTTTCATTCTCAAAGTCATAACGAATCCTAAATTTATTAGCACCTAATTCCAAGTCCGGAAAAAATTCGTAATTCGCACTTTCAAAAGTACCCTTTGAGGGCATGTTCAAAACCTCTTTCCAATAACCGTCTAAGAGTTGCTCGATAAAATATAAGCCGATCCCATGCTCTCCCCTAGTCTCCCAAGTAAAAACACTATCACTAATGCTTAGCTTAAAGAATTTAAAATTTGAATGAAAAAATATTGCGTCAGGATTTATAATTACTGGATGACAAATAGAATCTCTCGTAATTATCTTGAGGGCTACAGGCGTGAATAGATCGATTTTTTCAAAATCTATTATCAAAGCACTTGATTGATAATTCAAATCAAGTGAACGTCCATTTAGCAATACCTCTAAAACACAAAAGCTAGCAGTGCTAGATTCATAACTATTTTGAATGAAAAGCGACTTGCCCAAATAAACACCTGCATACTCTATTTGATGAGGAGGTGAATAGGTAAGGAAATTAAATTGAATGATAGCCCAAAACAAGATCATTTTAAATATCACAGCTATAGTAAATTACTAAAAACAGATCACATTGATGTTATTAATCTCCAGTAAGAACCTAATTGAAATACTTTTTCAACTTTTAAAATGACTTAATTCATGTTTTTTAATTGCTCTTTTAGCAATGCGAAATCAGGAGCTATAATTAATGCCTGATTAAAGGCCTCTTTGGCCCCAACTAAATCACCTTGATTTTCCAAAACCATTCCCTTTAATCTCAAAACAGCTGCCCCTAATGAAACCTGCTGTTCTTGATTTTCATTAACTGGAAATAAAATTTTACTCTCGTTAACCTTTGAATCTGCAAGGACAATATCAACATTTGTCAATGCCTCATTATATCTTTTTAATTGATACTGCATAAAAGAAATCTGATAGAGAAGTGCAGGATTATTATTTATTAAATAGAGGGATTCATAGTAAGGTAACGAGCGATCAATAGCACCCAATTGCTCAAAACTTATGGCCGCTATCTCAGTCGCCAATTCATCATTAGGATTTAAGATCAGTGCATCCACACTTGTTAAGGCCGCAGAAACGTATTGCTGAAAATCATAATAAATAAGTGCTATAGAGTCCAAAACTGCTGAATTATCAGGATTATAAGACAATATGTTATACAAAGCAGTCAATTGGGTGAATTTGTCATTATATTTCTTTGCAGCTCCATAAATAAAGATTTGCCTTTGAAATTCAATACTAGGAAGCGAATCACTAGGTTCCGTTTGCGAAAATGCATCTATTGTGAGGAAAGATGACGCAATAAAAATTAAGATTATGTTTTTCATTATAAATATATTTTGGCAAATATAAGAATTACTTCTCTTTAATCTCAAGTCCTAGTCTTTGCCCCTCTTTTTTAAGTAATTCTATTGCTTCGCTACGGTTATTAGATATGGTACCTTCAATAATTGCCTCCTTAATAATCTCTTTTAGTTCTCCGATGATTCTGGAAGGACCTAAATCAAAAAATCTCATTATTTCATCACCAGATATTGGATTATTAAAATTCCTAAGTGAGTCCTTTGACTCCACCTCTTTGATTTTTTCTTGGACAATTTCAAAATTCATTAGATACCGTTGAACTTTAGAATTGTTTTTGGACGTGATGTCGGCTCTGCAAAGCTGCATTAAATCATCTATTTCTTCTCCAGCCTCGTAGAGGAGTCTTCTGATCGCTGAATCAGTAACATTGTTACTGATTAAGGCGATAGGTCTTAGATGAAGTTTAACTAATTTTTGAACGAACTTCATTTGTTCATTTAAGGGTAATTTTAGGTTTTTGAAAATTTTAGGCACCATTTGAGCACCTTTTTCTTCGTGACCATGAAAAGTCCATCCTATCTTTTTGTGAAACCTCTGAGTAGCCGGTTTTGCTATGTCATGTAATAGAGCGGTCCATCTTAACCAAAGATTATCAGAACCTTTTGAAATATTATCAAGTACTTGTAGGGTATGATAAAAATTATCTTTATGTGCTTTTCCATCAATTATTGTAACTCCTTGAAGATTATACAATTCTGGAAATATAACCTTCAACAAACCCGCATGAAATAATAGTTTGAATCCATAGGATGGAATTGGCGACATGATAATTTTATTCAACTCAGAGGTAATTCGTTCTTGAGAAATAATCGTGATTCTATTTGCCATAGCTTGAATGGCCTCAAATGAATCTTCTTGAATATCAAAATTTAATTGACTAGCAAACCTTATGGCTCGCATCATTCTTAAAGGATCATCCGAAAAGGTAATATTAGGTTCTAATGGCGTGCGAATTATTCTTTTTCCGAGATCGGTTAGTCCTTCGAAAGGATCCGTTAATAGCCCAAATCCATCCCTATTTAAGCTAATTGCTAATGCATTAATCGTGAAATCTCTTCTATTTTGATCATCGCTGATACTTCCAGACTCAATTTCAGGATCTCTAGATGCCGCTCGATAAGATTCCTTTCGCGCACCTACAAATTCAATTTCTAAATTATTGTACTTAACACATGCCGTTCCAAATTGTTTGTAAATTACCAATGATGCCGATTTCCCGAAATGACTTTTAACTATCTTGGCGAGAACTATTCCACTCCCCAAGCAAACTATATCAATGTCTCTTTTATTATCTCGCTTAAGCATGAGATCACGTACATATCCTCCAATCAGATAGGCCGGTATGTCATGCTTAATGGCTAGATCACTGATGATTTTAAGTTCATCATGATTATTGATATATTCTTCTAAATTCAATTTGGTAGTTTCTTATTAAAAAAAGTAAGCACTAGATTATATTATGCCAATTATGAAGTAACAGTGACGACATTAATGAGCAAAGGTATACACAGTACCTTAATAAAATTTTTTAAAACAAATCAATTTATGCTATTTTCAGCATCTATGAAGTATTTATTTTAATGGGGCATCATCATTAAAATAGATTAAATAAATTGCGAATAGTAATCACTTAAATACCATTCATTCAATTAAAATGCCTTCAGTCTCAGAAAAAATCATTCAACTCACTCGAGAATTAAATTATCATAATTATCTGTATTATCAAGAAAATGAAAATACGATCACGGATAGAGAATTTGACCTTAAATTGAAGGAATTAGAACTTTTGGAACTAGAAAACCCGCAGTTCAGACAGCCCGATTCTCCTACACTTCGTGTTGGCGGTTTCATTACTAAAAGTTTTGAAACTGTAAAACATCAATATCCTATGTTATCCTTAGGAAATACTTATTCACAAGAAGACTTAGTCAACTTTGATAAACGTGTTAAGAAAGGACTTGACAATAGACCTTTTGAATACATTTGCGAACTTAAATTTGATGGATTGGCCATTAGCCTTATCTATGAAAACGGTAAATTAGCACAAGCCATTACTAGAGGAGATGGTTCGAAAGGTGATAATATCACCAATAACGCAAGAACGATTAAGACCATTCCTCTATCTCTATTTGGTGAAAAAATTCCTTCTAAATTGGAAGTTCGCGGAGAGATATATTTACCCTTAAAAACTTTCCAGGAAATTAACAACCTTCGAATTGAAAAGGGAGAAGCTCCAATGGCTAATCCAAGGAATGCGGCATCTGGGACTATGAAAATGCAAAACTCCTCTGTGGTAGCCTCACGAAACTTAGATTGCTATTTATATACGTTACTTACCAAAGAAAAAATATGTGACACACATTTTGACTCCATTCAACTCCTAGAAAATTGGGGATTTAATGTTTCAAAAACCTATAGAAAATGCACTTCACTAGCGGAAGTCATTGAATATATAGCAGAATGGAACATTAAGCGACACGGATTCCCCGTGGACACGGATGGTGTCGTAATTAAAGTCAATGAGCTTAGTCTACAAGAAGAACTCGGATTTACCGCTAAATTCCCCAGGTGGGCGATCGCCTACAAATTTGAATCGGCAACAGTAGAAACAAGACTCGAAAGAATAACCTATCAGGTCGGAAGAACGGGCGCTATTACACCCGTGGCAAATCTATCCCCAGTACTTCTAGGTGGGACTAAGGTAAAAAGGGCAAGTCTACATAATGCCAATGAAATAGCCCGATTGGAATTGCATGAAAATGATTTTGTCTATATCGAAAAAGGGGGTGAAATCATTCCCAAAATAACCTCCATCAATACTGGTAAACGATTACCATCAGCTCAAAAGATTATTTATGCCTCCGATTGCCCTGAATGTGGTACGAAACTGATTAGAAATGAAGGGGATGCCAATCACTATTGTCCCAATGACCAAAAATGCGCACCCCAGGTAATGGGTCGTATTGATCATTTCATTTCAAGAAACGCCATGAACATAGATTCTATGGGTCCCAAGACCATAGAAGGACTCGTACAGAATGGACTTATTGCCAATATTTCAGATTTATATTACCTTACCTATAATGACTTAAATGGTCTTGTGTTGTATTCCAATGATCAATCCAAAGGACGGTCTTTAAAAGAAAAGTCATCCGAAAATATTTTAACATCCATTGAGAAATCCAAAACGGCACCTTTTCAAACGGTCCTGTTTGCACTAGGTATACGACATGTGGGTAAAACCGTTGCGGAAAAGTTGGCTAGACACTTTGTCTCATTAGATAATATCAAAGTCGCTACTTATGACGAAATTATTTCGGCAGATGAAATAGGTGAAGTAATCGCCAAAAGCGTAATTGATTATTTTCAAAATGACGCAAATCAATTAATTTTATCCCAATTACAAAAAGCCGGTTTAAATTTTCAGCTGAATCAGAAAGAGACGAATACAAGAAGCGCCTCATTACTAGGAATGATTTTTGTAATCAGTGGTGTTTTCAATAAGTTCTCAAGAGAAGAAATACAAGACCACATAATTCAAAATAACGGTAAAGTATCTAGTAACATTTCATCAAAAACGACCTATGTAATTGCGGGTGAAAATATGGGGCCTTCTAAAAAGGAAAAGGCCGAGGCAATCGGAGTCCCAATAATTAACGAGGAGGAATTTATAAATATGATAAATTAGCCAAATGATTCAAAGACTATTTATATTAATGATCACCTTTCTTCGGGAGATTCCAGATCCGGTTAAAATAAAAAACTTCAAAGACATTAATGTCATAGGTATCATCATTAACCTAGAGCAACCAAATATTGCTGGGTTAAGTGAACTTATAAAAAATTTTGAACAGTTAGGTAAAAAAGTTCATACAATAGGTATCGATTCTACAGATCAAAGAATAAGCCAAGAAAGTGACATTCAGACCATCATAACTAAAAAAGACCTGTCTGTCTTCGCAAATCCCCATTCTGAAGAAATTAAAGAGCTTCTTACCAAAGGTTTTGAATATATAATAATTCTAGATACATCAAATAACTATTTAGTTAATTATTTTGCTGTTAAATGCAACGCTAATTGTTATATCGGTTACTTTTACCGTCCTGAGAATAAAATACTTACCATGCAAATAGCGCCCCGATTTGGATTGGAACATATTGATTTTGTGCACTATATTCAACTAATTGGGGAAAATAATGAATAAATTCATGGGAACAGGAGTTGCTTTGGTTACTCCTTTTACATCTGACCTTGCGATTGATTATCCCGCGTTGAAGAAATTAATTAATCATCTGGACAGAGATGAAATCAATTATTATGTCATTATGGGTACCACTGGAGAAAGTGCTACCCTCAATTGGAGTGAAAAAATTGGGTTGCTTCAATTTTGTAAAAATAATATAAGTAACAAACCTATTGTTTTTGGACTTGGAGGTAACAATACGCTAGGGTTATTAGACCAAATAAAAATTATTAATAAAATAGGAGTAGATGCCATTCTATCAGTCACGCCATATTATAACAAGCCCAGTCAAGCCGGCCTGATTGCTCATTTTGAAATGATTGCCGAAGCCTCTAACGCCCCCATAATTCTATACAATATACCTTCTAGAACAGCTACCAACATGGAAGCCACGACAGTCATCGCCCTAGCTGAGCATCCGAACATCATCGGTATCAAGGAAGCTTCTGGGGATTTAGAGCAATGCCAACAAATCATGATCCACAAACCTATTGATTTTATTTTGATCTCTGGAAACGATCAAGATACTGTTGAAATACTGCAAATGGGAGGATGTGGAACCATTTCTGTCGTCGCTAATTATAAGCCCGTTGAATTAGGAAATATCGTTATAGAAATGATGGCTGGCAGAGCGCCCAATGCAAAAAAAATAAATGAATCTCTATTAAAATATTATGCACTCATGATGTCAGAAGGAAATCCTACTTCTGTCAAAACAGCATTGAAAACTATTGGTATCTGTCAAAAATACGTAAGACTTCCATTGATAGAAGGGTCGAAAGCGCTTGAGGATAAATTTATAAAGGCATAAATAAAGCTCAAAAATTGTCAGTTCTTGAGCTTTATTTGATTTAAAAAAACATATTATCCGTTTTTCTTATCTTGTACCTCAATTCTTATTTCCTGCGCCAAATTTTTCATGTCTTGCATACCTTTGCGAACCCTAGTGCCTGCCGCTTGATTAGTTTTGTCATAAAATTTCTCGAAATCTCCTTCTAAGGAGTTGATAAGTTCTCTAAGCTGGTTAAATCTTTTCATTTCTGTATTTATAATTAAAATGGATTAAACAATAATTCAAGAGTAATAAAGTAAAATCTTTTGATATACGCTAATATTTAAGCGTAAAATCCTTTCTTTTTGGCTAAAATAGCGCCATTTTCACCCTCAGCAGCGTATATGCCATTATCTAACTTGACTTTTATCTTTTCAAAAGCAATTATCGTTTGCTGAACATCTGCTAAAGTATGCACCGCTGTAGGTATAATTCTAAGCATAATAACTCCCTTAGGAACGACAGGATAAGCAATTACCGAACAAAATATGCTGTATTCTGTTCTTAAATCTCTTACCAGATTAAGCGCTTCAAAAGTAGTTCCGTTAAGCAAGACAGGAGTCACTGGTGATTGAGTAGTGCCTATATTGAAGCCCTTATTCTTCAAGCCACTTTGCACCGCATTGACAATCGTCCAGAGCTGATCTTTCAATTCAGGTCTTGTTCTTAATAAATCCAAACGCTTAAGATTCCCAATGACAAGTGGCATAGGCAACGTTTTTGCGAAAATTTGAGACCTTAAATTATATTTTAAATGATCTAGAATATTAAAATCACCTGCAATGAAGGCCCCTATGCTCGCCATTGATTTGGCAAAAGTGGAGAAATAAATATCTATTCCATCTTGAACTCCTTGCTCCTCACCTGTACCAGCACCAGTGGCTCCCATTGTGCCAAACCCATGGGCATCATCAACTAATAATCTAAAATTATACTGTTCTTTTAATGCCACAATTTCTTTCAAATTCCCCATGTTACCGGACATTCCGAATACGCCTTCGGTAATAACAAGGATTCCACCTCCCGATTCCTTTGTCAAACGTTCTGCCCTGCGCAATTGAATTTGAAGATTATCAATATCATTGTGCGGATAGACGAATCTCTTCCCCATGTGTAACCTCAGGCCGTCAATGATGCAGGCATGAGATTCTCCGTCATAAACAATCACATCCTTCCGATCAGCAAGCGCATCTATTACAGACATAATACCTTGATAACCAAAATTGAGAAGCATACCTGATTCCTTACCCACAAAAGTGGCCAACTCTTGCTCAAGTTGCTCATGATAACTTGAATTACCTGTCATCATTCGGGCACCCATTGGATAACCAAGCCCCCATCTTTCGGTAGCCTCAGTGTCAGCCTTACGAACCTCGGGATGATTTGCCAGGCCCAAGTAATTATTCAAACTCCAGGTCAATACTTCTTTGCCCTTGAACATCATTCTGGGGGCTATTTCACCCTCTAATTTCGGGAACATGTAATAGTTGTCATCTACGTGAGAATGACTACCCAAATGCCCACGATCTTTCAGTAATTTTTCAAATAAATCCATAAAATGATTCCATATTCATTAAAGATTCGTAAAGTTAATAGAAATAGATTCTGTTCAAATCAAAGATTAGTATATTTTAGCAACAATATTACCGTAGTCTAAGCCATTAAAAAATTGTTAAAATCTATCAAAAAAATCCTGATTGCTAATCGCGGTGAAATTGCGAATAGGATTATTCGAAGTGCGCATGATCTTGATATTGCTACCGTAAGTATCTATAGCGAAGTTGACTCAACATCTCCACATGTATTGTTGGCTCGGCAATCGATCGGCATTGGAGGCATTTTATCATCAGAATCTTATTTGGACATAGACAAAATTATCAATGCTTGTAAGGTAACTGGCGCAGATGCGGTACATCCAGGATATGGCTTTTTGTCTGAAAACGCTGAATTTGCAAGGAGATGTGAAGCAGAAAATATCATATTTATTGGCCCTAATGCTGAAACTATAAGTATCATGGGCGATAAATTGTCGGCAAAAAAAAAGGTAACCGAATTTAACGTCCCATTGGTCCCAGGGATGGATCTTGCCATTACAGACCTAAACAGCGCCATGAACATTGCCGACGAAATTGGCTATCCTGTAATGATCAAGGCAAGCGCTGGCGGCGGTGGAAAGGGTATTAGAATCGTTTATGATAAAATGGATTTTAAAGATGAAATGAAAAGGGCAATGAGTGAATCGAAAAGTTCATTCGGCAGTGATCAGGTTTTTATTGAAAAATTTATTTTGGCACCAAAGCATATTGAAGTACAAATTATAGGGGATCAATATGGGAATTATGCAGCTCTTTTTGAAAGAGATTGTAGTATTCAGCGGCGAAATCAAAAGGTAATTGAAGAAGCTCCTTGTTCCCTACTAACTGATTCGAAAAGGAAAGAAATCTGTGCTCTCGCTATAAAAGTGGCGGAGTCTTGCAATTATGTAGGTGCTGGTACTGTTGAATTTATCGCTGATCAATCTTTCAATTTTTACTTTCTTGAAATGAATACTCGCCTTCAGGTTGAACATCCCGTCACGGAGCAAATCACTAGCGTCGATTTGGTCAAAGAACAAATAAAAGTAGCAATGGGTGAGCCATTATCGATAAATAATAAAACATTAAAAATCAATGGTCACAGCATTGAAGTGAGAATATACGCAGAAGATCCTGCTAATAATTTTCTTCCTGACGTGGGGAAACTCACTACTTACAAAATCCCTAAAGGTCCGGGTATTAGGGTCGATGATGGATTCGAAGAAGGAATGAATATACCCATTCAATATGATCCTATGATTGCTAAACTAATTTCACATGGCAGCAACAGAGAGGAAGCAAGAAAAAGGATGTTAAGAGCCATCGATGAATACAAAATATCTGGTATTGAAACTACCCTAGGATTTTGTAAATTTGCCTTAGAGCATCCATTATTCATCAACGGCACCTTTACTACCAGCTTTGTATCGGAGCATTTCACACCCGACCTATTGACAAAATCTCTCGATCATGACGAGGAAATAGTAGCCGCCATAGTGGCGATAAACGGATATAATGAAATGAAAAGCTTTTCAAAAACTACTCCTAAACAAAATCCGTCAAATTGGAAAAGTCGATCAAAGAAATAATTAATTAAAAAATTATCCTTAACTTTTAGTTATATCCTGATTCATACAGCCATTGAATAACATATAAATGATCCTTTGTTCCAATTCTCCCCGACGAAAACAATTATTAGCGTCCGCAGGTTATGACTTTAAAACAAAAGCATTTGATACCGATGAATCCTTTCCGAAAAATCTTGAAGTAAGTCAGATTGCTTCTTTCATTGCAAAAAAAAAGAATAACTTTCATCGACAGAAAATAAATAACGAAATACTATTAACGGCCGACACAACGGTAATATGTAATGATAAACTTCTTGAAAAGCCAGAGAATCCTGACAACGCATTCGATATGCTTTCCCTATTATCAGGGAATACGCATGAAGTGATTACGGGTGTTTGTATTTCAAGCAACCTCATAACGACGTCATTTTCAATTTCTACACTTGTCACCTTCGACGTATTATCCAATCAAGAGATTCGACATTATATCAATAGATACAAGCCTTTTGATAAAGCGGGGGGGGGTATGGGATCCAGTAATGGATAGGCATGATCGGCGTCAAAAACATCAATGGGTGCTATTACAATGTTGTCGGACTTCCCATGCAACATTTGTATCAAGTACTTAAAAAAGATTTCTCAATTACCCCTACTATTCATTAAACTCATCGGCCTCTTTATCATTGGCCTTTTCCTCCTTAATGACCACTGAAACACCATTTTTTAATCTTTTGGAAACAGCTAGAAAGGGTCCTGAAATTATTTGATCATCAGCTGTCAACCCTGATTTTATCTGAATACTTTCAAAATCACTTATACCTGTGAAAACAACGACCTTCACCGCCTTGCCCTCGCGCATAACAAAAACTACCTCTTCCAATTCATCTTCCTTTATAAATCCATAGCCATTTGCCGAACTACCATTTCCATTTTCCTCTTCAGCTAGTTCTTCCGCATCTTCTATGAATTCAGCATCATCCTCGTCGCTTTTAGAGAATTCACTCCCTTTTTCATCATCCTTTGAACGAGTGGTTACAGCTGATAATGGTACAGATAGCGTATTGTCATTTATTTCAGTAATAATATCAACACTTGCTGTCATTCCCGGTCGAAAGGGATAAATGATATGCATTTCTTTTAATAAATCTTGATAGGATTCATTCAGTATTTTAATTCTTACTTCAAATTCTGTTATCGCATCTGATGAAGCTTTTGCCTTTGCAGAATTAGCGATTTGAGTAACTACTCCTTTGAATTCCTTTTTCATGTAGGAATAAGAGTCCACATCAATCAGGGCAGTATCTCCAATTGAAATCCGGATAATATCATTCTCATTCACATCTACGCGAACTTCCATGTTGCTTAGATCTGCAATTCGCAACATTTCTGTTCCTTGCATTTGCGAGGTTCCTACTACTGTTTCCCCCTTCTCAACATCAAGCTTAGAAACAATGCCCGTCATTGGCGCCCGAATATTAGTCAGTTTCAAGTTTTTCTCTGCCTCATCAACACTAGCTTGAGCACTTTTCACAATATATACACCAGCTTGAACACTTTGCTTTGCAGATTCTAAATCTTGCATACTTATCTTGTAGTTGGCTTCGGCAAGTTCAAAATCAGCATTTGAGATCACTTTTTCAATATGCAATTGCTCTTGACGATCGTACTCCAATCTCGAACGATAATACCCTGCTTCTGCTCGAGCTAAGTTTGATTTTGAGGCAGCAAGATTGGCCATTTGCTGATTAAGATTGGCGTTCGATCGTTCTAAAGCAGAAACAAAATTATCAGGCCTTATTTTAAGCAAAAAATCATTCAATTTAACGGAGTCACCTTCTTTTATATTCAATTCGATGATCTCACCTGGCACTTCAGGACTAATTTTTACTTCAATAACCGGTTGAACCATTCCCGACGCACTTACTTTTTCAATGATGGTCTTAAACGCCGCATTGGTAACTTCAACTTCAATTTCTTTCTTCTTGCCTACCCATCCTTGCGATTTGCCGATTACAGCAAAAAGAACTAATACACCTGCTATACCTGATAAAATAATCAGCAGTTTATTATTCGACTTTTTTAATTTCTTAGCCATTATTAAAATGTTAGTGGTATGTTTTGATAAAAATCAAGGACTTTTTTCTTAAAAAGAGTGTTAAACTTTGCTCTTACTAAATCAGATTTGGCAGCATAAAGATTATTACTTGCCACTTGATATTCAGTAAAATTAGCAACCCCTAAATTATATTGAGTTTCAATCGCTCTAAAACGTTCTTCTAACGCCTCTACCTGCCGATTCGAGGCAAAATAACTCTTTTGAGATGCGTACGCGTCATTATATGATGATTCAATGATTTGTCTTAATTGATTCAATCGCTCCATAACAGCAATTTCGGATTGGACTAGTTGTATTTTTGAACGTTGAACATTTGATTTGGTTCTCAGATTATTGAAAATAGGAATCGCCAAGCTAAAGTTCAACGATTGACTGAAGTTTTCGTTCCATTGCTTAGACCAATTAAATTGTTCTTGTCCGGTGGGTGTCCCAGTGGTATATGCATTGAATACAGGCATTTGAACGCCTTCGAGGTAATAATAGCCTAACGGTACCTCATTAATCATTTTAACTTCGTTATCATAAATGGTTCTTATTCTATTTGCAGCATCTGAATAATTGGTAAATAGGTTAGCGTTGACCCGTAATGAAGGGAAATAGGCCCCAAGAGCCACCTTCATGCCCATTTTGGCACCCTCAACACGTAATTGTGCACTTTTCATCTCAGGGCGAACATCTATTGCATTTTGATAGATCTGCTCTACAGATGACATCATTAGCGACAAGCTATCCACCACCATGTTTGGGATAATGACCTCAATGATTTTTGAGGAAGGAATCATCATGGATTGTTTCAGGCTTAGATGAGCCAAGGCAAGGTCATTTTGCGCATTTATTAACGTTAATTCATTGCTTGCCAATTGACTTAAAAGCTCTAATTCAGATGTTTTAGGTAATGAACCAATTTCGACCAACCTTTTGGTTCTTGATAATTGCTCTTTGGTTGATTCAAGCTGCAAGCGTGCATTCTCAAGCAATTCATTATTAAAAAGAACATTAAGGTAAAAATTGGCGATATTTAATGTGATGTCATTTTCTGTAGTGATCAAGTCATACTTAGAAGCAGCAAGATTAAATTCAGATTGCTTGATTGAATTGTGAATTTGACCAGCCGAAAAAAGGGTTAATCCTGAACTTCCGGTGATTCCAGCAGTATTTATTTCTCTCGAAATAAAGCTGTTTGTAGTAGGGTCAATGGATCGTCCCCAGTTAGTGCCATAACTAGTGCCTAAATTCAAATTGGGGTAGCGAGAAGCTTTACCTTCTTGCAAGGTAATATTGGCAGCTTGATAGTCCAAAGAACTTCTTTTAATTGTAAGGTTATTCTCCAATGCAATCTTAATGCAGTCATCAAGACTTAACACTTGTATTTCTGACTGAGCAAAAAGATCTACTGTTAAAAAGATCAACCCACCAACAAACAAAACTTTTCTAAAAATTAAA
>JABMNK010000087.1 GCA_013204595.1 Flammeovirgaceae bacterium
AACCTCAAAGGTAAAACTTTGAGGAAAAACTGCCTTCCAGTTTTTTTAATCGTTTAGGACGCTATTGATATAAAACCTTAAAATTTATGAATATACTTAATACAAATAGCTTGAATGAAATTGAAAAATGGTTAAACGTTCATCTAAATGGTCTGCCAATTATTCCTAGTATTGAAAACCTTAATCATTTTCCAAAAAAGAAGGGGATCTACTTTTGGTTTATGCATCCTGATGGGTATCAGATATTAAGAAGATATATTACCCTTAATAAAATTGAAGGCTGCTTTAAAAAAGAAATAGAAGGGACATTGTATGACCTAGTTTACATAGGCACAGCAGGCACTGGGAAAGCCGGTGGTGGTAACTTATCTCAAAGATTATCGTGGCACATTAATAATCGTCATTCTACTACTTCGGTGTGCAGTGGTGCACTGTCCACATTTAGAGCCGGTATAGGGGCTTTACTTTCTGAAGACTTGATACTGCCCAATACAGAAGTGCTTGTTAATGATTTTATGAGAAATTACTTAATTGTTGATTTTATTGCTTATGATGATTTTCAGATTGACAGTATTAATAACCATGAAAAGAGCTTAATTGAAAATTTAAGGCCTCTATTTAATATTAAGAACAATCCTAATTCAGCGCCAAATGCAATAGAAAATGGTACGAAAAGTTTTCGTCGACGTAGAAGCTTTGTTTATCACAAAACTAGAAAACGATTGGGTTGCCCAAACGATAGTGACCAAATAAGAAGTGATAATTTATCTCTGCCTCCCTCAATTGAAGATCCGCTAATCGATTTTCCATTTGCCGATAGCAGCGATTGCATCGAATTCATTCTTTATCAGTATCAGTCGATTCATGAGTTGATTCAAAGGATACTAGATTTGCCTCAAGGCAATTGTACCATAGTTCTTAGTAGCGTTATCCAAATTGAAAACCCTGTATACATTAATGGCAACGTTAGAAGAACAGGGAGAATTTATGCATATTTTTATGCACCTGACACTAATCAAGGGAGTTTGCCAAGATGGCGAATCATTCAAAACGAAATGAGAAATCTAAATCTTGACGAGATAGCTGTTCGTATTTGTAAAAAGGATAATTCTAAAAAAAAAATTCTTACAATATAGAGTCACTTAAAAGAGAAAAAAAGGAAAGACTAAAGAATTTGCCCCAAATAGACATAGCGCATTTGGTAGCGAATAGATACATAAGTTTGACGCAGAGGAAATTTGTATTTGTCATTGCTTGTTCTAAAAAGAAATTAGATGGCGGCGGCTTGGCTTCTCAAATGAGTGATTTGTCTTTTAGTAACATTCTGAATCCTTGCCGTGAAGAATTATTAAGAAAATATATTAATGCGGGAAATGCTCCTTTAGATTGGAAACGATGTATGCCTGCATATGATCGATATCGTGGGATTATTTATTCAGCAGAAGTTAGGGAAAAATTGATTAACAACCCTGAGAATGTCCTGATTGTTTCTGCTCTATTTGGTTTGATAAAACCTCATGATTTGATACCGTATTATGACCTGAGCATGACTAAAAATTTAGAAGGAACTCGAGTAAATAAATTTTGGCGAAATGAAATTGAGAATTGCCATAAGTGCATTTTAAATGAGGCTCTATTAACTATAAAAAATCAAAGACCGGACATTCTTTTCGTACACTTGTTACCTGTGGATTATCAAGATGCATTTTGTGGATTTTTGAAGAATTCTGATTCAAATAGGGCGCATACTCATGGGAATTACATTCCTTATATAATGGATCCTCCAAATTACCTCTCATATGACACAAGAGGATGGTGGAAGAAAAATTATCTTTCTTTACATTTAATGTAATTTGCAAGGAGTGTATGAATATGCTACCCTTCGTCTTAAGTCTAAACAATCACAATTGTCTTAATTGATTATATTATCGAACAGCATCCAGCTGAACAAATAAAAGGTAAGGATTCCTTTCCCGACTTTAAATCACAACGGTTATTACTGACTGACACTATTTTCCAATGAAATTCCTATACCAATGCGTCCAGATCATCACCATGGCCATGGTGTCCAGCTCACAATAGGCCAGGAGTTGTTGTTTTAGGCTTTGGCGGTTGGCGTGATCGCCGAACTGAAGCTCGTAGTAGGCTTTCATGGCCGCACAGCCTTCGTTCACCACTTCTTCTATTTCCATGGTGGCCAGTTGACTTTGGGTGCTGTTGACGAAGATGGTCTTTAGTGCTTGGTAAGGATCCTGGATTTCGCCATCAGGTCCGACCTGATAGTACTTTTTAAACCATGGTATTTGGTGTAAATAGGGGTGATGTTTCCAAACGGCGGGCAAGGTCTTTTTAATGGACGTTTTGCCTTTCATAAAGGGATGAAAATAGTGTTTCAGCGTAAATGCGTTCATGTCCACTAAACGGCCTGGCCTGTTTTCTTTTTCGTCTTTGGTGATATCGAGCAGCCATCGTTTCAACACGGGATTTTGGTGTGCCATTGTTTCCATTTGTTTCAGGATACCCCTTAGAACCGTGTTCTCATGGGTTGCCCACATAAGGGGCGTGCCCTCGCTTCCGATGGCGTGCATCAGGGCTTCTGCAAAGCGAAAACCCGGAAAACCTGGCTCAGTATTGATCCATTCGGTATGAATGGGCTCAGCATCGGCATGCGCAATAGTATGGCAGCTGAACTGAAATGCGAGCACTTCATAGGGACACATATGGGCATGAAGCGGCAAAGCACCTGTATAGGTTTCGAAATCGATGAAATGAAGTGGGTATTTCCAGGAATTCAATTCAGCAACCATGGTTTCAGAAAACCATTCAGTATTGTTCAGTGTATTCAGATATTGAATCAGCTGGCGCTCATTTCTCGCACCTACGCCACCTTTAGCATCAACGAAATCAGTTTCCAAAAAATCCCACAAACTGGTTTTTTCTTCGGCTATCAACTGATTGATTAATGGATTTTTATAACCACCGATGGTGCCACCATGATAAAGATCAAAAACATGCGGATCTTCTTCTCCCAGCGCCCCCCAGCATTCGTCGAAACCACTAGGGCCTTCGAGTGCTATTTTCTGGTACTCGCAATGCTTGCAATCCTTGTTCAAGGGCCTTTGTTCGGCGGGGCAATGTAGATTGTTGTTCAGAATATCAATAAAACCATCTGCGCGCAATCGAATCTCCTCTATTCGTCGTTCAACATGCTCGTTAAGTGGTAGTTTGGTGAGCAAGCCATCTTGTCTTAATTCCATAATTTTATCTGCATATTGCGGTTGGCCTTCGTATTTAAAATTTACCACAGGTTTTAAAAAGCGCGTATCGGGAGCCTGTTCCTGATGCTCTACCTTGAACCAGGAGGCCAAGCCATCAATGTTTGTTCTTTTGTCCTTATCGGGCAACAAGAGAAAAGTATCGATATCGGCATTTGGATAAACTTCCTTTAAAACAAGGGTTTGATACACTGCATCTTCGATATAGGTCTCCATATTCTTTCTTTCGGCAGCCTTGTCGTCAGAACTGTCGGACGATTTCGACTTAACCTCAATGAGCTCAAAGCGGTTTCCTCGCTTCATCAGAATATCTATCCGCACCAGTTTTTGTCCCGACTGTATGGCCGCCTCATGCAGGGTGATTTCGTCCTGTTGCAGCAGGATACGCGTTTGTTCAAGCGCCTCCAAAGTGCTTCCTGTAATCTCCGTTCCGGGATATAGCAAATTGGCCATTGCTCCAATCATATATCCGCCGTCGGCGAGCAGCTTCATGAATTCATTCTCTTGAAGGTTATTGGGGTAATTTTGCTTGCGGTACACCAGTTTCTGCGCACAAGTACTCGCCACTTTGAAATCTGTTTTGGAAAGGGTCAACGCCTCTCGTTTCTTTAATATTTTTTTATTTATATCTAGCATATTTTTTTTTACATCAATTAAATTAAGACTTCGTTATGGAATTTTAATGTATGATTTGTATTTTACTTGAATACTTCAGGTGGCACCTCAACCCATTCATTCCCGCATTCCATGGAGAACAAATAATCCAAATCTGTAATGAGTTCCGGTGCCCCTAACTCCTTTTCAATAAAATCGTCCAAATCAAAAAACAATTCATTTTCGTCAATAAAGCTGAATTCTTCATCAGAAAACGCAACATCGGGATTCAATTCATCTTCAAAGGATATTTCCATATTTTTCGTTGCATTGGAAAATGTATATTTATCAGGAAAAAATTGAAAGTCATGTACACCACAATGATTGGTAAAAAATTCGGGGTACTCGTTAACACTTATATTGTTGAAAAGATGAAAAAGCAAGTGTGGATTTAATTGGTAACACAAATTGTGCTTTTTGATTTTTCCTTTTGGCATGCTGCTTTCTAATCTACGGTCGAGCATTTTAAATGACGAATCGAATGGCAATGGACCGTACGCTGTATGTTCGAAATTTAAGTAATAATAATCCTCAACTGGGTCTAGATAAATCAACAAGCCAAACTCTTGTTTTAAGGTATGAATGTCTTTTCGTATGGTGGCATATTTGGCATCGAATCCATTAATGGAATAAAATCTTTTAATTAGTGGTAAAGGTGCTTTTTTCATATTTTTAATAAAGGTAATCAAGTGCCAAAGTCGGAGTAATTCTATTCTTAGTGACATGTTTTTTCTATTTTGATTATGGATAATTAAAACGAAACAATTGCGCGGTAACACGAATTCACAACTTCTGACATTTTTTCAAAGTCCAGTGTTTCCATGGTGTCACTTTCAAGATGATAATGGGGGTTTCTGTAAAACGCTGTATCATTGATGAGCACAGCCTGAATGTTGAGAGCCTGGTAATTCATTTGATCTGACAACCCGTTGAGAGGACTCCATAATGGCAAATCCATTTTATGAACTTTTATCTTAGTGTCTCTTTTCATTAATTTATACACCTTGTCAGAAAATGCCGACTGGTTATCGACACCTACCACCATGATAAAATCACCTGTTGAAGTGAATACATCCTCAAGGAACGGGTCTGGGAAGCGCTGAGAGCCGGGTTCGTCCGAAAAGTACCCGATCATGTCCAAACAAATCATCCCAATTACATCATCGTTATTTTCAATCAGCGATTGTGCATGGATACAGCTGCCCATATGCGGGGTTAGGAAATAGGGAGGTTCTTCGAGATTATAAGCGACAAATTCGATGCAATAATTCAGTTTGGGTGCATTGGCAAATATCATGCGTGCAAGCTCTAAAAGGCCTGCCACCCCACTGCCATTATCATCGGCCCCAGGCTGGTCACCACATACATCGTAATGCGCACCAACAATTAATTTCTTTTTACCCTTTGGGTTGTAACGAACAATCACATTGTGATATTCTTCGTTGTAAACCTCCCAGGTCTGAAGTTCAGTGGAGGCGTCGTTGTTTTCAAATTCCTGTTGAATATACCTTTCTGCGGTTGTCAAAGAAATTGGATTTTCCACGTTGCGATGTGGCCGTAAGCCTGTGAGCAACTGGAGATGATTCTTGAGGTGTTGAATGTTTACTTTTGATTTTTCTTTCTTCATATTTTATGGTTTCAATTAATTGAGGTGATGGCCATTGAATGCTGTTCTAAGATCGCAGAAGTCGAAGGGGCGGTATAGATACGAACACACCTCATAGGTATGCAACAATTCCATAGCACTGAGGTAGTTAATTCCTTCATCTTCATAACAAAAGGGTACTATGTGGACTTTTCTGTAATTGTGATGTTTCAAAAAACGGTTAAGAATTTGGATTTGCTTACGCACCGACATATAACCCTGTTCATGGGATGGGTAGCGACGAATAATGTCTTCCCATAATATCAAATTGAGATCTGTTCTTGTGAGCTTTCGGGCCAAATGCTTAGTCAACACCAATACATCTTCTGCACCGAATGAGACCTCTTGGTCCAATATGGATTCGTGCACAAACCGATGTCCATGGAATTCAATGCATACTTCCGGTCGTTTTATATGGAGCGTAGTTTGGGCCCGGGTAAAGGCCTTACAATGCCGAATATGGGATTGTTGATGTTCATAGGACCACCCGACTTTCCAAGGGTGAATAAAATCCATGGCCACAACATCGTAACCTGCCGTTGATTTAAAGGCTTTGTTGTAATTATACGATAAAGGCCAATCGGCTTCGAAACCTTTTACCCATAATAGCGGTTGCACTCTGGTGCGCGAGAAAAAATGTTCCATCATTCCGCTGGGTTGTTCGAGCATACCTGTTTGTATGGTGCAGAAGACATTAGGAGCAAAAATGCCTCCCTGGCTGAGTGCCCAGTAGCAATCCAATCCTTCACCTGTAAAATAATAGAGGGTTAGTTCACGGTTCATCGATGGGCGTCTTACTTTGTATTCTAGTGCCCATTGGGGCTCATACTGTGCGGGTGAAAAGGTATTTATATAATCAGTTTTAAATTTTTGTGGAATGATATGGGCATCGAGAAATTCTTCCCTGTACCTGTAAGAGAGTTCAAAGTTTCTTCTTTTGTCAAAATCTGGTATCACACGGCAGTAAATCAGCTCCAAATCGCGGGATGATGCAATTTTTGCGTCGTAATAGGTCTTTACTTTATCCATAGGTAGGAAAAGATTTGGAAACAGATAGATGCTGCACAGATGAGAGAAACGAAAAAGTGGTTCAATATCGATGCCGGGACCAATATAGTAGAACGAGTTGCTGAACATTTCTTTTGTAATTTTCAAGGCTATATTTCTTTTAGGTATTATTTGTTTTTTTTCATAAGGTAACAAGACGATCCTCCAAAATTGAGATCCTCAAATTCGTCTATGACAAGAACAAATCCCAGAATTTCAAGCAAACCAAGGACATGTTCAGGTGACCAGTATCGCATGGGATAGGAGTCTGTATATTGAAAAGGCTGATTATTGAGTATACCGCTGCCTGTTTCTCTTCTATTGCAAATGCCATCTTGAGTCGGGCCAAAGTGTATCTCCCGTTCAAATTCACCTACTTTTTTATATTTATGTGAAAAGCCCAATGGACTAAAAAAGGAATCATCCCCCAAGTCGAAGAATAAATAACCACCAGGTGCGGTGCAATGCGCAAAAGTTTTTAGCGACGCATTGAGGGCCTCTTCGGTGGTTATATAATTTAGCACAGTAAAGACACAAAGCGATAAGTCGCCCTGTGAGCCAGAAAAGTCTGCTATGCTATTGGTGTGTAAAAAAAGGCTACTAAGGCCTTCGGAATCTTTTTTTCTCTTTAGTTCTTCTGTCATACCAAGGGATTGGTCAACGGCATGAACACTAAATCCTTTTTTAGCCAAAGGAATCGACAAGCGACCTGTGCCACATCCAAAATCAGTTACTAAACCACTTTGGACATAAGCCTCTATAACCTTGAGGGTTTCGTCGGTTTTGAATTCCAATAAACTACCCCAAAAAATGTCGTAAATAATGTCATACCACTGCGCCCAACTGTCATGGGGTGTTGTTGGATTGGGGATAATGTTAGGTAAAGTTGTTTCCATTTTCATATTACGTATAAAATTAATTGCTCTAATAAAGTAGGCCGCTTCATATTTTGTATCATCAAATCACAAAAAAAAATCGGCTGCCTTAAAGTTTTATAAGGATATTTATAGTGCTAAATGTATGATTGTGTATTTTTATTTCTACAAAAATAATACTTAATTTAATATTTTTAAGAATTTACTATGTAGTAAAACATATTAATATGAGGTTTATTGTGTTTTTACACCCAAATCCTTGAGATTAATGGCTGATATTAATCAACATGCAAGCACCAACAGGTATAGACTTAATTAATTTAAGCCGCAAAGAATGTCTTAAAAATTATTTACACTCCAGTCTATGACACTTTCTAATTCAAGTGGAAAAGGATGCTTCGAAAGTAGACGGAAATCATCTCCTCTGTAATGGACTGAAGTGTTGTAAACCGTAGATTAAAATTTTGACTTATTACCCCAAAACTAAAGCTTGACCGTCCATCCATAACTCAAAATGAAAATACCATAATTGAAAATATGACTGTTTATATTTTAAATCTTGGCCGAATATTTTTTATAAAACGTACTACTTCAGCCATAAAATAAACAGAAAGCAAGAATAAATATTATTGAAGATGAGAAAATGCCGTCGAGCGCGATTGATCTGACAACGACATATTTACATAACCTTTTTAACTAACTAGACTAAATCAACTGGGAGGGATGAAATTAGTGTGAATAATGCGAGGCGTTTGGGAATTAATTGTGCGTGACAATAATCTTCCAGATTTTATGTTGTAAAAATGGTGGGTTGAAGGAAAGCGTTTCATAATTATGTCTTTAATTTTGCTTCTTATGTCACTGGTACGATCAACCATTATATTTTTTATTTGTTTTTCGCTAATATTATTCTTTCCGCTAAATCTTTGATATAAATATCTAAACTTATTTTTAAGCTTATTATCTAGCAAATCTATATCCTTAATTCCGTCTGGGTGAGACAACAAATAAAGAGTATATAGCGCCTTTTGTTGTGCATTCAGATTCTTGAGCAAAGTGTCTCCTATCAAAATTGACCCTTCTTCCGTTACTGTTACTTCTTTAGGCGGCTCTTCGTAGATAAAATTGTTTAAAAATCGAGAATCATCACTGATCTGTTTAAACACCTTCTTTGCTTGCCAAATAATATCCTTATCAATGCCTTTTTCAAGCATTGCCTTAATACATGAATTACAAATATCTCCCGTTCTTAACTGCAGACTAACGTCAATCTTTTCCTTGCATAAGTCGTTCATACAGCCAATAGAGCGCTTATGAATATTTTTATCATCTCCGGAAAGATCCAACTGCATCATACTCTGAAGTATCCCGGATACAACTCCATATGTTATTGGATAAAGCCTGTCAATGGTAACAAATGTTTCCCAACCACTGGTTTTTATAAAGAGGTTATTCTTATGATCAAATGCACTGAACCAACTTCGCTCATTTTTCCGATCGGTCAATAAGACAATATAATCTTCTTTTTTAACTGAATTGTAATTAGACCTATAACGTTCACATATAGAAAAAAGCGCTTCCCATGAAACAACTCGATCTTCTTCCATAGTATTAAATTCAATATGCTGCTCTGCGTGAAAGCTTAAAGGACCTTCAAAGCCCAATAATAAGTTTTTAACGTTCGAAATAAGTTCTTTATCAACCTCAGATGTGCTTATTAAATATACGTTCATGTTTTAAAGAAATTTTAATGTCGAGGCAAATATAAGTCAAAATGGCTTTTATATATATATATATATATAATTATAAATGAGTGGCCGCAAAGTTACCTAAGTTATTCACACCGCCGATACAGTGCGGAGTGA
>JABMNK010000088.1 GCA_013204595.1 Flammeovirgaceae bacterium
CTCTTCATCCTTTGCGTCCAGAAAGGGTATTGAAGACTAATTCATCTTTGAAGTTTTGCGCGTAAATCGCGCTACCAAGCAGGAATCCAGCTCATGGACAAGACATGATGGCCAAGGTATTTAACAAGAGCCATGGATGGAATCACAAAAAGATATTTGGTTCATTGAATTAATTTGGTTGAAACGAATTATCTCAAATTTTCCGAGCCCCATAAAGATAATTTTTGGGCTATAGCACTTAATGAGCAATAAGGAATAGTAGTACCCCAAAGGTCAAAGGAAACAGATACCTTGAATGGATTTCAATTTTATTCGAAATATTTTTATAATATTCACTCTTATTTGAAAGATTGAAGGTTACGATAATTTGGGCCATTGCATAAAAAATGTAGGCATAGATTAAAAAAAAGATTCTATCAATCGTTGTTAAATAAGACACTTTGGGCAAAGTATCATTGATAGTCCATTGAAATGCAATTGCTGCAAGTAATGCAGTAACTGTTAAGCCAGAAGCTGTTTGAATTTCATGGTCTGGAATATAGAATACTAAATAAGCTAAAATAAGAACGATTATGAGGGGTAATGAAATTTTCTGTATCATGCCCGTCGGGTCTCTTTCAACCCCGATATGAAACTCTAGTCTGGAATATTTCTCATTGCCCTCTATTTTACGATCACCAAAATTAGTAGTGTAAATATAACTAGATTCAACAGCCTGTAAGGAGCTTATGGAGTATTGATCGCCATTTAGTATTTCAACATTCTCATCGTTAATATTATTAAAGGGGGTAGTGGCATCGTCAGGAATGTAAACTAAAGATTTGCTATTGGCTACTTTATTTTCAATGGAGATCTTCAGATTCTGTATGTCGAATGGAAATTTATGATAATCTGATTTATAGGGTATGATTGCCTTACATCGTCCTGATACATAGTAATAGCCATTCGAGCTATCTGCAGCGTCGAATTCAAACATTTCAAGATCTGCATTTATGAACTCAAATTCTTTAACAAAAGAGTAATCGATGTTCGGTTGAATAGAATCTACTCGCAACCACCAATAGAAAAATGTTTCAAAGGTCTCTTCTGCTTGATTGATTCTTAATGTTTTAGCGTAAATACCAAATTGACATTTTATGGGCTCTTGAGCGATACATTTTGATTGACAAAAAAGAAAACTAACTAAGAAAATGAAAACAGAACGATACATATTGTTATTAATTAGGAAATTATTTTTTCTCATACATTAAAATTAAGAAAAAACAGCTATCTATCTACAGGACGTACTGCTTGGTACCATTATGAATGGGATCCAACTAATGGTTTTGACGAGTATACATCAGTTTTTCCCTTCTTGGGATATATATGTCTTTTTGATAGGTAAGGCGGAGAGAGAAGCTGAGAGAGTGGGGAATGAACCTAACTCTACAATATGCTCAAAAATAGTTATTTACGAGAACTCTTTTCGCTAAGTCAACCCGCTAAGCAACCCAATCGGCCGCGGAGAGAGAGGTACTAGAACCTTTTCTCGTATTTAATTGAAATTTAAGTTCTTACAAGGAAACTTCCACGGAGCGAGCAAAACCAAAAGAGAAATTGAAATATTCGTATATTCAGTTAAGTTTTTTAAAAATATCCTAAACCAAAATCAATATCATCGCATTATGGAAATTTCAATTTACTTCTCTTATTGTTTTGTTAGCTTGGATTCCAAGCTCTACAAAGTTGATGAATCTAGTGAAAAGCCAAGCCTAAATCAGTCAAGCGTCACGACACCTCAAGAATTGATTAATCAAGGTTGGAGGCTTGCACACGCAATTAAAACTGCGCAATCAGCTCAGATGGAGAGTTTCAATTTTTTACTTGTTTTTGAAAAATAGAGTTTATGAAGAATGTTATTTGGCTGGTAATTATAGGATACGGAATTTATTATTTCATCAAAAAGAATAAAAAAGAGACTCCCGAAGAAATAGAGGCTCAGCGTTTGCTTCAAGAAGAGCGAGAATCTAATGAGCGAGGTCGCCTTATAGAATTGCAAAAGGAGCGCGAGTCCTTTATAAAATCATTGGAGGATAAAAATGAACGGTTTTACTTTTCATACAGTTTTGTCAGTGAAAACAGTCCACTCTACTTGATACACGGGGTGAATAATGAGGTAATTAGCGAATCAAAAACGACTTTAAAAGAACTTTACGCTAAAGGTTTCTGCTTGTTCCAAGCTGATAAAACGGGAAAAAGTGCTCAAATGAATGACTTTAATTTTTTAATACATGTCAAGACGACTTAGTGGGGTAAGATTTTATCCTTACTAAGGAATATAAATGGGGCAGTAATCAAGAAGTCTTTTAAAATTCGAAACTATCCCTACGGGATTTTTTTCCATGGCCACCCTTTACTGAGGTTTGTGGAGTCTTAAGTGGAACAAGTTTACCTGTCAAGATTAGTAGGAATTCGCTGAATAAGTATTTTTTTCCTAATAGTCTTGATTTACATTTTTCATTTCATCCAGCACAACATGCCTACCCTTTATTGATACTGTCTACAATTGGCTTTGGAAATAATCTTTAATCTCAATTAAAATTTTCTTTTTGATTAAAAACTCTTCAATTAATTCCTTGGTTCTAGATACCACTTCATTGTGTTCTGAGAAATCTGAACCTAGACAGGCTTTGATTTCAGTTTTCGATATGTTGTAAATGGAACCCAGCTTCACCATTTCTTCTGTTGCCAATCCTTTATCTTTAATTGTGCCAATTTCATTAATGATTGTGCTCAATGCATAAAATCCTCCTCGCAAGAAGTATAAGGGACTAATCTGTTCATTGTTAAACGGCAACTGGTTGAACTGAACATTTTCATTTTCGGGAGTAAGAAATTCTGATAACGTCCCATCTATATCTGACGACGACAATCTTACTTTACCAAGTAGGGCACTACTATAAATTCCCAACCAACGAGCTTTCCGCCGAAACTCATGAACACCTTCTTCTATTTGATTCAGATCTAATTCATTATTCACAATGGCAGATTGAATTTTCTCTAACTCTTTACAGAAGAATTTTAGCAGTTTCATTTTTTCCTTCTTTTGGTCAAACTGCTCGGCTAATGTTATTTTACTCCTTAAATTATTTATTGTATCCGGGTTGTAAATCACTCTATCGGATTCAATTTTTATATATCCAAGAGTGCTCAGTGTATCAAGGAGGTTTTGACGTGATATTTCTTCTTCTTTTTCTATGTGTTGTAGAATTTCTAAAGGCAATGCCCATTTTGAATTGAGTTCCCTATATACTTTCCAATAATCATATTTTCCAATTGCATCTTCAATCATCTTGAAATGCTCCAAGAGGTCAAGGGCTAGTTGATCTTTATGAAGCTTTTTGCGTATTCGCGCCAGGGCTTGGAGCTGAAACATTGATGTTCTACCATTATTTTCATGCACGTGATTGATGAACAAGTCTGCCTTGCCATCAGTTTGCAAAATAGATCCAATAATGACATTCTGAAAATCGTTCAGGAACCTAGTAAATCTTGCGCTTGGATTGTTCATATAATCTCACTTATTTTTAAACTTAAAATTTGAATTTTTCTTCTCTTAAGTCAAGGTTCCTATTAGAAAGAACACAAAGAAAACTGCCGCAGCTATCGTTATAACTTTCTCATAGCTATTTCGTTTTGACCAAGTTTTGGAAAATTGGATAACAAAGAAGTGGATCCATGAGTATATCATGAGGAGTCCAAGAATTTCTTCCATAATTTAGATTTTAAAAGGATTTTGTAGGGATTCGTTTACTTATGATTTAAAGAAATATCCGAAGCAAAGTTCAATATTTTAGCCGGTTAAACAATTCACCGAGTAAGAAAATTGAAATCCGCCGATATTAATGAATGTACGTCTTCAAAGAAGTTGGACTTTTTAGTTTGTAGTAATCTACAAAATATTTGTGGATTTATACCTTAGGTGATTTTTTCTTCTATGTCTCATAGATTTTTGTTTTAAAATTTGTCTTTGCTCTAGGATTTTTTTGTTTGTAGTGTTGTATACGCTAGCAGGTGTCCAGTTGTCTAGCAATTCATGTTAGCGTTTATTGTTATAGTACTCAATGTACTCATCTATAGCCCTCTTCAGATCGGACAGGTTATAGTAATGGTACATTCTTTATGGATCTTTGGTAACGCTCTATTTTTTTTTGCGTTTGCGGATGGTTAGGCGCACCATGAACCTGAGTGATTCCTATGTCGTTCATGAAGCTTTTGATGTCATCGGAGATATAGCAAGAGCCGTTATCCGATAAGATCTTCGGTCTTTTACTATCGGCCTCGCGCTATGTGTCGCCATTCAAGCGAGCTTTTTCCGCCTCCATAAAGGCCATACTACAACTTTAGTATACAGACTGTGCAATACCCTCTCTTCTGCAGATCGCGGTAATATACTTATCGCCGCTTAAGCCATATAATACAATAGCAATGTTCTCCTCTGGATGGAATATACGCTTAGCGCGTTGTTTGGCATCTTTGATAATGGCCTCTGACAATACGCAATTCTGTTCATATAGGTATTGAACTTGATGAAGGAGGCGGTGCTGGATTCTTCAAATTATTTTTCTCTTTTAAATCTGGCCCGAAAATAGGTGAAGGAAAGGTTTATTACTATATTCCAGAGAATAAGCATGGATATACATGCATTTATTCCAGAACGCTATGGATGTCATAATCTTACAAATCATGCGTAAGTTCTTTTTGAAAGTTGGAGATTAAGCATGCCGAAAAATTAGATTATTCACTTTTTTTAATTTTCGGAAGCAATGCTAACGAAGCCGTTCCATTCTTTCAAAAATTACTACTTATGACCATTTAATTGATTGCGTTAAATACTACGACTTTATCATAATCGATGAAATGCCTTAGAAAATGTATCCGGTTTTAGAGACGCATTAAAATGAAAACTTGACCTCAAAAGTATTCAAGTTTGACTCATAGGAATGGGAGGTCATACAAAAGATCAAAATCCATTGGTTGAGTAGAGCGATTTGTACAATGTAACGAATCCCCTACCTTATGTAAACTCTCTGTTCGTTGAAGGGGATGGTTGAATTTATAAATTGATGGTCATTCCAATGAGGGTTGAAAAATCCACATGCAATAGGTCTAAATGTGGGTCGCTATCAAATCTCATTGCACTTTCAATTTCTAGACTGATGTTCTCCCTAACAGGTAAGGCGATAGCCAATTCTCCTAGCAGTCTGTAATCTACAATATTTAAAATGTCAGGCTGAAGATATACCGTCCCATTAATCACAACATCATTAATGTTCTTATTCAAATTAATGTTGAAATTTCCCCGGTAAAGATTCATCAGGCCCTCAGTGTAAACTTCATTTTCAAAGAACAAGCCACCAGCGGATTTAACGGCTAAGCCACCCTTTGTTGTTGCTGACCTGCTAAGGTTGAACCCTATTAAGTTTCTTTCTTTTACGAGTAGAGCTGAATTGAATTGGCCTTGAATGAATATTTGCAGGCCTATGGTCTTTGACAATTTGCTGTGGTGCCTAAGATTAACAAAACCCGTTTGATAAATTAGGTTCTGTTGTTCGGAAGCGAAGTTATATCCGAAAATAAGCCATGCTTGTTGATTTCTAGTCAACTTCTTACCTAAACCTAAGCCTGAATTAAGTGCAGTAAACACTCCATTCCCGCTAGAAATAGTGCCTTGGAGTTCAATGTTTGCCTCCCAAATGGAATCAATGGGTGACATGAGATCATAGGTATTCACAATGGTTTGACCTTGCAATCCGGTTTGAGCCACTAGTAGTATGCTAGTAAAAAGTAGCCAAGGTTTCAATTTGTTCTTTATATTCACGCTTCAAGATTATACAAAAACACAATAAATAATCTAAACGAAAGTAAACAATGTCGAAATACGGTCATACTTTCTTGGTAAAGCCCATAGTGATCTTCGGAGTTGCTGTTGTTGCTTTAGCGTCTTGTGGCGGTGGAACTGAACAGGAGGCGAAAATTACCCGAAAAGACGCGAATCTCAATGCCCTGGCGGCTTTGTTGCCAGGTGACAAAGAATCGACCAAAGACTACCAAGTCTATGTGGATTTTTCTGCTACGATGGGAAGAGGTATTCGGGATTCAAAATACCAAGGTGCTCTAAAATTTGCGGTTGAAAACTGTGGAAGTGGGGGTATTTATCGAATTGGTTCAAATGCGGATGTTGAATTCATTTCTGGTGATCCCACGGAAATAGCGAACACAGTTTTTAATACGAGCAGTTATACGGAGAATCTTACCATTATAAAGCCGAGTCTGGATAAAATCGTCATGTCCGGGCAGCCCGCAGCTATATTTACGGATTTCAGCATTGATGAAGGTGTGGTTGAAAAGGATTTTGATGGCGTGACCACGTCATACATCCGTGGGCCACGTTATTCTGAAAATTTTCAAAAGTGGTTTGACAAAGGGAATAGCGTTCGAATTTATGTGAAGGACATCGGGACCCCCATCTACACCATCTTAATGATCCCCGTTAGTTCTCCCGACGTTTTTGCAAATTTGGAGAGAGACTATCTTCAAGATGGGTTCCGAAAGTTGGAATTGAGTTCAAATATTTTCTCGCTTGAACTTCAGTTGAACGGCGAGTATTTGTTGGATTATCAAAAACTATCAAACAAGAGTCAGAATAAAAACGAAGGTGGAATTTTAATGGCTTATAATGCGTGGGGTAAGAACTATGCGGAAAAATTTAAAACATTGAAGCTACCTCTGTTCAACGGGTTGAGTGTCAGTGATAATAGCCTAATTCGGCATGCCGACCTCAAGATTGAAGTTAATGAAGTCAGAAAAGATGGAAAAAACTTGGAGTTGACAACCTTTGAGGGATCAAATTGGTTTGCCGTCTCAGAGGATTCATTAGGATATGCTATCGAATTGAATGATAAGTTAAGACCCATTGAATTCCAAAATGATCGCATCTTTTATCTTAGTTTTTACAGTACACCAGTGGCTGTTTTGGAGTCAGATTTCTCCCAATATTTTAACGCTCTTGATTACTCACTGAAAGTGAAGGGTAAGGTCATTAACAATAACTGTCTCAGTGCGTCTCTGGTCAAAGGCTACCGAGACTATCTGGATGGGTTGCGTTCGTCAAACGGAGCATCATTAGGTGGTGTATTTGTCTATTTCGGTCATTAAAGTCATTAAATTATGGATTTTTTAAATAACTTTTTAGACGGTCACTTTCAAAACGTAAGTGACTGGTCTTTGGATGGTGGAGATTTCTACATTGCTACGGAGCCAATAAATTCTCTACTTCTAACCATTGGGGCAGTAAGTGGAATTGTGGCCATCCTATTTGCGTGGATTATTCCAATGAAAGCGAATGCAGGAAAATTTGGTGATATTTCACGGAGGAGATTGTGGCTGGTGGCCATTTTGGCGATTAACAGTTGGATGGTGCATTTCGTATACAATGTTTCCATTTTAGCGAGTTCCATCTTTTACAACGTCGATGATTATGCGAAGGAATCCATTGCCAGCGAATGTGGAATGTTCTACCTATTTGGAAACCTACTCCCGATCGTGCTCTTCATAGGATTAGCTTTTCTATTAAAAAAATGGCCGGGAGATCATAGACTGTTCAGCGTACTTCGTAGCAATAATAAAATTTTAGGCATCTTTTAAAAATGAAGAATTTCTTAATTGCCGCAGGGGGAACAGGGATGCGTTGCCTGCAATCGTTTGTCAACATGTGTTCAATGGGAATGCTTCCCGGTGAATCAGTATCCGTTTTGATTTTGGAAACTGACATTGAAAACGGAGACAAGAAGAACTCCGAGAATTTAATGCGTTGGTACAAAACCATATCAGAATCTTCCGAACAAGAAGGAAAAGGTAAAGTAGATTCAGGCGAAGGTGCTTCAAAAGCCAAGGAATATGATTTCTTTGGAAATAAGCTAACCCTCCGCGTTTTTGTCCCAGATTACAGCCAGGACAGCAAAAGGCGTTTCACGTTGATTTCTCAATTGGAAAAAGGCGACTCGACTCTAAACCGTGAACTGGCAGATCAGTTCTATGAAGAAGGGGTGCAGGAGTTTGACTTGATGCATGGCTATCGGGCTCAAACTCATTTGGGCAGTTATCTCATTTACCATGCCATAATCGAAGAACTGAAGTTAGCCGTAGAATCTGATTTACATCGTCAATCAAGTACCCTCTTTCCTTTCATGTCTGAAATTGTAGAGGCGAACAAAGCCGGTGAAGCGAGGGTCTTCGTTGTTGGCAGTTCGTTTGGAGGTACAGGAGCTTCTGCTATTCCTGTCATGTCTCGAGCCATTTCAGATGGGGCTAAAATATTGGTAGATGGTGCCATCAAGATGGAGAATATTCGCTTCGGTGCAGTGATCCTCACACCATATTTTAAGTTTAAACCGCCGTCAAAGGAGCACAAGAAGAAGGAAAAAGTTATTGCCGATTCGCAGTTTTTCAAACACAACTCTGCCGCAGCCTTGATGTATTACATCAAAGACAAGACTATCCTGAATACGTATAAGACGTTTTATCTCCTTGGCTGGCCGTTCACCGATGTGGATGTAGATGTATACAAAAACAAGCTGAAAGGTGAGGGAGATGGTGGAAAAACAATCACTGGAGGTAAGGCGCAAGAGAATCCTGCGCATATCCTTGAATTCATGAGTGCTTTTGCTGCCCGACACTTCTTTGTTCAATTTGATGGGAAGACACTTGAGTCTATTCACTCTACCGAGGTTAGAAATAAAGTCGTACCATACAATATGGAAGGTGAAAATAGGAAACCATATTTCCGATTTGATGATTTAGTTTCTGATAAAGAAGGCAATAAAAATTCAAAGATTGAAGACGTTCTGGCGTCCAACTTGACAGCATTATACGGTTTTGCCCAAATTTTAAAGACTTATTATGGAGGTAAAATTTCCAATTTATTAGAGAATCTTATGCGCTACAACATTCAATATAATTTATCGGGTGTTGAGATGGAAGCTGTGGATGGCTATCTAAATTATCTCTCTTATGAAGTTCAGGACGGTAAGAATATTCCAGGTTGGCTTCCGCAGATGTGGTACTCTCTGGCCGATAATGAGAAAGGAGAATTCCTTGGTTTCAATGCAAACTCAATGGATGTAATGAAAGCGGACGCATCGAACCCAAAATTCTTCGTCAATTTATATACTCAACTGAAGAAAAAAGGAGTAAAAAAGGCGGAACATGTATTTTTTAACCGATACACGAAGCTTGTTCCGTCAAGAAAAGATGGGAAGTTGAAAGACTTACTGCTTGATGTGAAAATGGTTTTGTCATCATTTGAAATTGCACTAATTGACCCCTCAGCTAATTAATAGAAATCATGAGTGAGAAAAGGTTTGCGCTAGTCAATAGCAATACAGTTTTATCAGACAACCAGCAGAAGAATATAGATGGCTGGAATGTAATGAGTCAAATTACATCTTTTGTGGAGGCATTAGATCTTCCAGGTTTGGATACTGAGCAGGGCGATATTTTTAAAATAATCACCTCTGTGCCTTCTCCCTGGGCACGAGCGTACATGATGTCCGCAGCACTTAAACTGCAGTATAAGTACATGCATGAGCGGGAAGGCTTGACGGGAATGAATACGCTTTATGCAGCTATGCAGGATGAGTTTAAAGGCATTCTTGCTTGTTTGGCATTATACAATGATCGTATTCGGGTACAAAAAGTTGATTTGAAATACTCCGAAAAAGTTAGTCCAGAAGTAGAAGCCAATGCGATGCTGCATGTGAAGAATATGTTTGAAGTCTCTGGCGCTTTCGGCAATATGCTATTTGACGATAGACCACTTTGGGGTGATCCAAAGCGACCCAAAAATGACCCTTCTTCGCCATATTTTCAACTTATCTTGATGGACAACGTTGTCATTGGTGCAACATCTCCATTGAGTTTAGTATATTCCGCCGCTGAATATAATCTAGAAGAATCCCATATTCCTTTCTACAGAAAGGGCAGATTTACCAATCCAGTTATTGAATTAGGCTCGGCTGACATCCAAAGACTTTATCATTATGTTTTGCAGATTAAAGCAAACATTGAAGTCTTTGAAAAAGAATATCCAAATGGCATAGATTCACTCCTGGCAATTCGGGAGTTCTTTAGAGAATGGGCTCAAGAATTAAAAGATGAACTCATTAAGAAAGATCCTGACTTTGATTTTAAGGAAAGGGGCTTGTTAGAAACGTGCGACAAGTTTTCCGCACCATTTGACAAGCTTTTCAATATTGAGACAAAAATCTACAAGACCAAAGATGGTAAGTATCTCTTAGATAAAGAGCCTGGAACCATTGAATTTAATCCCTCCGAACTTCTGCTCTCGGGAACGACGTCGAAACTTATCAAGTTAGATGCCTCCAAAGGATTCAATCCTGCCCTAAGCACGGTTCTGAAGGCTGAACTTAAGGATAAAGTAGGAGAATATGCATATTTCTCATTACCACTATCTGCGGCTGGCTTGGCGGAATTTTATAATAGCCTAGATGAGTTGCTAAATGGGGTGAGAACAAATAGAAATCTTTTTTCTACCTACGATCCAAAACTGGATGTAGTTGAGGTTACGCTTGAATTATCTATGGGTGGCTTTCTGACAGCTTTCAAAAAGCAATACAATGTATATAACAGTAAAGAAGAACTTTCAAACAATGTAATTCTATGGCCAAATTTCATCTCGCCAAACTGGAATAAATACTTCTTGTATTCCGACTTGCTTCACAATGATGAAAATATTCGGGCAATTCCCATTATTGCGTCAAAAGAGAACCATAATGAGCTTTGTTTCAACAACCGCTCTAAAGGTGAGCTCTTTGATATAGGTAATCCGAACCATATTGGTCCCAAAGCGAGACTTAAGGTGGGATACAACAGGGAGCGTGTCAAGCAGCGTAAACTGAAATATGAAATTTTCGAATCAGAGGTCCCATTTAAGGGTATTGAACTTCAATTCACTACGGATTCAAGTAAAGCGATAACAGCAGGATATGTCTTGATTAATACGAGCCGCTATGAAAAGGATAAAGGCATCCTGGATCACACCCATGACCGTTCGGATTTGGGATCTGTGAATGTTGGCATTGACTTTGGTTCGACCAATTCGTGTGTCACCTACTCCAATGACAACAATGGGGATTCTAAGGTCATGTCGTTTGAGAACAGACGTCGCTTCATACTCGGATTTGAATCCAATGTAAAAGATGATTTCGCCCCTGCACATGATTTGTTTTTCTTCCAAAATGACAATCAAGATGGAATCATAAAGAGCGTTTTGTTGCTCAATAACGAGCTCCGACTTAGCAATCCTGAACACGACAAATCTGAAAGTGTTTCGGGTGGTTTCCCATTATTTGAGAGCAACCTTAACATTTTGAGCGGAGATGAGACAATGCTCGAATTGGGAATCAATGGTGAGTCGGAAAAAGTTCTCCATGACTTAAAATGGAAAAGGGAGGACAAATTTTTGGTCAACAAGAAGGCCTTCGTCAAGATGCTTTGGCTATACATTAACGCCGAACTTTTTGAGCAAGGTTTAAAGCCAAAGAACCTTCTTTGGGCATACCCGTCATCTATGCCAAAAGATCTCAGACGCACGTATGAGTTTATCTATAAAGAGGCAGTGAGTTTTGAAACGCCTATCGTCGGCGCTGACGTTGTGGTCGCTAAAGTGGATGGTGGAAATGCCCGTGTACCATCTGCTATCACAGAAAGTGAAGCGGTTTGCAATTTTGCTCTATCCAAAGGAGGTATTTCACTAGGTGATAATACGTTGTTTATTGGATTTGATGTCGGAGGAGTTACCTCGGATATTTTGCTCCTAGCCAATAATAAAAGCGACCAGCGTGGAGTATTAGAAATGCAGTCTAGTGTTAAAGTTGCTGCGGATCGAATTTCGCGAGCAGTTTCCTCCTCAAAAGATGTACATCGGGTTCTTAAGCACTATTGTTCTAAATATCAACTTCCCATCAAGGCGATTGATAGTTTAGACAGTAATACGGCGCCATATTTTCTCAATGTCATTTTCGGTCTAATTGAGAATGATCCTAAACTTGAGCAACAACTGTATAGTCAATTCTGGGCTCCCGAATTGGAAGAAACGAATAGATCTCATACTCGTGGTATTCTTGCTTTAGCGGCATATATTACCGGTATGTTGGTCTTCCATTCAGGCCAGATGGCTAGGGCGTACATTGAAAAACAAGGCCTTACCAAAGATGCCAAGAAGATGAATATCCGTCTGGCATACTTTGGAAAAGGAGGCAAGTTATTTGAATGGATTCCTAAGGCGATTTCTGAGCATACAGGTGGAGACTATTTCAAAAACTGCTTCAAACAAGGACTGGGTTCTGATTTGGCTGAAAGTATGCTCAGTTCCTTCCAAATGGGAACGAAGAAAGAGTTCTTAAAGCGCGAGGTCGCCTATGGTCTTAGTTCACCTGTTTCTGTGGATTTAAATGCTGGAAGTTCCTTTGAAATCGTTGGTGAAGACGGGTATCTCTTGGATGGGAAGCCTGTTAAATGGAATGAGCCGGTAACGCCACAAATGATCTTTGAATTTGGAGAGAAGTTTGCACTTCCTGAATCACTTGGGGTAAACCCGCAGGCATCATTGCCACGCTTTAATGCTTTTCTTGATATTTATTTTGAATTAATAAAGGATTGGCAGTTGTTCGATTACACCATTCTTCAGCAAGAGCGATATTCTTTTGCATTGGATGAATTGGAGAATTATGTGAAAACAGATGAAGACTGGCAAGCAAGCTCTATCCTTTCAAGGAGATCACAGTTAACCTCTGATTTTAAGTTCTCTTGTTCACCTTTCTTATATCAATCATCTTGTTTCTTGGATAAAGTAATCATGCCAAAGTTGTTTAGCTAAAGAATGAGAAATACAAAATTCGTTTTTGGCAGTTTGCTGATTGCGCTCAGCGCATGTTCTAACTACAGTTTAGACAAAAATGAGCGTCAACTAGGTAATATGCAATCCACCCTGGAGCAGATAAAAATGCAAGAGGGTGGAGCTAAAGATGAACTAGATTCGATTTTTTTAGCCTCTTATGAGGCGATTACTTCCGATAAGAATGCGGATACTGCCCAAGTGTCGCGCGCAAACAAGTTGCTTGGGCAGTACACTGCATTTAAAATTGAAAAGGTGATTGATTCCTTTTCACAGGATATGGAGAAGTATATGAAGGCGATAAAGGGTTTTTCTGAAGGGTTCAGCTCAGAACTCGAGAAATAAATTAGAGTTCAATCAAGACTTCCACTCTGCGTGCAGAATGTTTTTCAAAGTCGGAAGTAATTTGCTCACCCATTCCTTGCACTCGGATTTGATTTAAGGGAAACTCCAGGCCACGGCTCAAGGCCGTTGCTACAGTTGAGGCCCTAAGTGCGGAAAGATCAAGATTGTCCCTATATGTTGCCGTACGTTGTGATATTTTATCACTGTCTGCATATCCAATGCACATAATTTGTCGCAATTTTAGATGCGAACTATCAATTATGGCAACTAATTCATTGAGTGATTTTTCTCCATTTTGGCTTAGTTCAAATTTTCCAGACCCAAAATGAAGGGATTCAGGTAAAACTATTTTGAGGGCTGTAGGATTTACATGTTTCACTTCAAATGAAGACATAATTAGTTTTTCCTTTAAAGAGGAAAAAGCCGAAATATTAGTGTCTACGTCTCGTTCAAGTTGGTTGTCTATGTCTTTATCTAAGGATGCCAGCTTGAGTTTCGCACTATCATTTTCTATCACATAAGGAAGGATTAACCTGCCTCTTGTGTTGTTTATATTCGTGATATAGACAAGTTCTCCGTAATCGCCGTATTGATTAATTCTATTGGTAAAATCTATCTCGTAACCAAAATGGATAGTTCGGAACCATCGCTCAAGCTCACTTTTGGTGTATCGCCTTTTAGCCGAATTGTCTATAAACGCATAAAAAGTATTGAATTCACCTACGATATAATATGCATTTAAATAATTCCCTAAACTGGCACCAAAGCAATTTATGACTGGGTTCTTGTAACACCCATTGCTGGGTTCCCATTCACCCGTTGAAAGTTCACCAATGGAGTCATTCTGAAAATTGTCATTAATTGGGGCATCCTCCGTCTTGAGATGACCTTCATTATCAAACCCACATGAAGCTAGGGATAAAATGGAAATTAGATACAACGTTCTCATGCTATTTTTTAATACATTAAGGTAATAATAAGATATCCGGCATGAAAACCCAATTCAAGATTGCTTTAATTACCATGTTTTCCATTGTCAGTGCTCAAGCAGCGCTTGCACAAGAAAGAAAAACATGGGAGTATTTCTATTCAAAAGCAAAAGTGGCAACTTTCTACAGTTCAACGGTTCTGAATGGCTTTGATGAACTTAGACTTGCTAAATCATATACGGACTCAGCCAACCGAGTGCCGAATATTTCAGCAGAGCAGCTTCAACTGACATATGATTTATTGGATGAATTAATGGTAAGTGAGGCTATTGCAAAGGATAATGTCAATTATATCTATCCATCCTTTTCATTAATGGCTGGACATCGTCCTGACTTTGTGTATCGAGATGAGCCGAGTGAGTTGCTGGTAGAGGCATTATTAGAAAAGGTCATGGAACTAAATGACCCAATCAATAAAGGAGCTCTAAAGGCAAACACTGACTTTGTCCTTTTAACGGTAGAACCATTTGATGAAACATTTTTCACAGTAGCTAGTGATTATCTCGGAGTGAACACAGGCCATTATTGTATCAGGTCTCATGAGATAAAAGCCATTTTCGATTCAGATGGATACGAACGGTATTTAAGCGCCAATTTAAATGAAACAGATTGGAATGCCATATGTGAGACCTATGACATTGATAAACTAATTCACCTAGCGATTAAGGACCAAGGTTCAATTATTGAGAATATAAATTATAAAGGTGTTTATCTCGGTTATTATGAGGCAGATAAGGGGTATTCCTATACGAATTATTTTGAGGCATTTAGGGTGGATAAAAGTGACTCTTGGTTTACATCAGTTTTTGTGGTAGGCGGTGTCAATCTCATTTTGGCTATTTTGGGTTTATTCTTGATTTCATTTTCAAGTTTTAGTAAGAAAAATAAGGGAATTCGTATCGGTACATGGAAGCCTTCTTTTAATGTGACGACAGAGGGGGTTAGAGATGTCGTAGTTGTTTTAGTTGCTTCGTTACTTTTCACTATCGGTTCGCATTATTTGTCATCAAATATTGCTCCAGACATAAATTCGTTTTATCAAGAAACAGGTGTAAGATTGTGGGTGTTTTCTCAAGTATCCTTGCCATTTATTTTTTCCTGCATTGGCGTTTATTTGGTCCTTTTTAAAATCCCAAAAATTGTGGTAAATACAAGTGTGGGTTATTCACGAATAATTTATGCCTCTTTTATTGTGCCATTTGTTATACTGAGTTACTATGAATATCAATCAGAACTTTTTCCTGAATCAATTTACAATTACTTAATATTTTTTCCTTTTTTTTGGTATTTATTTGTATCTAATTTGCTCGGTAAAATTTTGAATAATATTTTTAAAAAGAACAAGTTGCGGTGGATAAGTTATGTTGCTATTATCGCAAATATCGTTCTATTTTATATTTCCTTTTATGCTACACTTAAACAGGATTTTATCCTTGCAAATATTGGTTACTCAATGAACGGAATATTTGCAATAATATTTCTTTATTTTGATATTCCTCTAGTTAAGACTTCAAGTAGAGATGTTACAACCTTATTAGATTCTGAATTTAGGTTCAGCAACCCATTCACTTATTTCAATCATATATACAACAAGGACTTTAGTCCTGTGGATCACATTACCTCATTTGTAACGAGTAGAAACAGATTAGCTAATATTCTGTTTGTGAGTGGTATACAGGGAATAGGTAAAACACGATTGACCAAAGAGGTGATTTCTTATATCCGAGGTTTAGAAGGAAATAAAGATTCTGTGTTCATAGGTGATTGTAATGATGTGAAAGACGGCTCGTCCATAATGTATGAGCCTTTTTATGAGGCGTTTTGCCTGAATGGCGAGGTTTGTCGCACGGATCTAGCTGAAACTCATAAATTCTTAGATCGTGGATTTTTTAGCGATAGATCCCAATTAAGTAAAGGAATTACGACCTTGTTGGCTACAGTGGGTTCATTTGGTCCAGTTGATTTATCTGCTATTCTATCCGTGGAGGACACTAATTCACGATCTATAAAGGAGATATCTTCAGAATTAGTGGACATCCTTATCCAGAGGTTTATAAATGAAAAGTTGGGTCAAAATGCTCTCACTATTATTATTGATGATTTCCAAAAGTGTGATAGTGCAACCATCGAGCTGTTTTATGAGATTCTGAAAGTGCTAAAGACCCGAACGAAGTATACGAATAGTTTTAAATTTATAATTGTCCATACACCCAATGATGGCTTGGAATCGGAAAAAGTCGCCAATCTGAAAGAGTTCTATATTGAGGAAATGAATTCAATGGGCAGTAAGGAATGCATAGAGAATTTAACACTTGAAATAAGGGATCAGGAATATTTTGTTTCACAAATTCTATCGAATACAGAGTTTCGCATTCATCCGGATGATGGCGCTTTGGCCTTTGGACCGTTTTTGAAAGGGCATATTGAAAATATGTCGCTAACAAATGAGATTACGCCAGGTGATTTATTCTCTTATCTTGAGTCTTTAGAAAATTCTAAATACGTAGAATTTGATGGGAGTATAATTCGATTAAGAAATGAGCCTGAAGAGGGTGAACTTAAGATACATGATTCCAGAAGGGGATTGATACTTGATTCCTTTCAAGCCCTACCTAAAGAAGACCAAAGTTTATTGGAGAGCGCAGCGAGTATTGGCTTTAAATTTGATGCGGAACTTTTGGCTCAAATTTGGAATCAAGATATGCTCTATATTATCGGAAGATTGGAGGCCTATGAAGGTTCATTAGTGAGGGATCAAAGTAATGAGGATAATATTTTCTCTTTTATTGATAAGTTAACTCATGATGTCATTATGAACTATGCTTTAAAAAAGCGTGGCAATGATGAAACAAGACAGTTAATCATTGAATACCAAAAACGAATAATCAGAAGTATTGTAGAAAACTACGATAAGGAATATTTAGAAAAATTGGATGTTGATATCCTAGTGGGTGCGACTGAACGCTGTTTCAATTATTCGAATGTAGAGTATATTAGAAATCACACTCAACTAATTGGTTTTGAAGCGTGCTTAAAACTTTGTCAAATCGGCAAAGATAAAAAGGCCATTGAATTATTAAAAAAATTAACAGATTTTAGTGTTGATTACTCATCGCTTGATATGTATAAAATTGCTCAGATATTACTGGAATTAACTCAGGTTAATCGCGATATAAGTCGATTTAATTTTCAATTAAATAATGGAAAGATTTTTATCGATGATTTTTATATAAAATGTAGACAGAAAACCAACTATTATTTTAAAGAGGGCGAGTACCATAGCAATCCTTTCAATACAACTTCTTTTGTTCTCATGGGTGGTGTGGTAGATTATGTTCAAAAAATGCGGAGGGAATCAGTAGATAAGAAATTCTCATTAGATTCATCTTTGGCTGATCCAATAATGAAAAAGAGGTTTGTCCTAGTCGATGAATTGTCCTCCACTCCGTCATTTACCGATTCGTGGGCCATCACAAGAATTTTATTTTACAAGGCGATTTTAGGAACGGATCAATTGTTAGAGCTTCCTTTAGTTCTGAAATCCGCCTTATCTAATAGGTATTATGATTTGGCTGGAGAAATTGCAAGGCATTATTGTCTTCAGGGCATTTCCCAAGGGCAACGCAAAGAATTGCTTACCATGTCATTAGATATGATCCGTGCAACCGAAGAAAGTATCATTTCGTTGGATAATTATGAGGGGGATTCTTTAACAGCAGATAATATCATGAAAGGCATATCAAATGTGCTTAAATCTCAGACTTTGAAGGCAAAGCAGGCGAGAGATTTCAATATTTTGATTAGCCGAGTTAGAGAGCTTATGCATGAGCTTGGCGAAATAGAAAATGTGCTCATATTAAGTGATTTGTCACTGAATATTTCGTCAAAGTATAGTGATTCAAGAGGTATAGTTTTAGGTCTGTCATACAAAGCTAATGCGCTGTATAATAAAGGATTATATGAGGAATCTATAAGTGTATATTTGAAATATTTTGAATTTTTAATCCGTACTTCAAGAGACATTAATGATTTCTTGTATCCGTTGGAAGGCCTATTGATGAATTCCCAAAAGACGAATGATAGTTCAGCGTATGTAAGGTGCAAGGATGAATTGTATGAGCATCTCATGTATCTTGGATCTTCTGCAATCACCAAGAAGTTGGAGAAAAGCTTATTTAACCCGAATAATACTCTGTCAGGTTTATTCAAAGAAATTGCGTCTGATTATGTGTCGGTTGATAATCTGGAGGATGAGTCCACAGATGATTTTGAACTTATCGATATTGTGCTCAATCTCTTGGTCGGGATATCTTTTGCAGACGGTGACTTGGATGAAATGGAAATGTACGATTTGCGTGAGAGTTGTATAGCGCTCTCTAGATCTTTAAATATTAAACAAGCGGCTGTTTTAGCCCACATCCATGACGTTTCAAGTGAATACGTTTCATTAAATAAGGAATCAAGGATTTCTCGATTTGCATCGGCATGCGAAGCATTGTGTGTAAACCAAGAAAGGACGTTTATTTTGACAGTACTCTCACTTTGCATTGACATGTCTCGAGCAGATGGAATTGTTTCAGATTCTGAAAATGAACTTATACAAATTGCAAGAGAAATTTTTGAAAGACATGCATAACGCGGGTTCAAAAAATATTGTCCGTTTGGTTATCGTAGGATTATTTATTGTCACGCTGACTAACGGGCAGTCTTTAACTTCGGACACGATCCTTATACAGGATTTGGATTTTGAAATTTTGTATTCTCAAGTTTTAGAACAACCCTTAGTCGTTGAATATGATGTGAAATGCCCAAGTTCTGGTGTGTCGAGGTCAGGGATGGGATTTTATGGCACAAAAGTTTTGGTTACATCAGATTACCGAGATTATTCAGACAATATTTATGATAAAGGACATTGTATACCTGCGGCTTCCTTTGATTGTAATGAAACATTATTGAGGAAAACATTCAGCTATATAAATTGTGCATTACAACACGAAAAGTTAAATAGAACTACTTGGAAATATCTGGAAGAGTTTGAAAGGGAATTAGCTGAAAGTGAGAAGGTTCATGTTCGTATAATAATTGATTTCAACACGATACGACGATTACCTTCAAATGCGGCAGTTCCAACGGGTTTCTATAAAGAGATTTCGACCTCAAAGCGGAGATTATGTTTCTTCTTTCCTAATGATCAACCAATATCCAAGGATATTATGGATTACAAATGTCCTTGTAGGTCTAATATCAATATTCAGGAATCTTTTCCAGTAGTTTTTTTTAGTACATTTAATTAAATTAAAACTTAAAAAAAATGAAAACTCTCATCGCTCTGCTAGGATGGATTCCTGTTTTGGGACAAGCTTTAAAATTGTCCTATGTTGCCAAATGTGCAAATGATTCGCTTTCATCTTTGAAGGTTTCAAGCGTGGAACAACAGGAACATACGGCCAATTACATTGAGGACTTATCTAATGACTTATATGAGCAACATGTTCGCCCTGAGCTAGACAACTTAGGACTGCCTTCAATGATCTCTAATTTAGCGAAAGAAAAGGCGTTAAAAATCTTGAGTGAGGGAATTCAAGAAAAGCTATTAACGAATAAATCTTAACCAGAGACATCCTCCGTAGTGGGAGTTCTATTGCCCTCTGAAGAAGTTTGAGCTGATCTCAATAGGGGAGAATGGACACTTCCATTGTATACCAAGAGCGGCTTTCGCCGCTCGTTGCTTTTTTGGCTTTTGATAGAAATCTTACGTAGCTTCTATTAGCCTGATTGCATTTGATTTCGTTCATGGATGTATTAGCCAAACCGACAATATGGGAGAGAAAACACTTTTGGCCTTTGTGATGTTGCCAAGCGTGACATAATTCTCAATTCAGATTCAGGAATGTTGAAAGCAGACTCGAAAAATCTTGGTTAATTTAAAATCACTTGTATTCTCTATCCACAACAAACACTTTGAGTTTGGCTTTGTACTCACGATCGACTACAAATACCTTCATTTGGGCTTGATACTCTCGATCTACGGGGAATACTTTCATTTGAGCTTGGTATTCTCTATCTACGATAAAAACCGTGGTGTCTGCCAGATACTCTCGATCGACAAAAAAGACTTTTGTGGCCATATTTAAGAATTTTAGAGGTTAACATACTGATTGATGACTTGATTTTCAAGATACATCCGTGAATTAAATTTAATTCTTTTTGTATTCCCCCCGAAAGATTGAAACAATGAAAAGTATAATTTTTGATTTTTGGGGTAATGAA
>JABMNK010000010.1 GCA_013204595.1 Flammeovirgaceae bacterium
ATTCTAGAAGATAATTTATCCGACATCGCAAAATAACTATCACCCTCTTTCATCCCCTTTTTTATTACCCCTTTTTAGGGTCGGCAAATATACCTAATTACTGTAATGATACGCTATAAGTGATCAAGAAAATAAATAATTATTTCAATATAGTACTTTCCCTATCCGGTCCAATACTTATTAAGTTTATGGGTACGTCCGTTCTTTGCTCTATATAGCTAATGTATGCCTTCAATTCATCCGGAAATTGACTGTAACTATTAAAGGCATGATGACTCCATGACTTGAATGCCTTCAAATTCACTGACCAATCCTCGTTAAAATCAACTGGAAATTCCTCTGTATCTTGACCTTGATGCGAATAAGAATCACAAAGGTTAATCTCTCCGATATCACTAAGGATGTCTACCTTCATCATAAATAACTGAGTCACCCCATTCAACATGGTCGCATACTTCAATGCCGGAATATCTAACCAACCACATCTCCGTGGCCTTCCTGTCGTTGCCCCAAATTCATTTCCCTGTTGACGCAATTTATCTCCCTTAGCTCCCGATAATTCCGTTGGAAAAGGGCCACTGCCCACGCGGGTACAATAAGCCTTGAAAATTCCGAAAACTTCACCAACATGTCTTGGTGAAATGCCCAATCCAGTGCAAGCTCCAGCCGATATCGTATTTGAACTCGTTACGTAAGGATAACTGCCAAAATCAATATCCAATAGAGAACCTTGCGCCCCTTCTGCCAAAATAGATCGCCCTTTTACTAACAGGTCATTGATGAGATATTCTGTATTGACAATACGATAACTTCTTAATACCTCAATTGCCTTAAAAAAAGCAGCCTCCTGATCTGATAAATCATAATCATACTCTAATCGATCCAACGTTTCACAATGTCGGTCTTTCAGCGCTTGATACCTCTGGTCAAAGTCTTTGGCATTCACATCCCCCAATCTCAAGCCTATGCGAGCCATCTTATCCTGATAGGTAGGGCCAATCCCCCGAAGTGTTGATCCAATTTTAAAATCACCTTTTGATTTTTCAAACGCTGCATCCAACACCCTATGACTAGGAATAATCATTTGTGCCTTAGACGACAAAATCAAGGATCCAATGATATCTAAATTATACGGTTGGAGATCAATCAACTCCTTTTCAAAAGTAATGGGGTCCAATACGACACCATTGCCGATGATATTGGTAGTTCCCTCCCTGAAGATTCCAGAAGGAATTTGATGTAACACATGTTTTTTACCATCAAACTCAAGTGTGTGGCCCGCATTAGGCCCTCCTTGAAAACGTGCAATTACCTCATAGTTTGGTGCCAAGTAATCAACCACCTTTCCCTTGCCCTCATCTCCCCATTGGAGACCTAATAAAACATCTACTTTTGCCATCCCTCTTATTTTTTGACACGCTCCATAATAAAGGAGCCTGTTATTTCTTATGTGTTTAATCTTCTAAGCTTTAACTATTTGAATTCATGCTTGCTTTATGCCTGTTTATCCCCCATTGCGACGGCTAAAGAGTTACGATCACAATCCACTTTGGTACAATTGGCATAAAATAATAACGAATGATGAATTACCTCAAATTGCAGCAATTCACCAACAGTATTTTGAATGTTCTGAATTCTAGGATCACAAAATTCAACAACTTTATTGCAATCCGTGCAAATTAAATGATCATGTTGCCTGAAACCAAAGGCTTTTTCGTATTGTGCCTGATTTTGTCCGAATTGATGCTTGATCACTAGATCACACTCAACGAATAAATCCAAGGTATTGTATACTGTAGCCCGACTTACTCGATAATTTTTGTCCTGCATACTAACATACAGTGACTCGACATCAAAATGATCCTTTCGAAGGTATATTTCTTCTAAAATCGCAAACCTTTCCGGCGTTCTCCTGAGTTTTTTGCGCCCCAAAAAAGCCGTAAATATTTTTTTAACTTCCTCAAAAAAGACTGGTTGTTGAATCATTATTTGCAAAGATAACTTGACTAAACTTAATTATATCTCGATAGCTTCACGACACCTGATATTTTTCCAACTTTTGACATTAATTCATCTAAATGTATCGTATGATCAACGTACAACTCTATTAATCCCTCAAAAATACCATTATTGGTATTAATAGAAAGGGACCTCATATTTACTTTCAACTCACTCGAGATTAAATTAGATAAATCACTTATGATCCCAATTCTGTCTGTTCCTATTAGCTTAAGTCCTACTAAAAAAGACTCTTCTCTAGAAGTCGTCCAACGGGCCTTTAGGATCCTATATCCGTGATTAGTGATCAATTCTGGCGCATTTGTGCAATTGGTTCTGTGTATTTTAATCCCTTCGCTTAAGCTTACAAAAGCGAAAACATTGTCACCCGCAATGGGATTGCAACACTTCGATAAAGTATAATCTAACTTACTTAAATCCTCTCCTATAAGTAACTGATCTATTTTTCGTTCTTCTGGTGCTTTGATCGTCCGTTTTTCGGATTTCGGAGAGATGATTCGCCTTAATAATCTTTGTGCAAAATCCCTTTTTTGGATTTTGAATTTTTTGATCTCAACATGGTCGATTTTACCTATCCCTACATTGTAATAAAGTTCTGTAGTCGTGTTCAGTTGAAAAAATCCTGCAAGCTTCTCTAAATTTTCCTGATCGAAAGAAAGTTTCATTTGCTTCAACTTTCGTTTGACGATGATTTTTCCTTCCTCGACCACCTTTTTGAAATCCTCCTTGAAAGTCTCTTTAATCTTAGATTTTGCCCGAGAGGTAACTACATTCTTAAGCCAGTCTTCATTAGGCTTTTGCCTAGAGGAAGTAAGGATTTCCATTTGATCTCCATTTCTTAATTGGTAATTCAGTGGCACTAACTTTTGATTCGCCTTGGCCCCAATACAGGTAGCTCCTATCTGGGTATGTATATGAAAAGCAAAATCCAATGCCGTCGCTCCTTTGGGAAGGGTTATCAAATCTCCTTTCGGGGTGAAGGTGAAAACTTCATCACTATATAAATTCGACTTGAAATTATCAACAAACTCGATAGCCGAGCCATTATTTTGCTCTAAAACTTCTCTAAGACCTAAAAGCCATTTTTCAAGACCTATTTCGCTTTTACCTTTTACATTAATTTCCTTGTACTTCCAATGAGCAGCATATCCGCGTTCGGCTATATCGTCCATTCTTTTTGTACGAATTTGCACTTCGACCCATTGTCCGATCTCACTCATTACCGTAGTATGAAGAGATTCATAGCCATTTGCTTTGGGCAAACTGATCCAATCCCTTAATCTATCGGGATTGGGCTGATAAGAGTCAGTTATCATGGAATAAATTTGCCAACAAATAGATTTTTCAAAATCTAATGGCGTATCAATGATAATGCGTATCGCAAACAGATCATAGACTTCCTCAAAAGGAACATTCTGTTTTTGCATTTTTTGCCAAATAGAATGTACCGATTTTGGTCTCCCAATAATTTCATATTCAAACCCTAAACGGTCAATCTCGGTCCTAATAGGTTTGATGAAATTCCGGATAAATTTATTTCTATTGACCCTGGTCGAATTGATTTTCTTTGTGATCATCCGGTATACCTCCCGATCGGTATACTTGAGGCAAAGATCTTCTAACTCTGTTTTGATGGCATAAAGTCCTAATCTATGTGCCAAAGGCGCATAGATATAAGAGGTTTCTGAGGCTATCTTAAGTTGTTTGTCAGTCGACATGCTGTTGAGTGTCCGCATGTTGTGCAAACGATCTGCCAACTTTATTAAGATAACACGCACATCGTCACTCAACGTCAGTATCATCTTACGGAAATTTTCCGCTTGCTGAGAGGTGTCTTTATCAAAAACCCCGTTAATTTTGGTCAATCCATCAATGATCATGGCCACTTTTTCACCAAACATGTGCGAAATATCCTCCAAAGAAATTTCGGTATCCTCCACCACATCGTGCAAGAGCGCCGCTATGATTGAAGTAGTGCCCAACCCTATTTCATCTACACATATAATAGCCACGGCCAAAGGATGAAAAATATAGGGTTCCCCTGACTTACGCCGTACCCCCTGATGGGCTTCTAATGATACATTGAATGCCTTTCTGACAATTTTAGAATCACCCTCTTTCATCACAGTTTTTGCCTTGCGCAAAAGCTTACGATAATTATTTACAATTTCCTTCTTTTCTTCCTCTAACTCGACTTCTAACATAAAATATAAAAACTTGATTAATTGTTATTTTTTCAAATATTCCTTTCCTACATTTGCCATCCGATTTGCGGATGTGGCGAAATTGGTAGACGCACTAGACTTA
>JABMNK010000089.1 GCA_013204595.1 Flammeovirgaceae bacterium
ATGCAGAATATAATTTTCATAGGACACTTCCCATTCTTTCCATTGAAGTTCATCGAGTAAATCAAAGTCACCTGCCCATCCCTGACCTTCAATCCAAACATGCGGTTTAACCATTACCTCCATTCCTTGGTCTCTAGCGTATTGCACCAACTGAATAACCCCTTCTTTCCGTTCCCCCCACCATTGATGGGACAAATCAAATAAAACATTTGTTTGATTTCTTCTAGTGAACGCATAAGGTATAATGGCTACATAATTGGCCCCCGTTCTTGAAACATCATCAAAAAGCACCGAATCAACTGCTTTACGAGGAGAAACCAAACTGATCCCATTAATTTTGACAGACTGATCTAACCTGAAATTAGGCTCCCATAATAGATATATAAAAGCAAACAATAGGACACCCAAAATGCCCTTCTTCATCACTCGATTCGGACGATATTAGCACCTATTTTATTCAGGCGTTGATCTATTTGCTGATACCCACGATCTATTTGCTCGATATTGTGAATGGTACTAATCCCTTCTGCAGACATTGCCGCTATAAGTAATGCGACACCCGCTCTAATATCTGGAGTAGTCATTGAGATCGCTCTCAAAGCAAATGTGCGATTTAATCCTATTACTGTGGCGCGATGAGGGTCGCATAAGATAATTTGCGCGCCCATATCAATGAGCTTATCGACAAAAAACAAACGACTTTCAAACATTTTTTGATGGATCATCACATTGCCTTTCGCTTGTATAGCGGTCACTAAAGCAATGCTGATTAAGTCGGGGGTAAATCCTGGCCAAATGGCATCTGAAATAGTTAAAATAGAGCCATCAATGTAGGATTCAATCTCATAACGATCCTGCGCCGGTATATAGATATCATCATTACGAAATTCCATTTGAATTCCCATTTTCATGAATGTCTCAGGAATCAATCCTAATTGATCAATCCTCGCATTTTTAATGGTTATTTCAGATTGCGTCATTGCCGCTAGTCCAATGAAACTACCAATTTCAATCATGTCTGGCAACATGGTATGATAAGTGCCTCGCAATGACGTTACCCCAGTTATTTTTAATAAATTAGAACCTATTCCTTCAATGATAGCTCCCATCCTAACCAGCATACCACACAATTGCTGCAAATAAGGCTCGCATGCAGCATTGTAGATTTCGGTATCTCCTTGAGCCATGACCGCCGCCATCACAATATTGGCTGTGCCTGTGACAGATGCCTCATCCAAGAGCATATAAGCGCCCTTAAGTTTCGGTCCAATAACGGTATAAAAACCTGCTTGTCCGTCGTACTGAAAGGATGCACCTAGCTTTTCAAAGCCCACAAAATGGGTATCTACGCGGCGTCTCCCTATTTTATCCCCACCGGGCTTGGGCATCTTACCTACTCCAAATCTGGCCAAAAGAGGTCCTAAAAGCATTATGGACCCTCTTAATGAGGAAGCCTTTTCCCTGAAAGTTTGGGTTTCTAAAAAATCTAAATCAACCCGACTTGCAGTGAACTTATAAGAATCTTCAGAAGTTTTCTCAACAACAACCCCAAAATCAATCAATAACTCAATTAATTTATTGACATCCCTGATGTTAGGCACGTTGTACAAATGAACGGTCTCACTTGTTAATAAAACGGCAGAAATAATCTGAAGGGCCTCATTTTTTGCTCCTTGTGGAAAAATCTCTCCAGCCAAACGATTACCGCCTTCTACTTGGAAAGATGCCATATATTAACGCCGTCTTTTTAATAAATTATTTTGAGGACGTCGAGACTTATTAAGATTGTTTGGTCTCGGTCTGTTGCGTATGACATTATCTTTTTTAGAAGAATCGAATAATTTAAATTCCATTACTTCTTCAAGATCCATTTCCAACTGTCCATTAGAAAGCTCTTTGATGGTTTTAAGAATGGTTTGATCACTTATCTCTTCCTTATTCCATGTCTGATAAAAGGTTTTCATCAAACGTCCAATCGAAATAACCGCTCCTTTGATCTCATTTTCTTCTGTAAGTTTCATGGCATCCGAAATAAGAATCTCCAAACTTCTGCCGTAGTGCTTGAATTTTATTCGATTGTATTTATAACTTACTTTTTCTGGCTTTTTCGTCAACACTCCTGGTGCTGGCTGAGGATAAGGACCTACCACATCTAGCTTAAAACCTGATATGATAAATAAATCATCCCAAACCTTTTGGTCATACTCAGGTACATCCTTCACATTGGGATTTATACTCTTCATTAATTCCACCAATGTTGAAGCATAACTATTGCGCTTCTCCTGGTCTTCAATAGTCTTCAAATAGACTACCATTCGCTGTACATTGCGACCGTATTCTCGTAATATCAAGTGATTACGTTCTGTATTATATTCCATTAAACAAATTTAGAATGTAAAATTATACATTTTTGAAGGATTTAATGGCGCATCAAATCTTCAATCTCCTCAATTTCTATCGGAATGTCTCTCATAAGGTTGATATTGCCACTTTCTGATACCAAAATATTATCTTCAAGACGGATTCCAAGCCCCTCATTTGGAATATAAATACCTGGTTCGACAGTAAAAACCATCCCCGCTTCAATTTTTTTGTGACTACTTCCTACGTCGTGAACATCTAACCCTAGGTGGTGAGAGGTGCCATGCATGAAATACTTTTTATAAACGGGATGCGCCGGATCCTGCTCCAACACTTCTTTTTCAGTAAGTAATCCTAAGGACAATAATTCGCTCGTCATAAGCTCTCCCACTGCTCGATGATACTCAGGGATTGAGCTGCCGGGTGTGAGAAGAGAAGTCGCCTGTCTTTTGACATTAAGGACTGCACGATACACCTGCTTTTGACGACGGGAAAACGTTCCGTTTACTGGAATAGTGCGCGTCATATCCGCATTGTAATTGGCATATTCAGCGCCTACATCCATCAATAAAAGATCTCCTGAACACAATTGAGCATCATTAGAGATATAATGCAATACACAACTATTTGCCCCTCCTGCGATAATAGGCTCATAAGCAAATCCCCGAGATCGATTGCGCAAAAAATGATAGGCATATTCTGCCTCTAACTCAAACTCCCAAATGCCCGGCTTCACTGTGGACAACATGTTTTTGAATCCGACCTCTGTGATTCGGCAAGCCTCTTGGATGAGCGCAACCTCCACTACTGACTTGATCGTTCTCAATTCATAAATAATCGGTGCCAATCTCTTGTAATCATACAGTGGGTATGCTTGTTTCATTTTAGCAGCAAAACGATCATGAGCAGTTTCCACCACACTTGACTTCCTTGAATGCTCATTTTGATAGAGATAGACTTGTTGGCTCTCAGATATGACTTGCTTCAATGCATCATCAAAATGGGATAACCAATGAACCTGCTCAATACCGGAAACAAAAAACCCCTCCATTTTGGATAATTTCTGCCCTTCCCAAACCGCAATGTGTTTATCTGTCTCTTTTAGGAACAATTGAGCTCTTAATTTTTGATTGGGATGATCGGGTGCCAAAATGAGTATGGATTCTTCCTGATCTATCCCTGTCAAATAAAATAAATTGGTATTTTGCTTAAAAGGCATGGACCCGTCAGCATTAGTTGGCATTCTGTCATTGGACAATAGGACAACAACCGAATTAGGCAAAAGTTTATCAATAAGTCGCTTTCTATTTTCAATAAAAAGGCCTGAATCTATTTTATGATATTTCATCTGAGGAAACAATATTAAAAAATCATTTAGTCACCAAAACGCAATCGAAGATAGCTAAGATATTTTTTAACAACCATGTCGTACGTTGTGGAGATATATGTTAATTGATTTATTGTTTTATCCAACTTTTCAGTAAGTTGACAGTATCCGCTAATAAAGCATTATTTCGAACCTAAAGATGAATTGCACCTCTTCCACCTAAACCTCCTCAAAAAATCCCTCAGCTCAGTTGGGTATATTGCTTGAGCTTACGTAGTAAGCATACTTCTCCCAGCAATTGAGTGTTTTCAAATGCACAATAATCGCCTGTATAGATTACCTTCTCTCTGCCAATCTTTTTTATCTTTTCTTTACCGTACTCAACCCAATACCTAAGATGAAACCTAAACGATAGGTCACATTAATCTTTTATTCGATTTGATCTCACTAGAAGATATGATTTTGTAGCTTTGACAATAAACTTCCCTATCTATGAACTTGTTTAAAAAAATCAGCATTGCTGTTTTAATATTGATCTTAGCCATAGTTGGCTATTTCTATTATGCCTTGTTCATCAATCCAAAAAGTCCTCAAGGGTCCGCAGTATTTACTAAAGATGATTTAAAGATGGAAGTCACCTATTCCCGACCTCACAAAAATGGGCGCCTTATATTCGGTAATGAATCACAAGGAGCCCTTTTGCCTAATGGAAAATATTGGCGCCTTGGAGCTAATTTAGCTACAAAAATAGAAGTCAATCAAGCGATCACATTTGCAGGTGTCGATTTAGAGGCTGGCAGTTATCGGTTGTATGCCTACCCTCAAGAAAGTTATTGGGAATTAGTTGTTCACGCTGATCCTTTCGGATTAGGTACGCAAGAACCTGATCCAGCAGGAATCATTGCCCGAATTAACCTTGATAAGATCAACCTAATTAAAGTGGTAGATCAATTTACCATAGACTTTGAAAAATCTCCTAAAAATATCATTATGCGCATGCGCTGGGATACCACTGAAATCAACATTCCCATCAATTGATGCGTTGGCTGGGTCGGTTTATTAAAATCTTTTTTACGTTAAGTTTTGCTTTAGCTATTGCTGTCATTGGCATCTATTATTCCTATGATGTCATTCGTCAGCAGACCAACGTGATGGATATCGAGGAATATACACCCATCTCCACTTTAAAAGTACCTGAAAATATCATTACGCATTCGAAATATCCATTTGTTGATGTTCATAATCACCAATTTGACATGCCTATCAAGGATTTATCCAAACTAGTCCATGAAATGGATGCACTGAATATGGCTTTCATGGTGAACTTGAGTGGCTTTCGAGGCTTATATTTGAAGAAATCCTTAGCAAACATCCATGACAACGCTCCTACCCGCTTCGGCTTATTTTTGAATGTTGATTTTGAATTAATAGCTGATGCTGATTTTGCTGAGCAAAATGAAAAATTAATAGCTGATGCGGTTGCCCAAGGCGTCATAGGCCTGAAAGTATACAAGTCGCTGGGATTAACAGACAAAGACCGTGATGGAAATCGAATTGCCATTAACGATCCACGCCTAGATCCCATATGGGCAGCTTGTGGGAAACATAAAATCCCTGTTTTAATTCATTCCGCGGAACCGTCCTCTTTTTGGGATCCTAAAGACGCATTCAACGAACGTTGGTTGGAATTACGCCAAAAGCCAGGACGTTACCGTGACCCTGAAAAAGTGCCCTCTTTTGAATCTATATTGGCAGAACAACATGCTGTTTTTAAAAAACATTCAAATACGACGTTCATCAATGCCCATTTGGGTTGGATGGGGAACGACCTGGATCGATTGGGTAAGCATTTGGATCAATATCCCAATGTAATGACAGAAATCGGTGCCGTCCTTGCTGAATTGGGACGTCAACCCAAAAGAGCTCGACAATTTTTTGTACAGTATCAAGATCGTATATTGTTTGGGAAAGATAGTTACAAGGTGAATGAATATCATACCTATTTTCGGGTGCTGGAAACAGAAGATGAATACTTTGATTATTATCGAAAGCGTCATGCCCATTGGAAAATGTATGGCCTAGGACTGCCCGATACGGTACTGAAAAAACTTTATTATCAAAATGCCTTGGCCTTATTCCCATCCATAGATGAGCAGCTCTTTATTGAAAAAAAAGAATAGAGTGCCTCATTTTTACTCCTAAATTCAGTAACTACCATTAATTTAAGAATAGGAAGTTAGCTTTATAAGATCCATGCCGATACCAATAAAAAATGCATGAAAATATTGGTCAAGGCGATGTTTTTGGATTAGGAAATGTTGGTGATTTTTCGAGTCTCTACTATTGGAGTTCAATGCAATTAGGTAATAAGATTGCGTGGTTACAGAATTTCTATATTGGCTTTCAGAACTACTCTGATAAGAGCGGCCATGGCTATGTTCGTTCGATAAGGGCTTTTTAACTATTTATCATCCTTAAAATCGTTCTAACCCAAACCCTCTTTGACATCTTTGTAAAAGGGGATAAAGACTTGGGTATGCAGACTCATTATGACCTTTGATGAGACGAAATCGCTAAGGATTAGATATAGATAAAACCCTATGATCTTCATTTTTTCAGTAAGATGTATTTTTGGCACGATTGTAGTTCTAGTACTTAAAACAAACATTTTAAAGATGAAATATTCTTCGCTTTTAGCTTCACTATTATTTTTAATTGCTCTAGGTTCTTGTGATGAGGAGGATGCCTGCCCAAATGTATATGAACCTGTTTGTGGTGGTGACGGAATCACATATGGTAATGAATGCTATGCATTAGCAGAAGGCGTTAAAGAATGGACACAAGGGGAATGTAATGTAGCGGTTTGTGCAGAAATCTGGATGCCTGTTTGCGGTTCTGACGGTAATACATATAGCAACAGTTGCTTTGCCGAAGCTGCAGGAATTGAGGATTATTCAATGGGAGAATGTGCTAATTAGTCTGAACTATAGGACTTTAAAATAATATATTTTTTAACCTTCATTTGCTAAAAGTGGAGGTTATTTTTTATCCATAAAAAATTCAATGGATTGAAGGCGAATTAAAAGTGCCCCTTCAATCCATTGAGTATCTATAATAATTTATATAGATGGCCCAAATAAGCAGTCTAGTTAACCGTAGAAGTTCAAAAGGGAATCATCCGCAAGAAACTTGAATTTAAAATCCCTGAATCGCCTATAATTAGTCCTTGATTTCCTTTTCTTCCTAAACAATCTATTGCGATATTTGAGGGAACGATTTGCTTTAAATGATTATACGATTAAACGTTCATCCCAAAAGATCACATAACGCATTTGGCAAGTCGATAAAAATATAATAGATGCATTTATTTCATTTCAAAAAAGATCGTTTCAGCTTGAGCATTAAACATATCAATCGTTTCTATAAATAGCCTTAGGTTTACCGCTCAAATGCAAGAATATTATTTTACAGAATTAGCCAATGGCATCAGGGCCATCCACAAAGAAATGAACTACACCAAAATTGTCCATGTAGGCATCATGCTGGACATTGGCAGTCGTGATGAAGATCCTGAAAAACAAGGCATCGCACATTTCTGGGAGCATATGGCCTTTAAGGGGACACAAAAGAGACGATCTTTTCACATCATCAATCGACTAGAATCTCTTGGGGGTGAATTGAACGCCTACACGACTAAGGAAAAAATTTGTTTTTATGCGTCTGTTTTAGATATTCATATAGAAAAGGCCATTGAATTACTCGTAGATATTACCTTCCATTCTCTTTTTCCTGAAAAACAGATCGAAAAAGAACGCCAAGTCATCCTTGAGGAAATGTCGATGTATCAGGATACACCCGAGGATGCCATCATGGACGATTTTGATGAGCTGGTCTTTAGTGCACATCCTTTAGGTCGCAATATTCTTGGAACAGAGGCCTCAGTTAAAAATATTAAAAAAGAAGATTTCCTGAAATTCGTTAAAACCCATTTGGATTTTGAGCGCATCGTTTTTTCATGTGTCGGCAATATTTCCGAAAAAAAAATCCATAGACTAATTAAAAAATATTTCGATCATCTAATTCCCCGAAATAGTCTTAGAAATCGATTGTTTTTTAGTGATTATCAGCCCAAACAAGAAGAGCAGCGAAGAGAAATTTCACAAGTTCATTACTTAATGGGACTTCCCGCCTATAATCTTCACGCACCAGAACGCATCCCATTCTACTTGTTAACAAATATCTTGGGGGGGCCAGGAATGAATTCACGACTTAATTTAAATCTTCGTGAAAAGCACGGCTTTGTCTATGGGGTAGAGGCTCAATTTTCATCCTATATCGATACTGGCTTGTTCAGCATCGGTTTTGCAACAGATCCCGTTAACTTCAAAAGGAGCAAATCTTTGATAAATCAAGAGCTTAACAAACTCAAACAAATCAGAATGGGGGCACGTCAATTACATGTGGCCAAAGAACAACTCAAAGGTCAACTTGCCATGTCCGAAGAAAATAATAATGCCCTAATGTTAATGATGGCCAAAAGTCTACTCGACCTGAATAAAATTCCCTCTTTAGATCATATTTTTAAAAAAATAGACGAAGTATCGCCAGAAATTATTCAAGATATTGCACAAAAAACTCTGCAATTAGATCAAATGAGCTCGCTCACCTTTTTGCCTCACTCAGATTTCTAATTAGATTTACCTATGGATTTTTTGCCAATTGAAATTAGGCAATATGTAGAAGCCGTAACAACCCAAGAAAACGACTTGTTAAAAGAAGTGAGCCGTGACACTCATCTACATGTAATAAATCCAAGAATGCTTAGTGGCCATTTTCAAGGACGGTTACTCTCCCTTTTTAGTCATATGATTCAACCTAACCGCATTCTTGAAATTGGCACCTTTACAGGCTACGGTACGCTATGTTTGGCAGAAGGATTAACTGAAAATGGTCAAATAGTCACCATCGACGTCAATGAAGAACTTGCGGAAAGAGCCCGCAATAATTTTGATCGATCACCCTATAAATCAAAGATCATCTTCAAAATCGGGCCTGCCGTAGTGCTCATTCCTGCCCTAATCGACATATGGGACCTCGTCTTCATAGACGCAGACAAGGAAAATTATCTAAAGTATTTTGACCTCATCATTGATCAATTGAGACCCGGAGGCTATATTATTGCAGATAATGTTCTTTGGAATGGGAAAGTCATTGAAGAAAAAGAATCCGATAAAAAAACAAATGCTTTAAAAGCCTTTAATAAGACCATTCATGACGATCCTAGAATTGAAAACCTGTTGCTCCCCATTAGGGATGGTCTTATGTTAATGAGAAAAAAATGAGATCACTATCCTTTTGTCTACTACTTCTCAATGCCCTCATTTCGGCGGCTAATACAACCCCAGTGGTGCCCAGAGAAATAACCTTTGGAAACCTAAAGTTGGTTTTAACCAGACAAGCCATCAATGAAATTCAAAAAGATGTCGAAGCACTCACACGCAGTCCCAAATACTACCAATTAAAGATCGATCGAATGCATCTTTATTTTCCTATCATTGAAAATATTTTCAAAGAAGA
>JABMNK010000090.1 GCA_013204595.1 Flammeovirgaceae bacterium
GCGTTCTACTTCACCACCAAAGTCAGAGTGACCAGGAGTGTCGATGATGTTGATTTTAACACCTTTATAGTGAATGGATACATTTTTTGATAGGATAGTAATGCCTCGTTCTCGTTCAAGGTCATTGTTATCCAAAATGAGATCTACTTTTTCAGCAGATTCTCTCATTATTTCTGAAAAATAAATGATTTTGTCCACCAAAGTGGTCTTGCCGTGGTCAACGTGAGCGATGATAGCGATGTTTCTGATTTCTTGCATGTTCGTTTTGAATCAGCCGCAAAATTAGTGTTTTTATTTCTTAATAAAGGGATGCTTTTTTTAAATAAAAATGAATTGATCACTTAGATACCTAGTCATAATCTATATTTGCATAGGAAATTCATTTAAAAATGGCTGAAAAGAACTTTAAAAGATATACTGTAACCGCTGCATTGCCCTATGCCAACGGCCCCTTGCATATTGGCCATTTGGCAGGAGTGTATGTCCCTTCAGACATATATGTCAGATATTTAAGAGCTGTAGGAAAGGATGTCGCTTTTATTGGTGGGTCCGATGAGCATGGTGTGGCCATCACACTCAAAGCTCGTAAAGAAGGAAAAACCCCGCAGCAAATTATTGATCATTATCATGAAATGATCAAAAATTCTTTTGAATCTTTTGGAATAAGTTTTGATATTTATTCAAGAACATCTTCTCCGCAGCACCATCAAACGGCTGCTGATTACTTTAAAAAACTTTATGAGAAGGGGGCATTTGAAGCGCACGTGTCGGAGCAGTTTTATGACAATAAAGAACATCAATTTTTAGCCGATCGCTATATTAAAGGAACTTGCCCAACTTGTAGTTTTGATGGCGCCTATGGTGATCAATGTGAGAATTGTGGTTCAACATTGAGTCCGACCGAGCTGATCAATCCAAAGTCCATGTTGTCAGGCGAAGTGCCCATTATGAAGGAAACCAAGCATTGGTATTTCCCATTGGATCGCTATGAGGATTTTTTAAAGCAATACATACTCGAAGACCATAAAGAATGGAAAACGAACGTTTCGGGCCAATGTAAAAGTTGGATAGACGGAGGATTGAAGCCACGTCCGATGACGCGAGATTTGGATTGGGGAATTAAGGTGCCGGTCAAAGGTGCCGAAGGCAAGGTTCTTTATGTTTGGTTTGATGCGCCGATTGGGTATATCTCAGCCACACAGGAATGGGCCCAAGCAACTGGAAAAAATTGGGAAGATTATTGGAAGAAAGAGGACACCAAGCTGGTACATTTTATTGGTAAAGACAATATCGTCTTTCATTGCATTATATTTCCTTCTATTCTTAAGGCTGAGGGGTCTTATATCCTACCTGATAATGTACCTGCTAATGAGTTTTTAAATCTAGAAGGAAATAAAATATCTACCTCTCGTAATTGGGCTGTTTGGTTACATGAATATTTGATAGAATTCCCAGAACAACAAGATGTTCTGCGTTATGTCCTGACGGCAAATGCGCCAGAAACTAAGGATAATGATTTCACTTGGAAGGATTTTCAAATACGTAATAATAGTGAGTTGGTTGCTATCTATGGTAATTTCATCAATAGAGCGGTGGTGCTGACACATAAGTTTTTTGGAGGAAAAGTTCCCGACATCACATCATATGAACAGGTTGATCTTGATGCTTTAGCGAATCTTGAAATTTTCCCCCAAAGAATAGCCCATTCGTTGGATCAATTCAAGTTTAGAGAAGCGCTGGGGTATTTGATGGATTTGGCACGATTGGGCAACAAATATTTGGCAGAAACAGAACCCTGGAAATTGATTAAAACAACCCCTGAAAGAGTAGGTACGATTATGAATGTAAGCTTGCAAATAGCCGCTTCATTGGGCGTTTTATCAAGACCTTTTCTTCCATTTACTTACGAGAAACTCAATCAAATGATTAATATGGATCATCTGAATTGGACAGATGCGGGCAAGCCAAGTAATTTGCAGGGGGGTACTTCTATTGGTGAAGGTAGGTTGTTGTTTGAAAAAGTAGAAGATGATGTGATTGAGAAACAAATTCAGAAGCTTATGAATACCAAAAAAGATAATTCGATTGAGGAGCAACTGATAGCGCCTTCAAAACCTATGATCAGTTATGAGGATTTTTCAAAGATGGATTTGAGAGTTGGGCAGGTATTGACGGCAGAGCCCGTATTAAAATCCAATAAGTTGCTTAAGTTCACGGTTGACACAGGAATTGATAAGCGCACTATTGTCAGCGGTATTGCCAAACATTTTACGCCAGAGGAAATGATCGGCAAAAAAGTAATGGTTTTGGTCAATTTGGCGCCTCGCATGATCATGGGTATTGAATCACAAGGGATGTTGCTCTTTGCTGAAAATAAAGAGGGTAGTCTCAAGGCGGTAGTTCCAGATGCGGCAGCATCCAATGGAGCAGGGATTAGTTAATTGGTCCTGTCGACGATATTTACCCTTATAAGAACCAGGCGTTAATCAGCGTGCCAATCTTTTTTCCTCAAAAGTAACATCCTGATTTTTTCGGTAGTGAATGCGGTAATAGACTAAGCATTCTTCAGCCCCTGCTTCCAGAACAGCTTTTTGAGCGATTTCGGAGATCATCATGATGTCTTCGTACTTGCCTTCCATTACGGTTTCAAAAGGAGTGATTTGATATTTGATCCCACTTTGTTGAATGACTTCTATGGCCCGGTCAACTAAGCTGTAGGTATCATGGGTCTTGCTTTTAGGTACAATTTGTAGCCCTAGGGTAATCAGGTGATTTGTCATGACACAAAAGTACTAAATCGATTCTGAAATAATCCACCCTTCCGTCCAGCATGCCTGAAAATTAAAGCCACCCGTCAGCGCATCAATATCGAGCACTTCTCCTGCTAGAAATAATCCAGGAAAGCGAATGGTCTCCATAGTGTTAAAATTAATTTCTTTAAGGTCAACGCCACCAGCTGTCACAAATTCTTCTTTGAAAGGGCTCTTTCCTGTGACGCTGAAGGTTGCCTGAGTAAGCTGTTCAATGAGTTGATTTTGAAGGCGTTTATTCATTTGACCCCAAAGAATTTCTGATCCATTTAGCATGTTAAGGAGATGTTCCCAATACCGATTAGGGATGCCATCAATTTTGTGATTTTTTAATTTCTTTTTTGGGGAACTGGCTTTTAATTCATCAAAAATTTTGGCCAAGGATTCTGCAGATTGTTGGCTTAAATTTAGTTGGATTAAAAAAGCATATTTTTTTTTTGCTAGCAAATGAGCACCTAGTGCTGAGAGTTTTAAAATAGCAGGACCACTAAGTCCCCAATGCGTAATTAAGACAGGACCTTCTTCTTGCATTTTTGTTCCTGAGATTCTCACTTTTGCATTTGGAAATACCGTGCCAGGTAAATCTTTAATTCTTGGATCGTCAATATTGAAGGTGAAAAGAGAGGGGACAATATTGGTGATTTCAAGACCGAGTTCTGAAAGAATTTTCCATGAGGAGGGGGAAGCCCCTGTTGCATAAACAATTTGATCTGATTTAAATTCTTGATGATCCGTATAGACATGCCATCGCTTCTTTTTTTCAATTTTCTTGACCGCGCATTGATGATTAATTAGAATGCCTAGTCGATTGATCTCATTTTCGAAACAATTTATAATAGTTTGCGAGTCATTGGTGATGGGAAAAACTCTTTGATCATCTTCTGATTTGGTTTGCACACCTCTTTTTTCAAGCCATTGTCTCATATTGGCAGTCGAAAAACGCTCAAAGGGTTTGTATAGTCTCTTGGAGCCGCGAGGATAATATTTGATTAAGGCTCCTGGTTCGGTTCTGGCATTGGTAACGTTACAGCGCCCACCCCCAGACACTTTTACCTTTGATAAGGTATTGCTAGTCTTTTCTAATATGGTGACCTTATAGGAAGGATGTTTTTCTTTGATATTTATGGCCGTAAAAAAGCCAGCGGCACCCCCTCCAATAACGAGTATCTCCTGGCTCATTTAATTGTATCGTGTTGAAAACTACTTTTTGAAATCAAACGTGGTCGTTGCTTTATTGATAGTAGGAGGTCAAGGTGTTTATCCATTGTGTTGGGTCATAGTCAATTCTATACCGATGGTGCAAAAGGCCATCAAGGCTTCGATGGCGCTATCCATGTGCACTACGAGATCTTTTAATTGTTCTTTCCCAAAGGGGGACAAGACATAGTCGACTTGTTGTCCTTGCTGAAAGTCATTACTTACACCAAAGCGCAGCCTTGGATATTCAGTCGAGAAGAGCGATTCTTCAATATTTTTTAGCCCATTATGGCCACCTGATGAGCCTTTCTTGCGTATGCGCAATTTCCCATAGGGGAGTGCTAGATCATCAGTAGCGACTATTAAGTTGGACTTAGGTATAGCTAATTCTTTTTGCCAATAATTCACTGCTTTGCCACTTAGATTCATGAAAGTGGTAGGTTTCAATAAATAGATACTCCTGCCTTTGTGTTTAAGAAGGGTCCAAAAGCCATAGCGACCTTGCTCGAATTTTAATTTGTTTTGATCTGCTAATCTGTCGAGAATTAGAAAACCAACATTGTGTCGGGTAAGCTCATATGTTACCCCAGGATTACCAAGACCGACAATTAAATATTTCATAATGGAAAATTAGTGCAAACATAAAAAAACCCACCTAAAGGGTGGGTTTTAAATACGATAGATATCATGATTAACGAATTACTTCTTTTCATTCTCTTCTTCACCAACACCTTTGCCTCTCATGGCCCTAGGTACTTCGATGGAGCAAATAGAAACCAACGGACTTGTTAGTATGTCATAATTTTTTGCTTGTAATTGGCCAACTTTAAACGTTTTCCCCAATTCAAGAGCAGAAATATCAACCTCTATAAAATCAGGCATATTTGCAGGTAATGCACTAATATTAATTTTGGGCATTTTCATAACCAATTTCCCTCCGGTTTGCACACCAGGAGCAACGCCAACGGTACGAATAGGGATGCTCATCTTGACCATCTTTTCGTCAAACAATTCTAAAAAGTCGGCATGAAGAATCACCTCACTTACTGGGTGAAACTGAATATCTTGAAGAATCGCTTTTTTGATATCTCCTTCAATATTTAGTTCTACAAAACACGCTTCGGGTGTATATACCAAATCGCGAAACAGAATCATCGGCGAGGAAAAATGAATTTGCTCTTTACCACCATACATCACACAAGGAACAAAACTTTCACCTCTTAGTCTTTTGGATTCGGTTTTGCCAAGATTTGCTCTATAATACCCTATAATCTCAACAGTTTTCATATAAATTAATTTAAATTATTTAACTAAATAAATAGCTCACTTATTGATTCGTGGCTATGCACGCGTCGAATTGCTTTTGCAAACAATTCGTCCACGCTCAAAACTTTTATTTTTTCATGTTGGTGCTTCTGAGGTATAGAGTCCGTGATGACAACTTCCTCCAAGACAGACGACTCAATAGTCTCATAGGCTTTCCCTGAGAGAATGCCATGCGCACAAAAAGCTCGCACCGAAGCAGCACCTTTCTCTTTGATTAAATCAGCTGCCTTACTTATTGTTCCAGCAGTATCAATCATATCATCTACCAATACTACATTTTTACCTTCAACATCTCCAATGACCTGCATTGAGGCAATTTCATTGGCTCTTTTTCTCTGCTTGTCACAAATAACGATATCTGCGTTGAAGAATTTAGCATAACTTCTAGCCCTAGCACTGCCACCTACATCTGGAGAGGCAAACACTAAATTCTTTAAATTTTTTGATTTTAAATAGGGAACGAAAATGGCACTAGCGTCTAAGTGATCTACAGGGATGTCAAAAAAACCTTGTATTTGTCCCGCATGCAAGTCCATGGTCATTAATCGATCCGCTCCCGCCGCTGAAAGAAGATTCGCGATAAGTTTGGCGGCAATCGAAACCCTTGCCTTGTCCTTTCTGTCTTGTCGTGCATAGCCGAAATAGGGAACCACGACGGTTACATATTTGGCACTTGCCCTTCTTGCCGCATCTATCATGAGCAAAAGCTCTAATATATTTTCTGCTGGTGGTGCGGTAGATTGTATTAAAAAAACCTCACATCCACGGATAGACTCATTGTAACTCACATGTATCTCTCCATCGCTAAATTTTTGCGAAGTAATAGCCCCGAGAGGATAGTCATAAGCATGTGCTATCTTTTCGGCTAAACCTTGAGTCCCTTTTCCAGGGAAAATTTTAACGAGCGTCATATTTTAAAGTATCATCCCTTATATCTTTAAAAAAATACAGCTCCGGGAAGTAGCTTTTTGTTGGCCTACTAGGGCTCGAACCTAGACTCTTCTGAACCAAAATCAGACGTGTTGCCAGTTACACCATAGGCCAATTAGACGGCAAAAGTAGAAGTTATTTTTTTAAATTAAAAAGGCATTTTTGAATATTATGATATTTCATCAATCTTTCTTTGTTTTTTCTGCCACCCAATTCTTGGCATTAACAAAAGCTTCCACCCAAGGAGTTACCTCATGTGCCATTTTATCCCCATAATGAGGCCAATTCCAAGGGAAGATAGATCGTTCCAAATGCGGCATTAAAGCCAGGTGACGACCGTCTTCAGAAGCGAGGGCAGCAGTTCCGTAGGTGCTTCCATTCGGATTGGCTGGAAAAGCGTCATAACTATATTTGAGCGGAATAAGGTAATGGTCTTCAGATTCGGGCATCTCAAACCTACCTTCGCCATGAGCTACCCAAATACCTAGGCGTGTGCCTGAAAGAGAACCAAACATCACACTATTGTTTTCTTGAATACTCACATTTATAAAGGAGGATTCGAACTTTCCAGAACTATTATGTCTGAGTTTAGGGTGTTTATCTCTACCAGGATAAATTTTCTCTAATTCCATCATTAACTGACAACCGTTGCAAACACCGAGGCTCAGGGTGTCCGGCCGGTCATAAAAATCATCCAATGCTTGTTTGGCTTTGGCATTGAACAGAAAAGATCCTGCCCAACCTTTTGCGGATCCTAATACGTCTGAATTAGAAAACCCACCCACAAAGACGATCATATTGATGTCTTTTAGATTTTCTCTACCCGAAATCAAGTCCGTCATGTGGACATCTTTCACGTCAAATCCTGCCATCCATAGACTATAGGCCATTTCTCGATCCCCATTTACACCTTTTTCACGAATAATAGCAGCTTTAAAACCCGAAGTTGATTTCCTATTTAGGTCGATTTCAAAGGAACGAAGTGTGCCGCTGAAGTTTTCTGGAAAATGGTAGGTGAGGGGCTGTAGGTGATATTCATTAAATCGTTGTTCTGCCAGCGTAGGCCTTGTTTGTTTTCGATCTAATAGATATGATGTGTGACTCCAGATTTTGCGATATTCATCAATGGCTAGCTCAACTGTTTCTTTATTTTTGGAGATCCTTAAGTATCTATCCTCAGTTGGATGACCCAGTAAAAAATAGGAAAGATTCATTCCTTCCAGCTTTTCTATTGCTGCTGATGTTACTTGCAGCACTACGCTAGGTTTTTCCGAAAACAGTATTTTGATCCAATCAGGTTCAATTAGTTTACTCAAATCGATATTCATTCCACCGGTAGTATTGGGAAAATTCATCTCCAATAACGTAGTTATCAACCCACCGCTAGATACGTCGTGACCCGAAAGAATGAGATTTTCTGCAATTAACAGTTGAACTGCCGTAAAGGCATTTTTTAATATAGCTACAGATACATCTGGGGCTTGACTCCCCAAGGTACTTTTTGTCTGCGCCCAACTACTTCCACCCAAGTGAAAATCACCACCAGCAAAATCAACATAGATAAAATGACTTTTTGGCTCAGCAATAACTGCTGGAAGAATTACGCGTCGTACATCGCTCACTTCCGCTCCAGCGCTTATGATGACCGTACCAGGTGCTAGTATCTTTTTACCTCCCGGATATTTTTGAGTCATTGAGAGCGAATCTTTACCCGTTGGAATGTTGATGCCGAGTCCAGAAGCAAATTCGCTAATTTCTTTAACAGCTTTATATAGCCGACTGTCTTCCCCGTCATTTTTGGATGGCCACATCCAGTTGGCGCTGAGAGAGATGCCCATTAGCCCATGGGTCAATGGCGCAAAAACCATGTTGGTTAAAGCCTCTGCAACAGACAATCTTGACCCAGCACCAGGATCGATTAATGCGGCCGCGGGGGCATGGCCGATAGCGATGGCGGCTCCCTTGTGACTTTTGAAATCAAGGGCCATTACCGCTACATTGTTCAAAGGTAATTGGATTTGACCTACTGTTTGCTGTACCGCGACTTTTCCTGTAACAGAACGATCAACCTTATTGGTTAGCCAATCTTTACTTGCTACAGCTTCAAGGGTTAACACAGCAGCGATCATTGATTTTAACTGATCCGTATGATAAGTGGCATTTTTAAATGATCTTATCTGTGTGGTGTCGTTCAATAAGGTGATAGGTGACGCCCCAAAAAGATGTTCTAATTTTAAATCAAAGGGTTTGGTGCTCTCTTTGCCTTTGAAGAGTAATCTATGATCCGAGGTAGTCTCACCGACTTCATAGTAGGGGGCACGCTCTCGGGCTGATACATTTCTAAGATAGTCAGTATGTTCAGGTGCAATGACCAAGCCCATTCGCTCTTGAGATTCATTACTTAAAATCTCTTTGTCAGACAAGGTAGGATCTCCTATGGGGAGTTGCTGTATGTGAATGATTCCACCGGTGTCTTCCACTAATTCCGAGAGGCAATTAAGGTGTCCCCCTGCGCCATGATCGTGAATGGAAATGATTGGGTTTTCATCCAATTCTGCCATTGCGCGAACGGCATTTGCTACCCGCTTTTGCATTTCTGGATTGGAACGCTGTACAGCATTTAATTCGATAGTATTTGTGAACGCACCCGTTTCGACCGATGAAACTGCACCACCTCCCATGCCAATTCGGTAATTATCGCCCCCTAGAATGATGATTTTTTGATCAGCGGTAACTTGTTTTTTTTGTGCTTCTTTTAATTTCGCGAATCCAATACCCCCAGCCAACATGATTACTTTATCAAACCCATAGACGGTATCATCCTCTTGGTGTTCAAAAGTGAGCAAAGAGCCGCAGATAAGTGGTTGTCCATATTTATTACCGAAATCGCTAGCACCGTTTGAGGCTTTAATCAAAATATCTTCCGGGGTCTGATAGCGCCAAGGTCGGGCTTCAATAGCTTCTTCCCAAGCACGTCCTTTTTCCAACCTAGGGTATGAGGTCATATAGACGGCCGTACCAGCTAACGGAAAACTACCTTGACCGCCCGCAAGTCGATCTCGGATTTCTCCGCCGGCTCCGGTAGCCGCTCCATTAAACGGCTCTACTGTAGTGGGGAAATTGTGCGTTTCTGCTTTAAGAGAAATGACGGAGTCAAAATCTTTGGTCTCAAAATAGTCTGGCTTATCCTGTGTTTTGGGTGCGAACTGTTCAATTCTTGGCCCTTGAATAAAGGCCACATTATCTTTATAGGCCGAAACGATAAAATTGGGATGATCCTTTGCCGTTTGTTTGATCCATTGAAATAGTGATTTTTCCTGCTCCTGTCCGTCAATAATAAACGTACCATTGAATATTTTATGTCGACAATGCTCTGAGTTGATCTGTGAAAAACCAAAAAGTTCGGAATCAGAAAGCGGCCGACCAATCTCGTCAGAAACACCGTTTAAAAAGGTGATTTCTTCTGGACTTAAAGCCAAGCCTTCCGCCTCATTAAAAAGAATAATGTCTTTGATGAATTTGATCGGCTCTGGTGTTTGGGTCAGGATAAATAGTTCTTGATCCAACCCTGTATAGGTTTGCTCGAGCATGGGATCAAAAGTGATCTGATCTTTATAGAATTGTTCAATTCTATAAATACCGTCAATATTACAGTTTTGGGTGATTTCTACCGCATTGGTGCTCCAAGGAGTCACCATCTCTTTTCTCGGACCCACAAAAGAATCAGGAATTCGATTTATTTCAAGATGTTGGGCTCCTGAAAATAACCAAGTTAATTTATTTAGTTCCTCGGTATCGAGTGTTTTTTTTGACCCGACAGCAAAATATTCAAATTCGGATAATTGGAAAAAGTAGATCATTTGAGCTTAATAATTCCGTGCAAAAGTAGATTAAAATTTGATGTTTATGGACTCTTTAAAGAAGGATTATTAAGGACGTCATTTAAATAGGCGAGAACAGCAGGATGTTGTGGGAGTTTATGATGCTTCGCGCTCAGGAGTGTGCAAGACATGCAATTGAAAAATGGGATCACTTTTTTGGCTTTGATTAGGGGGTCTTTTTTGCCCAAGAAAACATGAATAGAAGCGATCTTAGTTAAAAGAATTTTTATTTTTTTTTGGGGGATGTGAATTGGTTTGAAATAAGTCCATGATCGATAGACTCGTTTGAGATCAGCATCGTTGGACAGTTCTCTATCAATAAATTTAGTCATCGAGGCGTTCACAAAACCAATTATTTTCAGCAATTTCATAACGGTATTAAAAGAGGTCCTGTGATTGACTAAGAAGCTAAAAAACAGCTGGGTGGGCCATGAAGTGCTCATTAGGTACCACGGAGACCTATAAAATCCATCTGGAGCGATTAAAATTAAATGCTTAATACGCAGTTGAAAATGAAGGGCCATGAAAAGGGCAAATCTACCGCCAAGGCTAAACCCGATGACAGAAAAGTCGTCAATTTGCTCTTTATTCAGAAAAACCTGCATGATTTCGAGCCAATCCTCTGACGATAATTGCGTATCTGGCCGCGTACTTTTGCCATGATAAAATAGATCAAGGGCATAATAGCAACAGGAAGGTGCATTTTTGTAATAAGGATCATAGATGCTATGATTTTGCCCAAACCCATGAAACATCAAGACGGCATGATTTCCTATTCCGCTAACTGAATAGAAGAGTTCATAATCTTGGCCGGATAGGGTTTTAAAGATTTTTGTCAATTGAGGACGTTTTTTTATTTACTGCAAAAATATTGTTTTTATGTAAAAACCATGGAAACTTTTTTGGATTCTGAAGTTTCCGTTCTATCTTTGCTATCTAATGAACACAAGCTTATTTTGATTGAATCTAAAATTTTAGGCAAATCGGAGGAACTTTTTATGCAATTAGGCGTTAAAAGAGTTACTATGGATGACATTGCAAGTGCTTTGTCGATGTCTAAGAAAACCCTATATCAATATTTTGACAATAAGGATAGTCTTGTTTTGGCTGTTGCAAAGGCACATATTGAAAGAGAAACTTTAAATTTTTTGGAGATAAAAAAAACTTCAATGAATTCCATAGAGGAGATGCATCGCTTGGCAAAGGACATGAGAAAGAACCTTGGTCAGATAAATCCTTCGATACTTTTTGATTTACAAAGATTTCATCCCCAGGCTTGGGACTGTTTTTTGAAATTTAATAATGAATTCATTCAAGGGATGATGGAGGAAAATCTCGATCGTGGTATTAAAGAAGGCTATTATCGATTAGGGCTAGACTCTAAAATACTGGCCAAAATTCGCGTAGAGCAGATTAGGTTTTTGTATGATGAAAAAATTTTTCCGAATTCAACTTTTGAATTTTCTCGTGTCCAAGTTCAAATTCTTGATCATTATATTCAAGGATTATTGACGGAACTTGGAAGGAAACTATACATTCAATTTCAAGAGAATGAACGTAACTAAATGATAATATTTTTAGCCAATTCAGATAATAATAAAGAACGTGTTTTGTGGCGTCAAAGGCTACCTATATCGGCCTTTACTTATATTAATACAAACCAATCAAATTTCTAACACACATTATTTCTAACACAAAATGAAAACAGAAAATTATAATAGCAACATGAGGTACTTGGTAGGAAATAATCCTATGGGTGAGTTAATTAAGGTAGTGAAGAATCAATTAACAGTTTCTGGAAGAAAGAAGAATTTAGGAGGCAAAAAGGGCGCTTCTGTTTCAGAATAAGAAGAGCTCTTCGAC
>JABMNK010000091.1 GCA_013204595.1 Flammeovirgaceae bacterium
AAGGTGCTGTTTTTGATCTTTTCCTACAGGAACGACATGCGCGTCATATAATAAAATATCAGCGGCCATTAGGACTGGATAAATGAAAAGCCCGGCATTAACGTCGCTAAGTTTTTCGGATTTATCCTTGAAGGAATGGGCATTGGCAAGCATTGGGAAAGGTGTGAAGCAACTTAGGTGCCAGGCTAGTTCACAGACTTCAGGTATTTTGGATTGACGGTAAAAAACATTTTTTTCGGTATCAAATCCACAAGCCATCCAGGCAGCAGCAACCGCATGGATATTTTTTTGTCGAATCGAACCCTCTTTAATAGTGGTTAAAGAATGTAGGTCAGCAATAAAAAAATAGGATTCATTCTTTAGTTGTTTACTTAATTCGATGGCGGGTATTATTGCGCCTAATAGATTCCCTAAATGAGGTTTTCCCGAGCTTTGAATTCCTGTTAATATTCGAGCCATTTATTTTTTTTATGCAAACCTAGTATTGATCTTAGGTATGCCAGCATAGTTTACAATTAAACCTCAATATTGGCTTTTTTTTGGTTTAAAAAAAAATATGAACAGTCAATGATTTTGTAATTTTTGAGGTCTAGGCACTTGTTTTAAATATTTATTAGGCCATCGGGCCAGTTATAAGTTTCATTAGCTATAAAATATTGCAGCATTTAATGAGTCGCTCTTTTTTTGTTCTTTTGATAAGAAACATAGACAATTCATTAAAAAAAAATATATTCGCCTAAGAGAAGGTTTTTTTCTAAATACGGATCTGTCAAGACCATTTTAAACCCAATCATGAACCTACGTGGTATGGGATGATTTAGGTCATTGGTCTTTGACGTTTTTATGATGAGCTTGATTATAGGTGTCAGCCGTTGTGTTGTGTGATCTATTCAGTTAATTTTTAAATCTACTATGAAGTATCTGATCCTATTTTTTGTATTGATGACTTGCCAACTACATGGCCAAGCGATGCTTTCTTTTGATGAAATTAATGTTTATTTTGGCACGATAAGCCAAGATGAATTGGTCTTTCATACGTTCAGATTCAAAAACATGGGTCCGGGTAGTATAAAAATAGATACGGTTATAGCTGCCTGTGATTGCACTACTTCTCGTTGGGAAAATAAGTTATTAGCGGCTGGGGATTCAGGATTTGTGACTGCCGAATTTAATCCTTTTAATAGACCTGGAACTTTTAATAAATTGATTACGGTCATTAGTAGTGATGGGAGAAGCATCCATCTTAAGATTAATGGCAACGTCAGACCAAGGAACCAAATGGTTAAAAATGGCTTACCCATCAGCCTGGGGAACTTGTACATGGCGCATAGAAAATTAAACATGGGACAGCTGGTCAGTAATCAGGAGGAAACAAGAATGTTTCCAATCTATAACACGGCAGATACTGCCATTACCTTTCTATTGGATGAATCAACGATACCTGAGTTCATCAGACTGACAGTGGAACCTACTACGTTGCCTGCAAAAACCGAGGGTGTAATGTTCGTCGTTTATAACGCTAAGAAAAGGAATGATCTCGGATTCTTACAAGATGGGATCGTCTTGATTACGACTGATGAAAATATGCCTATTAAAAACATAAGTGTAATTGCCACGATTCAAGAATACTTTGACCCTATAATGCCGCAAGCTAGTGATCAATTCCCAAAATTGGTGTTTGAATTACCAAAGGTTGATTTCGGTAAAATGCTGTCATCTGGAAAGGTGAAATCGAGCGCTGTCACCTTGTATAATGAAGGAAATGAAGTGCTTAACATAAGAACCATAAAATGAGATTGTGGTTGCGTACAGTGGCACTTAGCGGAAACTAACATCAACCCGAAGGGTTCTGTCACCCTGTTGATAGCATTCAATCCTTATAATCGCAAAGGTAGGCAATTAAAGAATTTAACTATTTTCTCCAATGACCCCATACATCCCACCCAAGTGTTGCCTGTCGTTGCGGATATTCCTTAAAGTCAGAAATACTTTAATGATTAATGAAGGTGTTATTGGAGCGATCGACGTCAGCCATTCTCTGGGAGGGATCTATTTCAATACTTTCAATACTTTCCGGATCGATGTTAATATTTACTAAATAAGTGGGAGAGGTCCAATACCAATCGATTAGCGTTTCTCTCTTTTGTCCATTTTCAGCAGATTTTTCACCGCGCATGATACTGAGAGGAATATAGTAGTTTATTTTTGATCCATTTTTTAGGGTCACTACTAGATCGATAGGCATAGGCATTTTTCCGATTCTATTGAGCTGAATATGGGTCTGATCCTGATCCCTTGAGATAGAATCAATACTATAATCAATTGTTTTAATCGAATTGACCCAATAGTTGTAATACCAGTCAAGTTCTAATTTCGAAACATCTTCTGCAACCTTAACGAAGTCAGCTAGATTGGGGTGTTTAAACTGCCATCTATAAAAATAGGTAAGTAGTATTTTTTCAAGCGTTGTTTCCCCGACGATATAGCCCAGTTGAGATAAACTTATCGATCCTTTATCATAGGATGCAATGCTGTAGGCCATGTTTGTCTCGAAGTGATCGGCATGAGTTGACATGGGTTCTTCTTTTCCACTTTTTACCAAATTATAATAATCCTGATAACTTGCAGACATAGGTCTTAATTCAGTTGACCATATATGATTCATGGTGAGACTCGTTGCGTAGGAAGTATACCCTTCATCCATCCAGGGATAATAACTTTCATTGGTGGCTAGTACGCCTTGATACCAGCTATGCATGGCCTCATGAACTGTTACACCAATAAGACTTTCAAGGGACCGATTCCCGGTGATCAAGGTAGACATTGGATATTCCATGCCGCCATCTCCACCCTGCACTACGTAAAAGTCGCTGTAAGGATATTTACCGAAATGTTCATTCATATAAGTAAAAGCACTTATGGTGAGTGCTGGTAATGATTGCCAATTCAGTGTTTCGGAGTTTAACTGGTAGAAAAAATGCAGTTTGGGTCCGTTAGGGACTTGTGCAACTTGATGAGTATAGTCTGGATCAGCCGCCCACATGAAATCGTGTACATTTTCAGCAATAAAATGCCAAGTAAGCGTTTTATTCTTATTTTTTTTCAGTTCGACCCCATCCTCTTGATATCCATATCCGATTTCGTTTGCGTTTTGTAAAATTCCGGACCCTGCTAGCACGTAATTTTTGTCTATGGTGATAGAAACATCAAAATTACCCCATGGCGCATAAAACTCACGTGCAACGTAGGGGTGGGTGTGCCAACCATGGATATCATATTCTGCCAATTTAGGATACCATTGTGACATAGAATATTCGATACCTTCCGCATTATCCCTTCCAGTTCTCCTTATTTGTAGGGGTACTTGCGCATGGAAACTCATTTCCAATAAAGTCGTGGCACCTGGCAACAAAGGTTCTGAAAGAAGGGCTTCTAAGACCGTGTATTCTATTTTAAAAGAGAGGGCAACGCCGTTCTGGGATAATTCTTCAATTTCCTGAAAGCCAATTTCATCTGGCATAAGTTTTGAAATTCTATCTTGTACTCTTTTGTCTGGATCTTCAATCGTGCGACTACGGACATCCATCATACTATTTGGCTGAAAAGCATTGTAATAAAGATGATAATAAACTTTATACAAGGTGTCTGGACTGTTATTGGTATAAGTCAGGCGCTGATTACCTGAA
>JABMNK010000092.1 GCA_013204595.1 Flammeovirgaceae bacterium
CGCATTAAACGCCGTATATGCTTACGAAGCTGAGGCTGGCCCTGCTATTTGGAATGCTGAAATATTATATCCTGATGCCGTAACCAATGTCAATGGTATGGTACATGTACTTTATGGTTATTTATCTCCATATCCTCCTGAGCCTGATGATATGTGTGTAATGAGTGAACTCCCATCTGCAGAGACTGGTTTTTGGAATGCTATTATAGACAGTATTTATTCTGTTAATAACGTTATTCATCAAGTAATCAGCGATGTGTGTGATGAAGGAGATGGATATGAATATAGCTACATTATTGTAATCTTCACAAATGGTAATCAAGAATTAATGTATCTAGAATTTGATGCTATAGAAGAAGAACTTGTGATTTACGAAGATGACGAGTTCTACACAGAAACCTTTACTGATCAAGATAACGATTTAGGTATATGGTATAATGACATCACCGCGATGTATCCAAACAAAACGCTTGAGCAAGTTATTTTATGGAAAGGCGCATGGGCTGATCCCAATAATCCAAGTGAGGACGAAGAGTATAGTGAATTATTAGTGTTCTTTGAAGATGACTGTTTCATTCTATTAGATAATGATGCTACTAGCCTTGAGGTTTACGTGGATACTTGTGATGATGGGAGCGGTAGAAAAGATTCTTCCAACAGGAGAGCAAGGCTCAACCGTAAAAGATAATTATTTGAATTATCAAGTAAAAAAAGCCATCGATAATCGATGGCTTTTTTTTTCTACAAAACAGATTTAAAAATTAGATTCAAAACATTTATCAATATCGAAGTGATTGGCTAAAGATCTAGGACTGTACCACAATTGAAACAATAACGAGCATTGTTGAAATGCCTTCTTTTTCCACATGAACACAAAACATTAATCTCCTCACTCATTTTTTTCGAAGCCTTGTTTATTTCTGAACTTACGATCCCAGTGGGAACTGCAATAATGGCATAGCCCATAAGCATCAAAAGGGCTGCTATTGACTGCCCAAAAACAGTTCCTGGAGTAATGTCTCCATAGCCTACTGTAGTAATGGTAACTATTGCCCAATAGATACTTCTAGGTATATTATCAAATCCATTTTCACCCCCTTCAATCATATACATAAGGGTTCCCATAATAACAGCTAGGGTCAATACGGCCCCCAAGAATACAATGATCTTGTGTCGACTTGCCACTAGCGCGGTAACAATCACCCGAGATTCTGAAATTTGTCGACTCAATTTCAAAATCCTAAATACCCTAAGTAACCTGACTGCTCTGACGACAACTAAATAGCTACCCCCAACATAGAATAAAGTCAAATAAGTAGGTATTACCGCAATTAGATCAATAATACCGAAAAAGCTAAAGACATAGTTAAGCGGCTTACGAGAAATCCAAAGCCTAGTAATGTATTCAAATGTAAAAAATAATGTAAAAAACCACTCAAATATATTGAAAAAATCACCGTACGCAAGATTATAAGACTGCACACTCTCCAACATGACTAGTACAATACTTACCAAAATCACATAAAGGAGTATTACATCAAATAAACGCCCCATGCGGGTATCTGTACCAAAAATGACTACGTCTAATTTTACTCGAAAATTATTAAGGTATTTAAACTTTTCAGATTCTTTCATCGGATCAAATTAATAAAACAATAAAAAACCCTACATAAGTAAGGTTTTTTATTTTTGGAAAGCAATTATTTAAAAAAATCTTATCTCATCAACTCATCAAAGGTGATAGAGAGATAATAAATAGCCCCAATATTAGGACCTCCCAAGCTTTGAATGTAATACTTATTTGACAGATTAGATGCTCCCAATTTAACAATAGACTGAAGGCTCTCAAGTTTATAAGAAACTTGGGCATCGATGGTATTATATGCGGGTACCAGACCTTGTGCAAATGAAGATTCCCATCTAAACTCAGTTTGATGACGATAAGTCACATTAAAACCAAAATTATCAAAGACATTCCTATTCCCAAAATTGACATTTATCTTATGTTCAGGCGTATTAAAATCCATTAGATTATTCCCTTGATCATAATCTTCACCCTTGATAAACTTATTCCAAGAATAATTTGCACCTAAGGCATAGCCCTTGGCTAAGGAATAATTTAAACCGGCAACTGCTCCTTGGGTATAGACCGGTTTTGTACTATTGGTATACATCGAAAAATTATTATCCGAATTACTATTTAATTCACCCCCTGGAAGTATAATGCCGATTTGAGTGATGAAATTATCATAGATATTATAAAAATACGCCAAATCTATAAGCAGCTTATTGTTAACAATCCCTTTATAGCCCACCTCAAAGGCCTGAATTTTTTCAGGCTTCACAGGATTGAATTCAGTGTATCTTTCCAATGAACTTGCGGCATCCCCCAAAGATTCACCCCCAAAGACGCGATTCCTATAAGCCAAAACAGATGCTTGCTTATAATAGATATTATTTTCAGGATCTGGCACATAATAATCATAATATTGCGGTAATCCACCTAGCAATCTAGAGCTAATAATATCTAGGTTAATATATTGACCTTGGGTTGATGGAATTCTAAATCCCGTTTGATAAGAAAACCTGAAAAAATTATTTTTATTTGGGTTCAGAACTGCTGAAAGTCTAGGATTTATTTGTCCCTTAAAGTTTTCATTTTTATCATATCGTAGCGATCCTGAAAGTTTCATCCAATCACTCATACGCTTACCCGCTTGAGCATACAAACCGTATTCTTTTATAGTTATCTCATTTCCTACCGTATCCGGAAAAATAGTCCCATTTGAACCTAAATCAAACATTCTAAAACTGGCACCTACCTGAAGGTCTATAAAATTAAAATCATTTTTAAAATCATATTGTCCCTCCGCTTGATACATTGCCGATTTATCATTAAATAATGGACCATCCGGAACAACACCTGTCATAACCCTGCTTTTCAGGTCTTCTAAAGTAAAAGTTCCTTTTTTTCCGGTAATGGTTGCTCCATTTCCAGCATAATATTTGCCATCAACAACTTGTCTCGCAAAATCATGGGCCGCACTTTGTGCCTCAAGTAGGGCCGTACCTGTTAAATTATTTATCTCTCCGGGAAGCAATCCCTGATTAGCTATTCCTCTTAAGTATTCAATGCCATATTCCACCAAATATCCAGATAAATCAGTAAAAGCCACCGGATTGCCTTCTGTTGCAATAGTAACTGCCTCATCGTTGACCCTTTTACCTAGAAACTCGGTAATATACGAATCTCCAGAATTTTCAGTGGTTGTATAGGCTCTAACATAAAAATTATCCCCTTCAAGCTGTAAACGATGCTGGATGATACCGAAATTGGCCAATGAATAACGCTGTGCACCCGTGTAGATACTGGTACCAAATCCCGAATTAAACATATAACTCAACTCTAACTTGTCGTTCAATCGATAATGTAGCGCAGTGTTGATTTTGTAATTTTTTGCACCATAGTCAATAAGTTCTGTCTCTCTATAGGGAGTTAAAGTGACCACATGATTGGGCAGATCACCCGCGTCCATATAGTTCTTTGGATACTGGCCATTCGAAAATATATTACTTGGAAAACGAGCTAACGCACCAAATTTAGTAGAAAAAGGGAAAATCGCCAAATTAATGCCAGCTTCGTCACCCTGAAAATGAGCCAGATCAGCACCCGGATTCACACCGCCAATACTCGCAAAAGGATTATTAGCAGCATTCCGATCCAACGCCGAAGTACCATGCCAATCCTCAGCGCCTGAGTAAGAATAATTCACCTTAAAGGCAAATTTGTTATTAAACGCTTTGGCATAGCGTATCGAACCTTCATACATAGGTTGTGTAGTCAAGTCGGCTTGGGTGTCATTCATATGATTAATACCCATTTTGGCAAAGGCACTTAATCCTTGATACTCAAATGGATTCTTGCTATTAATCAATAACACTCCGCTAAAGGCATTAGGGCCGTAAAGTGCAGAAGAAGCACCTGGTATCAATTCTACAGATTCTACATCCAATTCTGACGGACCATTCAGATTCCCTACAGGGAAGTTCAACGCCGGGGCCTGCGTGTCCATACCATCAATCAATTGTACAAATCGCGTATTTCCGGTATTGGCAAATCCCCGGGTATTGATGATTTGAAAGTTAATACTACTTGAAGCTACGTCTACACCTTTAAGATTGGCAATCGCCTTGTAGTAATTGTCTGCTGAGGTATTTTGAATATCCAAAATATTCATTTTTTCAATAGAAACCGGAGATTCTAAAATTCTTTCCTCAACTTTAGACGCTGAAACAACTACTTCTTGACCTAATTCTACTGCCTCCTCCATGATCACAGCAAGATCCATCACATTGTTATCGGTAATCTTAATTTCCTGACGCATGTAACCAATACTAGAAATAACCAATACGATGGGTGGTGCAGCATTGATTTTCAAATCAAATTTTCCATTGAAATCGGTAACCGTACCTACCACAGACCCTTTGACAACTATATTAACCCCAATCAAGGCTTCATTATCTTCCTTTTCAGTGATAACACCTGAGATATGCGTCTGAGAAACCGCATTAAATGATATCAGCGTTATGGCGCTGAATAGTACGAAATTTAAAAAAAACTTAGTCATAAATAGCTTATTAAAATTACAATGTTAATTATAGTTAATTTTTTTAACATATTAATTATTTTTATTCAAATCACAACAATTAAAGTTGATAATTAATATTGGATACACATAGCACTATTTGGTTTCCAACTTTACATGAGCAACAAGCTTATCACACAACGTATTTATTTCAGTGGACATAAACTCGTCACCTGTCGCATTCAACAATGTTTGACTGATTCCCCCAAGACAATCGATATAAAATCGTTTCATTTCATCAACTGGCATATCTTTTGTCCAGAGATCTATTCGCAAGGTATTTTTCTGATCATTGTCCCAAAGTGCTATACTTATTGATTTGGTTTCTGATAGCCCTACATCTTCTTTTTCATCAGCATCCCACTCTATTTTCTCAGGTATGTTGGCTGAATCTAGCGATATCTTAAATTTAATTTCTGATTGCTTCATTTTACACTTAATCTATTGATTCCTAATATTTTTTTGGCTTCACTTTTATCAATGGCCAATTGTATTTTCAAGTCATTCAAATGATTGAATTTTATCTCATGCCGAATATAACCGACAAATTCAATGGAAAGATGATTCCCATAAATGTCTTCATTAAAATCAAAGATATTTACCTCGATCGTACGTAGGTTCCCGTTAAGTGTCGGTCGAACGCCTATATTGAGCATTCCCTCAAAATGACGTAGTTCTAAAGACACAAAAACGGCATAAACCCCATCAGCGGGAATAAGTTTATAAATCTCTGGAATAAAAATATTGGCCGTAGGGAATCCTAATTTCCGACCTATTTGAGCTCCCTTGGTGACAATCCCAGAAAGACTAAAATACCTCCCTAAATAATGTTTTGCCGTGACTACATCTCCGCTAAACAGTGCCGACCTTATTTTTGTTGAGCTTACCCCTATCTGATCGATATCAAGTCGAGAAATTTCAGCTACATCAAAACCAAAACGATCTTTATTGGCCGTTAAAAATTGTATATCTCCCAATTGATTTTTACCAAATCGATGATCATACCCAATAAGAAATTTCCTTATCCTCAATCCACTTATCAATACCTTCTGGACAAATGCTTCAGGCGTTAATTCCGAAAACTCCTTTGAGAACCTTACCTTAAGTAAATAATCAACTCCTATTTTATCCATTAAAGCTACTTTTTCATCAAAAGTGCTCAGTAATTTCAAAGTACTCGTTCCTTTGCCTAAGATAAATTTGGGATGAGGCCAATAGGTAATAACAACACTTTCACCCCCATTTAATTTCGCTTGACTGACTAAGCCCTCCAATATTTTTAAGTGCCCTGAGTGTACCCCATCAAAGGTCCCACTCGTGACGACCGGCCATTTAAGTTCACCTAATTCCTCAAAATGATCAATTACCTTCATGGGCTAACTTAATTTGATCAATTAATGTTTCAAGTTGCTGCGCATGTTGGAGTGAATAATCGCCGATTTTCGTTCTATTGAGCTGTTTTAAATAACCTCCTACTCCCAATATTTCGCCAAAATCCTTTGCCAAGCTTCTGATGTAAGTGCCCTTTGAACAAGTAACTCTAAAATAAATCTCTGGCAAGGAAATTTTGATAATCTCAAATTCAAAGATATGTATCCTTCTTGATTTCAACTCCAAAGGTTCATTTTTACGTGCGCTCTTATACGCCCGTTCCCCATTGACACGAATGGCTGAATAAATAGGCGGCATCTGATCCAATTTACCCGTCAACTGCTGAGCCGCTTCCAAGACTTGCGCTGAAGTAATATGCAGATAGTCACTAGAGGAGTCAAACGCCGTTTCTAGATCAAAAGATGGAGTTGTTTTACCAATCTCTATAACTCCTTCATATTCTTTATTTAACCCCTGTAAAAGTTCTAGTTTTTTGGTGAATTTCCCAACACCTATTAAGAGCAATCCTTGCGCCAATGGATCAAGTGTTCCCGCATGACCTATTTTCTTGATTTTAAACGCATACCGAAGCTTATTGACCACATCAAAAGAAGTCCAATGCTTGGGCTTATCAACCAATAAGAGCATGCCTTCGTCCGGTACTGTCATAGAATAAAACTTGATAGCACAGCTATAAAGCCTACTAAAAAGCAATAAATAGAAAAATAAATTAATTTTCCCTTTTTTACAATTCGAACCATCCAATTACAAGCTATATAACCAGACACAAAAGCTGCAGTAAAACCTAAAACGAGAACCCCTGAATCTATCTTATCATAGATGGCGGGTGCTTCAAAATAATTCTTTGCTTTTAATAAACTTGCCCCTATAATAGGTAAGAGAACCATCAGAAACGAAAATTTAGCCGCCTTATCTCTTTCAATACCCAATATCAAGGCAGTCGCAATCGTCGATCCAGACCGTGAAATACCAGGGACGATGGCGACAGCTTGGGCTATTCCAATCAACAATGATTTCATGAAAGTTACCGATCCCTCACCTTCTCTAAAAAATCTTGGTATAAAAAGCAACGCAGAGGTAAAAATTAACATTCCTCCAGTAAGTAACAAATTACCTGTAAAGAAAGTCTCTATTTCACTTTCAAAAAGAAGTCCCACAATTCCAACAGGAATCATTGATATGACAATTTGTGAAGCAAATTTGGTAGAATCATTCCATTTGAATTTAAAAAGATCAACAATGATGACCACTATTTCCTTTCTGAAAACAACCAAAGTACTTAGAGACGTCGCTAAATGAACAATCAATGCAAACAACAAATGATTACTTGATTTGACACCTAATAACACACTTCCTATCTCCAAATGACCACTACTGCTCACTGGTAAAAATTCAGTCAATCCCTGAATAATACCCAATAAAAGTGCATCAATCCACGTCATTAGCTTAACTATTATGGAATAATTACTTTTTAGACTTATAAAAAATAGCAAAAAATTGAATCATAAATCCTAGTATGACAATGATCGGCCCAAGGGTAAGTCCGAGAAAACCAAACCCGTAAGTTTCTTTATCCAAAGACATCACAATAAAACCCAAGAGAATAAATATTATTCCCGATGTCATGATGACATAATTAATTTTTTCAAATGCAAACTTAGTTTTTATAGACATTTCTTTAAGTTTAATAGAGTTCATCTAATGATATTTTGAAATTACGATTCATTGATAATGACGTACTAAAATAAGCCAATAGCATACCCCCCATTACCAAGCAGGCGCACAACATAGTTACCTGATCATTATTATAAAGCGAATTCAAATCTGCAAATTGAGCATTTGCCAATCGAATGATCGCGTACAAAACAGCAGACGCCAACAATCCAGATATAAGTCCATATAACAACGCTCTTTTTAAAAAAGGCCATTTAATAAACCCTTTTGTCGCGCCGACAAGTTGCATACTCCTAATTAAAAATCGTTGCGAAAATAGCGCTATTTTTATAGTGTTATTAATCAGAATAACCACCGCTATCAATAATATAATCGTAAGACCTAAAAACAACGAACCAAGAATTCTTGTATTCTTATTGATACTATTCACCAAAGACTCCTGAACAACCACCTCAAAAACGCCCACCAATTGATTGATATCTGTTCTTATTTTTTCAAGACTATCCAACGAATGATATTGGGAATTTACCTTTACAATCAATACATCTCTCAAGGGATTGTCCCCCAGGAATTCCATAAAATCTTCACCTGTATCTTTTATAAAGTCTTCAGCAGCCTCTTGCTTACTGATAAACTTAATACTTCCATTTTGATTTTCCTTTGGTAAGTAAGATTTAGACGCTATAATCTTTTGCAATCGGAGTATTTCTGAATCATTGACTGATTTATCTAAATAGACTTGCACCTCCACATTTGACTGAACAATGACCGTAAGTGCATTTAAATAGATGAATAAGATGCCGAAAATACCTGCTACTATCAAAGAAAGAGTAATACTGAAGATTACACTTATGAACGGGAAACTTCCCAACTTTCTTTTGCGCCTTTTTTGATTAGTCATTGGCAACAAATCTACAAAATAACAACATGACAAGTTGAAATATTGGCTATTTATTGTTTCTGAATTCCATTAAATAATTTATCAACTTAAGGTCCTCCATAGGAAATAATTCTAATGTCAACTCAGTAAAAGGAAGCGAATAATAATTACCCATATAATAGAGATATATGTTTTTTCCGACACTTGAATTAATTTCTAAAATCTCGTACTAAGATTTTTCAAAATTCTTCATTAGCACAACTTCTTTGTTTTGATAAGTGTATTGAAGTTTTTTAGACTTTTTATCAACAAACTTGACGGATAAAGGTTGCTCAGTGTCCTCAGTTAGAAATCTTGACCTTGTTGCCTTATTGTTAAAACCTATATCATCTGATTGCTCTTTTTTCGCCACCTTTCTAGCGATTACAGGCTCGAATTTTTCAAGTTCTGGGAAGGATTTTACAACAGCTACCGATGAAGCTGAATCTACTATTTTAACTTCTTCTTTTAATTTCAATTGTCCCATATGCTCATGAGTGTTTTCAGAATCAACATAGTCTATCGTAGGGCTTTCTTCCTGTAATTCCGATTTAGTCACTTCGTCAAAGACATTAGTAGTAACATCATTTAAAAGAACTTCTTGATCAATACTCGATATATCTTTCAAATCATCCTGCTGCGCCATAGTGTCACCTAACAAGAAACCTTCCTCATTCAACTGCTCCTGTACGGGCTCGACAGGATTTATGAAGTAATAACCAACTCCAATCATTACCACGCCAGCCGCTACGTATAAAACTTTACTTAAGCCACTGGAAACTAACCCAGAAGCGTCAAATACAACATTACTGGGGATATCTATAGCACTCAATTTGGCTTTTAATGAAATCCTTTTAAATTCATTAATGCCCTCCATGATTTGCTCCTCATTCTTAACTTGACTATTCAAATCAGGATTTTCTTTCATCCTAGCTTCTAAAAGAACCTTATCCGCATCTGAGAGCCTACCCGTCAAGTATTCTCCTATAATAATATCATTATTATCTTCTAAAGCCATTTATTCAAAAAAATAAGCATGATTATAACTCTTCTTGATCAAAGTATCCAATCTTTGTTTACACTTATATTTTTTAGTCTTAGCAGTATCTGCATTGGAAAAACCCAATCTTTGAGCAATTTCTGACATCGATAACTGCTCGAAATAATAGAATGTCAATAAACTTTGACAAGGCTCTCCTAATTGCTGCATACTCTTAAGTACAATGTCCAAATTTTGATTCTCGCGTGGCGCCTGAAAACTCTGTCCATCCATCTCTTCACGGCTAAATCTCTTTTTTCGATCCAACTCCTTTCGCCATTGATTCTGGCAAACGCTATAGAAATAAGTGCTTATCTTGGATGTGATAATCAACTTACCACTGATCACCTTTTGCCAAAAAACGATCAACGACTCTTGAAAAACATCTTGAGCTTCTTCTCTAGAACCACTGTTATTAATTACCATTTGGGTCATCATTGGATAGAACTTTTTATACAAATAGTCTAGAGCCCTTTCATCTTTTTTTGTAAAAAAGTCTAGAATTTCCGAGTCTTTCATAGCCTTATACATACTCTTTTCTTGATACCTATGTAGGTGTAATAGTAACCCCTCACGAAGTTTTTGTTTTTTTATAAATTAAATATCATTCATATTTTTTTATAAAATAATGAATTACAAAAATAGCAGTAAAAGATTGCGATTTTAATTTTATTTTTAGTGAATTAACTTAAATACACCGATATAATAAAGATAATTCGTTTAAATTATAAGTACCATCTTTTGTTTTTATGAAATATTTCTCTTTTAATACTACTACGACGTTATTAGCAATATACACCTCCCCTTATTACTATTCATTTCAGGAATTTTAGTTAAAATAGCATCATTACTTTTGAGGTTGTGCCCATCCTAATTAGGTTATTAACCTAAAGAAAAACTAGAAATTTCGATTTAATCAATAATCTGAGCAGTGTAAAAAGATCATTAAAATTAACATTCTAAGCTCAAGTTGGTACAGAAGATAGTTTGTATCACAAATCCTTGTGCTTAAATATTTTGATTATAGCCTTGAATAATCTAACAACTTTTTTTTTCAAAAAGGCAACCACGTTTGGGTTCGATATAGAAATGAAATATAACCCCTCACTTTTAGAGTACCCTCATCTGAAACCCATATTTTACATTCGTAGACGCTACCATTCGCTGGATCTAAAATGGTACCATCAACGTATTCTGAATCTGAATCATCAAAAATCATGTCCTTGATGATTTCCATGCCAATTATTTTTTGCTTGTACCTTGGATCACTTATGTCGCATTCGTTACATATAGGGTCTTTGGGTTCTTCTGGATCCAATAATAATGCTGTTATTTTTCCGTAAAATTTCCCGTGTTCCTCATATATCTCAACGATAGACCTTGTTTTACCCGTCTCATCGTCAATGGTTTTCCATTTCCCAACTGCTTCTTGTCCATATAGCTCAAGGTTCAAAAATAGAAATAATAACATCATCAAATGTCTCATAAATAGCTGTTTATTTAAAAAAATATATTGAAAAAGAACTTTAAATTTTATGAATTTACCCGATGAAAGAACATTCAACAACCCATAAATAAAAAAATCCTGACAAATTTAATCATCAGGACTTTCTTTATCACAAAGTGATTTAACTATTTGAATTCCTTGATTTTTTCTTCCACTTCCGCTTTTGTACCCGTAATCGTCTCTATCGTCTCCTTACCGCCTTCTGAGATGGTAATAGTACCTGTAAATTGGTCATTTTCTAATGACTTCATTTCAACTCGTATCTCTTTGGAATGATTAGTGGCATCTGAATGATCATTGTTCATTCCTATTACAATTGTCTTTTGATCCACATTCATATCTCCACTGAAATTGGTTACAGGTAGTGCTATACTTGGGGCAATCACCAACGCAACCACGGACATTAATTTCAATAAAATATTCAAGGATGGTCCTGAAGTATCTTTAAATGGATCTCCCACAGTATCCCCTACCACAGCCGCTTTATGAGCATCTGAACCTTTTCTACCATCTGCTTCAATCATTTTCTTGGCATTATCCCAAGCACCTCCAGCATTAGACTGAAAAATGGCCATCAATACACCACAAGTAGTAACCCCTGCCAAAAGTCCTCCGAGCATCTCTGCTCCTCCAATAAACCCAACAGCTACAGGCACTGCAATAGCCAACAAACCTGGTAAAACCATTTCTTTAATAGACGCCTTTGTAGAGATGTCTACACATTTGGCGTAATCAGCGTATCCATCTGCTGCGTCAAAAATAGCGCGGTCCTCAATGGTCGCTTTGGACATATCTGAATCGTACTTTCTCATTACGGCAAGAGCCGCTTTTAATTGCGGAATATCTTTGAACTGCCTACGAACTTCTTCGATCATGGCCATGGCCGCACGGCCCACTGCGTTCATTGATAGTGCAGAGAATACAAAAGGAAGCATACCGCCTACCAATAGCCCTGCCATAATTTCCGGTTTAGCTACATCTATCGCAGATACATGGGCTACTTGCATAAACGCTGCAAATAGTGCCAATGCGGTCAATGCTGCAGAGGCGATGGCAAAACCTTTACCAATCGCAGCTGTCGTATTTCCTACTGCATCTAGTTTGTCTGTACGCTCACGAACCTCATGAGGCAATTCTGCCATCTCCGCAATTCCGCCGGCATTATCAGAAATTGGACCATATGCGTCCACAGCCAATTGAATCCCGGTGTTTGCCAGCATTCCAACCGCAGCAATGGCGATTCCATAAAGTCCTGCAAAGTGGTGAGAGACCAAAATGGCCGCTGCAATCAATAAAATCGGAATCATGGTGGACATCATTCCCACACCTAAACCTGCAATGATATTGGTGGCCGCACCTGTTTCAGATTGACGCACAATCGAATTTACAGGCTTTGAACCAGTACCCGTATAGTATTCGGTGATTTTACCAACCCCTAACCCAGCAACTAACCCGGCAATCGTAGCCCAAAAAATACCCATCGCACCATAAGGCAAGCCCTCTTGGGTTTCAGGTATTAATGCATGAATAATGAAATAAGAAGCGATCACCATAAGACCTGCAGATCCAAATTCCCCAACATTAAGGGCTGTTTGAGGATTTCCCCCTTCTTTAACTTTAACAAAAAAAGTGCCTATGATCGACATCACAATTCCTACTGCAGCCAAGACCAACGGTAAATAAACTGCACCAAGACCTTCAAATTCAGGGGTGATGATAAAAGCTCCCAAAACCATGGTGCCTATAATTGAGCCTACATATGATTCAAATAAATCAGCACCCATACCGGCTACATCTCCGACATTATCTCCGACATTATCAGCAATGGTCGCTGGATTCAAAGGATGATCCTCAGGTATCCCCGCTTCCACTTTACCTACCAAATCAGCTCCGACATCAGCAGCCTTAGTGTAAATACCTCCACCTACTCGAGCAAATAAGGCAATTGATGATGCTCCCATGGAAAATCCAGTGAGTACATTTAAAACCATAGGCAAGTTTTCTGCCCCTGGCCAAATTCCTTGATAAGCAGCAAATAAACTACTCAAACCCAAAACACCTAAACCGACTACACCCAAGCCCATCACAGCCCCGCCTGAAAACGCCACTTCTAAGGCCTTACCTATGGAAGTTCTAGCTGCTTGAGTAGTCCTTACATTCGCTTTGGTTGCCACTTTCATCCCGATAAAACCAGCCAACGCTGAAGAAACAGCACCTACAACAAAGGAAACAGCCACCATACCATGGGAACCAACCTCGTTACTGCCTTTAAAGTATAGCAGTACCGCAACTGAAACGACGAAAATCGAAAGGATTTTGTATTCTGCCTTAAGAAAAGACATTGCACCATCTGCAATGCTTTTGGCAATACGCGCCATTTTTTCATTACCTTCTTCTTGCTTTGAAACCCAAGAATTTTTTATTACGACAAAAATTAGGCCCAAAAGGCCAAAGGCTGGCAAAAATTTTATGATGTAATCCATTATTTAAGTTATTAGTTAAAATGGGCACAATTATAGCAAAACCATTCAGAATAAAAAAGTAATATTAGCTATAAACCTAGCTTATACAGGGAGAAGTCGCACAATATACTCGGATGAAAAGTCTCTAGGCGAGAGTAGTGCCCGTTAATATGATAAAAATCACATCACAGTGCTCGAATTGATGTAATTTAAAAACTCAGCCCTAATGGCTGGATCATTAAATTTACCGGAAAAATTTGCAGTCCCAGTCTGACTATTGGTGTCATTCACGCCTCTAGACGAAACACACATATGTTTAGCATCCATCACGACCGCAACATCTTCGGTTTTCAATGCTTTTTTTAATTCTTCTGCAATCTGCACCGTAAGTCTTTCCTGAACTTGAGGCCTCTTGGAGAAGTATTGAACAATACGATTGATTTTGGACAATCCAATGACCTTACCACTTGAAAAATAAGCCACATGTGCTTTACCAAAAATAGGCACAAAATGATGCTCACAATGAGAATAAAAGGTAATGTTTTTCTCAACTAACATTTGATCATAATTGTATTTGTTGTCAAATAGTTTAGTGACTGGTTTACTTGCAGGATTTAAACCTGAAAAAACCTCCTTAACATACATCTTTGCAACTCTTCTCGGTGTCCCCTTTAGACTATCATCGCTAAGGTCCATACCCAGAATGTGCATGATTTCCTTGAAATGTTTTTCAATCAGTTCTATTTTCAGATCATCGTCTTTTTCAAAAGCATCCGGTCTCAAGGGAGTTTCATATGAGAAGACATCATGATCTTCGTCTTGGTTGTTAAATGGGATATTCGACAAAATTTCTTTCTGTTTCATGTAACAATACTTTTAGTTCAAATCTAGCGTCTATTTTAGCTCTTAAAATATCATAAATAGTGATCACAATATTTTCTGCCGTCGGATTAAGTGTTTTGAACTCCTCAACATCTAAGTTGAGGTTTTTATGATCAAATCGATCTAATATGTGTTCCTTAATCAAATCACTAAGAACTTTCATATCAAAAACATAACCGGTCTTTGGATCTACTTCACCTACTAATCGAATGGTAAGGTCATAATTATGACCATGGCCATTGGCATTATTGCACTTTCCAAATATTTTAACATTTTCGGAAGATGATATGTTCGGATTATGCAGCCTATGAGCTGCATTAAAATGCTCTTTTCTTAGTACCGCTACTTTTCTCACGATCTCATACCTAATTTCTGTAAAGTTTGATTAATCTGATCATAGAATCAAAAAGTTCATTAAAAAGTTCAGCAAATAAGGAAAAATTTGTTACTGATGGAATAAAAAAGGATCGGCCCTTTTCTTTAAGGACAATAACCTATTGCTTTGTATTTAAGGTTATGAAAATTGAAATTAAAGAAATTCAATCAAAAATACAAGGCTATCGTGCCGAGGGGAAAAGGTTATTCACCACCTCTTCCTTTCAAACCCATAGTTTGGTAATGCTTCACATCTTGAGTGAAATCGATGCAACCATACCCGTATATTTCATCAATACAGGCTATTTATTTCCTGAAACTTTGGCGTTTCGAGATCAAATTGCCCAACTCTTCAAATTAAACGTCATTGACTTAAAACCCAATACCCCAAAATATCTTCAACGAGAGCCTAATGGGAAACTACTTTTCGCATCAGATCCGGATCATTGCTGCTATTTAAATAAAACCCAACCAATGGAGGCCGTTATGGCCGTATTTGATGTCTGGATTAATGGCGTCCGGGCAGATCAAAGTGCCACAAGAAAGGCAATGATGGTAGAGCAATCTGCGCCATTTAATACACTCAGATACCACCCAATACTGGACTGGAATCAAAAGAAAATATATGCGTACATCAAAGAGCATAACCTGCCCAGGCATCCTTTAGATGCCCAGGGTTATGTCAGCATTGGTTGCGAACCTTGTACCCGAAAGATGGATTTAGAGATGCAAGTACGAGAGACTCGATGGTTTGGAATGAATAAAGTGGAATGCGGCTTGCACACAGATTTAATTATTAACAAATGAACGTATTAATTACAGGAGGCGCCGGTTATGTAGGCACTGAGCTGGTGATTGCGCTAGCCCATTTTGAAGAAATAAGCAAAATAATCGTTTATGACAATCTCAGCAAAGGGCATCATAACTTGTTATTAGGAAGTCGTTTTAATCATAGCGATAAAATAGTCCTAGTAACTGGTGAAATATTGGATACTCGACAATTAAAAAAATTATTCCATGAGGTTGATGTAGTGGTACACTTAGCTGCTGTGGTAACCACTCCTTTTGCCAATACTGATCCTCATTTTTATGAGCAGGTGAATCATTGGGGTACCGCGGAAGTAGTGTATGCCGCGGAAGAAAGTAATGTTGAGAAATTTATTTACTTAAGTAGCACTTCAGTTTATGGTACGGAAGCAACTTTAGCGAATGAATCAACCCTTCCCTCGCCTCAAACTTTCTACGGGATTTCAAAATTACGAGGAGAAGAACATGTAAATCGCTTAATGTCAAAAAAAAATGCATTGATCATTCGAGGGGGTAATGTATATGGATATAGCCGCAGTATGCGTTTTGACGCGGTGATCAATAGATTCATGTTCGATGCCAATTTTTCTAATAGGGTTCAAATTTCGGGCAATGGTAAACAGACCCGATCTTTTATTCATGTACAATATTTGGTAGATGCTCTTGTTCAATGCATTCTTAAATCTGTACCTTCCGGAAGCTACAATCTTGTTGATAAAAATTTACAAATCTTAGATATCTTGGATGTTTTAAAGGAAATCTATCCAACTGTTGAATTTCTCTATTCCAACCAGCACATGAAGCTTCGACAACTAAACGTAAGCCCGCAGAGTAGTCTTTTTAATTTTATTGATCGTTTCAAACAAGGCAAACTAAAAGATGAATTGATTGAATTTAAAAAACGATTTTCCTTCTGAATTGATTGGATAGCTGAAGGTAGCGTTCATTGATTGTGCATACTGATTATGTTCGAATAATAATCTTTTTCCATTCCCGTGCGGCATCCGATACATAAAGCGCTTAATTATCAATATTTAGATGTTCGTTTATTTGAGTTCAACTACTTTTGTCAATTAGTAAAAAAAAGAAATTAAAAATGGCCCTTTCCACCAAATATGATCCATCAGAAGTAGAAGATAAATGGTACAAGCATTGGATGGAACATGGACAATTTAAAGCCCGTGTAAATCCAAACAAAGAGCCATATAGTATCGTAATACCCCCTCCTAATGTTACAGGTGTTCTTCATATGGGGCATATGCTTAACAATACGATACAGGATATTCTGATTCGAAAAGCAAGAATGCAGGGGAAAGAAGCTTGCTGGGTACCTGGTACTGATCACGCTTCAATAGCCACAGAGGCCAAGGTAGTCGGAATGCTTCGTGAAAAGGGGATAAAAAAGAGTGATCTGACTCGGGAAGAATTTCTAGCACATGCTTGGGAATGGAAAGAGAAATATGGAGGCATTATTCTAGAACAATTAAAAAAACTTGGGGCCTCATGCGACTGGGAAAGAACTGCTTTTACCATGGATAAGGGCTATTACCAGGCAGTGATTAAAGTTTTCATAGATCTTTATAACAAAGGGTACATCTATAGAGGATTGCGCATGGTCAATTGGGATGTGGAAGCGCAAACAGCCGTTTCAAATGAAGAAGTACTTTACCTCGAAGGGGGCGAAACGTCCAAATTATACCAAATAAAATATCAGATTCAGGACAGTGATGAATATCTTGTCATTGCCACTCAAAGGCCTGAAACGATCATGGGAGATACAGGGATCGCCGTAAATCCCAACGATGATCGCTATAAGCATCTCATTGGCAAGATGGCCATTGTGCCCTTTGTGCAAAGAGCGGTACCTATCATCGCAGATGAGTATGTAACTATGGACTTTGGTACTGGATGCTTGAAGGTTACCCCAGCACATGATCCAAATGATTATGAAATAGGACAGCGTCATGGATTGGAAGTAATAGATACCATTGGGTTGGATGGTAAGCTTACCGAAACTTGTCAAGTCACTGCATACATCGGTAAGGATCGATTTACCGTGAGGAAACAAATCATTAAAGATTTAAACACCCTAGGAATTCTTGTTGGCGAAGAGGATTTCAATACTCGGATCGGACGGTCCGAACGCACCAATACAGTGATTGAACCCAAACTTTCACTTCAATGGTTCATTAAAATGAAAGATATTTCACAGACGGCACACCAAGCGGTCATGAATGATGATATTTTGCTCTTTCCTGCTAAGTTTAAAAATACATATCACCACTGGATGGAACATGTACGTGACTGGTGCATCTCGCGTCAACTGTGGTGGGGCCAACGAATACCTGCATATCATTTTGGGGCGGGAGAAGACGATTTCGTGGTCGCCCATGACCCTGCAGAAGCATTACTACTTGCTATCAAGAAATCGGGTAATGAACAATTGATCCTATCCGATCTCCGTCAGGACGAAGATGTTTTAGATACTTGGGCCTCTTCATGGCTATTCCCCTTAGCGGTATTTGACGGCTTTAATGAGGATAGTTTTGATCCCCAATCAGGAAAAATCATCAAAGGTAAAAATGCTGAACTAGATTATTTTTATCCTACAGATACCCTGGTAACGGCCCCCGAAATTTTATTCTTTTGGGTTGCACGGATGATTATTGCAGGTTATGAATATACAGGAGAAAAACCCTTTAAAAATGTTTATCTAACGGGTATCGTGAGAGATAAACAAAGGAGAAAAATGTCGAAGTCTTTAGGAAACTCTCCGGATCCACTGGATCTTATCAAGAAATATGGAGCGGATGGTGTCAGAATTGGCATGCTGTTCAGTTCACCCGCAGGCAACGACCTTCTTTTTGATGAAAAATTAGTGGTGCAAGGTCAGAAATTTTCCAATAAAATCTGGAATGCTTTCAGACTTGTTCAAGGTTGGGAGGTCAAAGAGCTAGCGCAACCATCAGAGAATATCCTGGCCATAGAATGGTTTGACGCTAATTTTCAGCGAGCATTGACCGAACTAGAGAATCACTTCTCAAAATTCAGGATGTCAGATGCTCTCATGACTGTATACAAACTTATTTGGGATGATTTTTGTAGTTCGTATTTGGAGTGGGTTAAGCCTTCATATGAAGCCCCTATTGATCGTGATACATTTAATCAAACGGTAAGGTTTCTTGAACAATTAATGAAAATTACCCACCCTTTCATGCCCTTCATTTCAGAAGAAATCTGGCATCTTTTAGGAAAACGGTCAAGTGGAGAAGAGTTAATAGTGACCGCATGGCCAATGGCACAGTCATTTGATCAAAATATTATTTCTGAAACCGAATTCTTATTTGAAATAATTGCTCAGATTCGAAATCTTCGAAATAGTCATCAAATCTCACCCAAAGAAAAACTACAATTGATGATAAATAGTGACCCTAGCTTCTTCAGTAGGATAAATGCTTCACTGTGCAAAATAGCCAATTTAGAGCAAATCATTTTCGAAAAAGAAAAACCAGATCAAAGCTATGCTTTTGTTGTGCAGTCAAAAGAATTCTGTATTCTGACAAACAAAAAAGTAGACCAGGAAAATGAGCGTGAAAATCTTCAAAAAGAATTGGATTATACCAAAGGATTTTTAGCTACTGTAAACAAAAAGCTCAGTAATGAACGCTTCGTCAATAATGCTCCCGAACAGGTTCTTATTACCGAAAGGAAAAAGAAAACCGATGCTGAAGCAAAAATAGAAGCCCTGGTAGAAAGTCTCCGCAAACGCTAAAATCGCGCGGCCATTAATAGCCTTAAGTCTTTAAAATTAAGCTGGTACTTATTGGCCAAATGTCTATTGGTAGTACTTCCTTTATAGCTATAAACTCCTTTCATAAACCAACGATTCATGAAAATCATCTCGTCTATGCCTCCCACTTCACCAATTTGAATTAGGATTGGTGTAAGAATATTAGAAATAGCAATCGATGCCGTTCTTGGTACTCTAGAAGCTATATTAGGCACACAATAATGAACGACATCATATTTTCGGAAGGTAGGATTACTTAGGGTCGTGGGGTGAGAACTTTCGATACATCCTCCTTGATCAATACTGACATCAATTACCAAAGAATTGGGTTTCATTTTAGCAATCATTTCTTCACTGACTACTACACTGTTCATCCCATTTTCAATACGCATTGCACCAATGAGCACATCTGCAGATTCCAAAGCCTTGCCCAATGCCGGATTATCAAACGTCGAAGTATGGACCTGCCAGCCCACGGCATGTTTGAGCCTTCGTAGTTTATAAATACGATTATCAAAAATCTGAAGATCAACACCTAATCCAAGAGCTGCACGTGTGGCGTATTCTGCAACCGTACCAGCACCTATGATGACTACCTTTGTTGGAGCTACGCCTGTAACACCTCCTAATATGACACCTTGTCCGCTATTAGCATTACTCAAAAGCTCGGCCGCAATCAACATAAGCGAGCTTCCCGCTATCTCACTCATTGATCTCACAAGGGGTAAACCGCCTACTTTATCCTCAATAAACTCATACGCCAATCCAATGATTTTTTTTCGCTGAATGGCCTGCATATATTCCGCCGTTTGTGTGCCCGGCTGCAAGGCGCTAATTAACGCGGCGCCTGACCTCATTAAACTAATTTCTTCCAAACTCGGAGGTTCTACCTTAAGAATTACATCTGATTGAAAAATTTCTTTTCGATCATAAACAATTCTAGCCCCAACTTCACTATAATCATTATCGGTAAAATTAGCAGAATTGCCTGCAGAAGCCTCAACGAACACTTGATGACCATTTTGAACCAAAATCTCAACAGATTCAGGTTTCAGTGAAACCCTATTTTCTTCCATCGCTGTCTCCAGCGGAACACTAATGCTAAGCGAGGCAGTACTTTTGTCTTTTTTTAGTGGTTTTTCTTGAGGGTAAAGTGCTACCGCTCTACCCATTTCTTTAAATCCCGATTTACTACCTAGCGCCATGATGTTTATAATTGAGCTCCCGTTGATTGTTCGCCACTAATTTAATATTAATTTCCAGGTATTGTTCTGGCAGTATCGTGGCAATATTTTCTGCCCATTCGATCAAACATAAATGACCAGAATAAAAATACTCTTCAACGCCAATCTCATTGGCATCTCTCATATTTCTTATTCGATAAAAATCAAAATGATAGATGGGTAGATCTTCTAAATCACGATACTCATTAATGATCGCAAATGTAGGTGAATTCATGGGCTCATTTACCCCTAAACGTCTGCATACTTCTTTGATCAAAGTGGTTTTGCCTGAACCCATCTCTCCATTAAAACAAATGATCTTTTGACCATTCATCTTTTGATAAATTAGCTCGACAGCCAAGGCGATCTGATCCAAGGAATACATCATCATTTTTGCTTAAGGGTTATAAAAGGTATGATCATTTCTTCCATACTAATCCCGCCATGTTGAAATGTATCTGAATAAAGATTAACATATTGATTATAGTTATTCGGATAAGCAAAAAAAGATTCTTCTAAGGCAAAAATATAAGAAGATGTCAGATTTAATTTAGGTAATTTAAATTCCTCAGGCTTGGCCATATGAAAAACCGTCTTAGCATTGAAATTTAAATTTTTTCCAACTTTAAACCTCAAATTGGTATTGGTATCTCTATCTCCGATTATCTTTTCCGGCTTTTTGACTCTGATGGTACCGTGATCCGTGGTGATCATTACTTTCACCTTTTTATCTGCCAATTTCTTCAATACCTCAAATAAAGAAGAATGATTGAACCAGGTCTTGGTCAGTTCTCGATAAGCAGATTCATCTGGTGCTAATTCTCGAATCATTGGCATATCTGTTCTGGCATGTGAGAGCATGTCAACAAAATTATAAACCAACACATTGAGGGGCGCACTCATTAAATCATCGAGCTTTTGAGCAATCTTTTGACCTTCCTTGACCTTAAGGATTTTATGATAATTAAACTTTTTTAGAATTCCTGATCGATCCAAATTAGCCGCTAGTAGCGCTGATTCAAATTTATTTTTTGAGCCCTCATCGCTTTCGCTAGTCCAAAGTTCTTTATAGTTATTTTCAATTTCTGCAGGCATCAAGCCAGCAAAAAGAGCATTTCGAGCATAATTGGTGGCCGTTGGCAAAATAGAATAGTAGGTCTCTTTTTTATCAATTTCGAACAGCTTGGAGATTTCTGGTTCCAATATTTCCCACTGATCAAATCGCAAGTTGTCTATTACGATGAGAAATAAGTTTTCTTGCTCCAAAACAGGAAATACTTTTTCTTTTAGTACTCGATGAGAAAGTAGCGGATGCGCTTGGCCATTGATCCATCCTTGGTAATTAGATTTCACATAATTGGCAAATTTTTGGTTAGCTTCTGCCTTTTGCATCTGGAGGATTTCAGACATGCTTTTTTCATTGGTTTGATCTATGAGCAACTCCCATCGGACCAACTTGCGATAGATTTCGCTCCATCCATCGTAATCTAAATCCTCACCCATTTGGTAACTCAAATTAGCAAAATCCTGCTGATAATTTAGGTTGGTTTTCTCAGTAACCAGTCTGTTTTTATCTAGCAACCGCTTTACGGAAAGCAAAATCTGATTGGGATTTAAAGGTTTGATTAAATAATCAGCGATTTGTGAACCAATAGCATCCTCCATAATATGCTCTTCCTCGCTTTTGGTAATCATCACCACAGGAATATTGGGGTAAATCAATTTGATCTCCTTTAAAGTCTCTATACCAGATAATCCGGGCATATTTTCATCTAAAAATACGATATCAAAAAATTGTTTGGCCATCTCTTCTATTGCATCGTTTCCGCTATTGAGTGGGACCACCTCGTAACCCTTATTTTCTAAAAACAGAATATGAGGTTTTAGAAGATCTATCTCGTCATCGGCCCATAAAATCTTATAATGCTGCATAAATTAAAAAATCCTTTTGTATGTTCACTCATCAATAATCATTCCCAAAATTACCTTGAATAAAAAAAAAATTTTTAACGATCCCGTTTATGGTTTTATAAACATACCTAATGACCTGATCTATGATCTCATTGAGCACCCCTATTTTCAAAGATTAAGAAGAATAAAACAGCTAGGATTATCAGATTACGTCTACCCTGGTGCACTTCATACAAGATTTAATCATGCCCTAGGTGCGATGCATCTTATGAAAAAAGCATTGGATAATCTCAAAGAAAAAGGTCACATGATTTTTGACTCTGAATATGAAGGCGCCCTAATTGCTATTTTACTGCACGACATAGGGCATGGGCCCTTTTCACATAGTCTTGAATTCAGCTTATTTAAAAAAATCAACCACGAACAAATTACCACATGGGTATTAAGCAAATTGAATCAAGAATTTAAAGGCAGATTAAGTTTGGCAATAGAAATTTTTCAAGGTCGTTATCCTAGGAAATTCCTTACCCAACTTGTCTCTAGTCAATTAGATATAGACCGACTGGATTACCTGAAAAGAGACTGCTTTTTTACAGGTGTTCAAGAAGGAAGCATCGGAGCTGAGCGCATTATTAAAATGCTCAATGTAATTGATGACGAATTAGTCGTAGAAGAAAAAGGAATTTATAGTATTGAAAGTTTTATCAGCGCCAGAAGGATTATGTATTGGCAAGTTTATTTGCATAAAACAGCTGTTTCCGCAGAAAAAATGCTCATTGAGTTAATCAAGCGGGTGAAAATTTGTAAGAGGTCAGGAATGAATCTGATTTCTACACCAGCGCTAAGTCTTTTCTTAAATACTAAAATTTCTAAAGAGGATTTTGAAACTAATCCCAACGTATTACAAACCTACATGGAATTAGACGATACCGACATCTGGGGAAGTATCAAATTTTGGATCAAAAGTGAAGATCCGATAATCCACTTGCTTAGTAATGCGCTTTTAAACCGGGATCTATTTAAAATTCAGTTCCTCAACACCCCAGAAAAACAAACTAATATTTTGAAAATCAAAAAGACCGTCTCCAAAAAGTATGACATACCCCAAAAACTCACCTCTAGTTTGGTGATTCTTGGAAGAATCAGTAACGCGGCCTACACCCCTAAAAATCAGATTATCAAAATTTTAAGAAAAAACGGTAAAGTGGAAGACATTAGCGCTGCTGTCGACTTACCCAACATTAAAGCTATGAGTAAAATAGTTGAAAAAAATTACCTTTGCTATCCCAAAAATGTATCTTTGGAGGATTATAGCTCATTAAAATAATTTTCTTTCAGTCAAAAAATGGATTTTACCATAAATCAGATTGCCCTACTAATGGGGGGACTAGTCGAAGGAGATGGGGATACTTTGGTAAACACCATTGGTGCAATTGAAACTGCGAATAAGGGTAGTATTACGTTCTACTCCAATAAGAAATATGAATCTTATCTCTACACCACGAAAGCTTCTGGAATCATTATTAATAAAAATTTAAAGTTAAATAAAGTAGTAAAGTCCGTACTCATTCGAGTTGACGATCCCTATTTGGGCTTTACCACCCTATTAGAAACCTATGAGAAATTATTAAGTTTTAAGAAAGTCGGTATCGAAACACCAACATTTATAGATAAAACCGCTGTCTACGGTAACGATCTGTATTTGGGTGCTTTCGCTTATTTAGGTGAAAATGTCAAAATAGGTGAAAATGTGAAGATCTATCCCAATGTTTACATTGGTGATGGATCCATTGTAGGTGATAATTGTATTCTTCATCCAGGTGTTAAAATTTATGCCAATACCCAAATAGGAAATTATTGTACGCTGCATGCGGGATGTATCATTGGTAGTGATGGATTTGGTTATGCGCTTCAAGAAGATGGCTCTTATAAAAAAATCCCTCAACTTGGCAAAGTCATACTTGAAGATCATGTTGATATTGGAGCTAATACTGTGGTTGACTGTGCTACTTTTGATGCAACCATTATCAGAAAAGGTGTGAAGTTGGATAACATGGTTCAAATTGGTCATAATGTTGAAATTGGTGAACATACCGTGATTGCTGCTCAAACTGGCATCGCCGGTTCTACGAAAATTGGAAATAACTGTATTATCGGGGGGCAAGTAGGTATCGCTGGACACCTACATATTGGCAATAAAACACAAATACAAGCGCAATCAGGCGTTTCAAAGAATACAGAAGAAGGTCACATTATTTATGGCACTCCTGCAATAGACTACAGAAATTACCTGCGATCATATACTATTTACAGAAAACTACCTGAAGTAATGAAGCAAATCGAAATTCTAGAACAAAAACTTTTAAATTTGTAGTCCAATAATAAGATTAATGAAGTTCAATCAGCATACAATTAAAAGTGAAAGCACGGTATCCGGGGTAGGACTGCACACCGGTGTGGTTAGCAATATGACTTTTTCACCCGCCCCGATAAATCATGGCATAATATTTCAAAGAATCGATCTAGAGGGTGCACCTTTTGTAAAGGCCGATGTCGATAATGTAGTCGACTTATCTAGAGGTACAAGTATTGAAGAAAATGGCGCGCGTATTAATACAATAGAACATGTATTAGCCGCACTTGTCGCATTAGAGATCGATAATATAATAATTAAACTTGATGGCCCTGAACCACCCATTATGGACGGCAGTTCTAGGCAATTCATGGATTCTATCATGTCAGTAGGACTCCTTGATCAAAATATTCAAAGAAACTTCTTTGAATTACCAGAGAGCGTTTTTTATGAAGAAAAAGAGCGAAATGTAGAAATGGCAGCATTGCCATTAGATGATTATAGAGTGACCGTTATGGTTGATTATAATTCTCCTGTTTTGGGCAGCCAGCATGCTTCTTTGAACAAAATATCAGATTTCTACGAACATATAAGTGATGCTAGGACCTTTTGTTTTTTGCATGAAATTGAGGCCTTGTACAAGCAAGATTTAATAAAAGGAGGTGATATTTCCAATGCCATAGTAGTCGTAGATAGAATGATTAAAAAAGGGGAACTAGATCATCTCTCACGTCTATTAAATAAACCAAAAGTTGAAGTCAAAAAGGAAGGAATTTTAAATAATGTCGACCTGCGTTATAAAAACGAACCGGCTAGGCATAAATTGTTGGATATTGTAGGTGATCTTGCCTTAGTCGGGAGACCTATAAAAGCACAAATACTTGCCGCACGACCTGGTCATGCGGCAAACATAGCTTTTGCAAGAAAGCTTAAAAAATTAATGCTAAAAACCTATCAAAGTTCCATCCCACAGTATGATCCCAAAATACCACCTGTGATGGATATTAATAAAATCGCCAAAATTTTACCTCATCGATATCCTTTTTTACTCATCGATAAAATATTCCATATTGATGCAACTTCAGTTTCTGGTATAAAAAATGTAACATTCAACGAACCTTTTTTTCAAGGTCACTTTCCTGGAAATCCCGTAATGCCTGGCGTTTTACAAGTTGAGGCAATGGCTCAGATTGGAGGTATTTTGGCACTTAATTCAGTTCCAGATCCTGAGAATTATTGGACCTATTTTTTAGGGATTGAAAATTTTAAATTTAAAAAAATGGTATTTCCAGGTGATACTTTAGTTTTCAAGTGCGAACTTGTAGAACCCATTAGGCGAGGATTTGTTAAAATGAAAGGAGTTGCCTACGTTGGAACGCAATTAGTTTGCGAAGGTGCAATGACTGCAGTACTTGTAAAAAAAGAAGAATGAAAAATCCATTGGCCTTTGTCCATCCCAATGCTAAAGTTGGCGAAAATGTAACTATTGAACCATTTGCTTACATCGATGCCGACACTGAAATTGGAGATGGCTGTTGGATTGGCCCAAATGCATGTATATGGGAAGGGGCTAGGATTGGTTCAGATTGTAAAATTTATCCAGGGGCACAAATCTCGTGTAAACCCCAAGACCTTAAATATGATGGTGAAAAAACACTAACTATCATTGGGAATAATACAACCGTAAGGGAATTTGTAACCATTTCAAGGGGCACCAATCATAGAAATCAAACAGTCATCGGTAATAATAATTTGCTAATGTCTTATGTCCATATCGCCCATGATTGTGTCCTTGGAGATGATTGCATTATTTCCAATTCCGTACAAGTGGCGGGACACGTATCTATAGGAGATTTCGCGATTATAGGAGGAACTGCAGCCATTAGACAATTTGTCAAAATAGGTGCACATGTAATGATCGCAGGGGGCTCTCTCGTCCGAAAGGATGTTCCTCCTTATGTTTCTGCGGCAAGAGAACCATTGAGTTATAGCGGCATCAATGCTATCGGATTGCGGCGACGACAATTTTCAACTCAAGAACTAAATAATATTCAAGAAATGTACCGTATCATTTATCTCAGTGATTTAAACATAAGTAATGCAGTTGAAAAAATTCAAAATGACTTCGAAGCAAGTATCGAAAAAGATACAATTATTCAATTCATATTGGAATCCGAAAGAGGGATAATGAAAGGCATAGAATGAGCCATGCAAGTTCATCTCAAAAACGTAGGAAAACGTTTCAATAAACAATGGATTTTTAGAAAATTAAATTTAGACATAGCATCCCAATCTTCACTCATTGTTCTAGGAGCCAATGGCAGTGGTAAGAGCACCCTCATCAAGCTAATCGGTGCTTATCTTGAACCAACTGAGGGCCATATAGAATATCTAAATAACCAACGAAAACTTATCAATCAAAGTAGTCTACAAAAGATTGCATTAGTTGCACCTTATGTCAACGTAGTGGAGGAATTCAGTTTAAAAGAACATTTAACTTTTCATTTTAAATTCAAAAAGGCGACTATCACCATTGAAGAAATGGCAAGACGGTCTGGTCTTGAATTTGCCTGGAACAAGCAAGTCAAAGATTTTTCATCTGGCATGAAACAAAGATTAAAATTATGCTTTGCCTTCTTCACTGACGATGAATTGATATTACTTGATGAACCAACCAATAACATGGATATAAAAGGAATCGATTGGTACCAAGAAGAAATATTGAATATAATAGGGAAGCGTACCCTGATCATTGCCAGTAATCAAAAGAACGAACATGAAATAATCATGAATCCAACGTATTTAGATTTAGATATTATTTAACAAAAATTACTTTTTTAAAAAATAATGTCTAATTTTGGTTGGCTACATAAAAAAAATAAACCATGAAATTACTAACCAAACTGAGCTATTTACTTGCTTGTACTTTCCTCTTGATCTTTATTAATTGCGGCGGCGGGTCCGAAGGTGATCCTATAGCGGAAGATCCTTTGACAAAACAAGTATCTGACCTGTTAGCAGCTCAGACATGGAGGGTTTCTTCAGTGACAAATGATGGAAATGTGAGAGACGAATGGTCAGATTTCACAATAAAATTTACTAGTAATAGCACCTATACGGGGGGTACTTATGCCACTACGGGTATTCCGTCAGAAGATAGTGATAAATTGGTATGGAAAACTTCAGGCTCATGGACATTTGGTAGCGATGGAACTAGTCCCAGCTCAATAGTAAGAAATGATGGCGTCGAATGTGCATTAACCGCTACTGCTACTGCTGCAAATATAGCAATGACAATTGCGGATCCTGCGGGTCGTGCTGATGGTTTTTATGGCAACTGGGTATTCAAACTGGTTCCTTAATAAATAGCTAAAATAAAAGGATGACGCCAAATGTCTCCTTTTTTTATATGTATCTAAAAGCTTTTCAAAAAGACAGAAATTACATCCTTAGAAACGTTCAGTACGAACGAAGAGAATCTTTATCAAGATTAATAATCACTCAATCAATAGAAAATTACCTCTGTGTTGAGAACCCACTTGGCATAGAGGATAGTTTTATTAAGCAGCTTAAAAAAATCCGCCATTATAATATTGAATTTGTTTATGATTTTTATAAGCTAGCGTCAAATATTTATCGCTATTCGGTTAATATCAATCAATTAGAATTCATTTGGGATGGCTCGTCACATGATCAAAAATATGAACAAGAATGGCGCTATTTCCTAATTAGATTAATAGCTGATTTGGCCCATCATAAATCATTCAACCGAATCATCATTAAAGGTGCTGTTGTTTATGGGGATCAAGAAAACTCAATTTTAAAGACCACTCTTTTAAAAATATTATCGGCTAAATTTCCAAGAATTTATACTGAATTGCACGCCCAGTTAAGATTAACTGCCTGACAAATCTTATATTGATCAATCGGAATATTAAGGATTGAGTATTTAATGCACTATACCACAAACTTTACAGAATTTCCTTTTTGATAATGACCTTCTTTTTGGCGGTCGCTTGTGTCCAAAATAAGAGCGATCTGAGTATTGTGGCTTAGATAATTTTTTATTCATTTTCGCTTTCTCTTTTAATACTTTCTGGATTTTTCGCCTTGAATCTTCGACGATTTCCTGAGTCGTAACATAATTGGATTTACTTTTTCTTTTTGTGACTTTTTTGGTCGATTTTTTAGGTTTAAGTTCTAGAGATTTTGATTGCTTGACCTCAACATCCCTAGATGTTTGAGCTTTTAGCGTAACCAAAGACAAGACGGAAAGCAACACCATGAGGTGAATTTTGAACATAAAAAAGCGTTATCACTAAAGGAACGTAAAGTTACATGACGATATTTTAAATAAATCTAAATTAAATGTCTCATTGAATGAAATCCCCTAGAGAATCTAGAAGATCAATCTGATTAATTGAATTAATTTAGCATCATGAAGTTTATTTATTCATTTATTGTCTGCTTTAATGTCTGCTGCGCCTTTGGCCAAATAACCCCTGAAAGTGAGTATTATCGCAGAATGGATTTAGGGCAGGAACTTATGTATGAGGGTAAATATGACGCTGCCCAATCAGAATTTCTGTTCGTCTTGGAAAACATGGCTGTAATACCAACAGAGCTCGCCTATTTTTTTGGTCGAAATAGTTTCCATTTAGACGCTTATAAGCAAAGTATCAACTGGCTTAATAAATACCTACAATTGAAAGGGGCTAAGGGTCAATATTATGACGATGCTATACAATATCTCCAATTTTCGGAGGATAAGTATATGGAATTGCAGAGAAATAAAACAAGTGTATTATCAGCGTACGACTTAGCTTCTTTGCAATATGATTGTGAAGGTCTTGATAAAATGATCTGTCCTGTATGCAAAGGATCGGGTGTTATTTTTAGGCACGGTATTTTTGATACCCATTATCAAACGTGTCCCTATTCAAACGGAGAAGGTTATCTAAGTTGCAAGAACTATAATCTCTTTATGATGGGTATTCTCACACCTCATGACAGTCTGTCTCGATAATCTTCATAAGTAAACTCTCTTAAAAGCTGATAGCTATCGTCTGCCTTTAGCAATACAATTGAAGGGTGTTTTACCCCATTAAACATGCTTGTTTTTACCATTGTATAGTGCATCATATCACAAAAAGTAATACTATCTCCCACTTTAAGTGTATTCTGAAAACTATATGCCTCTAAATAGTCCCCTGCCAAACAACTAACTCCTCCTAACCTATAAGGAAACTCGTGTGTATGTTCGTCTCTTGAGCCCTCCACTATAAAAGGTCGATAGGGCATTTCCAGACAATCTGGCATATGACAAGTAAAGGAGGCGTCAATGATTGCTGTACTTATTCCCTCATTGGAAATAATATCTATAACGCTGGTTTTTAAAAACCCTGTTTGCCAAGCAACCGCGCTCCCGGGTTCAAGAATAATCGCTATTTGATACTTTTCTTTGAATTTCTTAAGTGTGGATATCAGTAATTCAATATTATATCCTTCACTCGTCATTAAATGACCTCCTCCCATATTGATCCATTTAATTTGATGAAAATATTTACTGAATTTCTTTTCAAAATGATCCAGAACGGTCACTAATGATTCTGCGGAAGACTCACAAAGAACATGAAAATGTAACCCTTCAATTTTATCAGGTAGGATTTCTGGCAAACTAGAAACTACCAAGCCTAGTCTAGAATTACTATGTGCAGGATTATAAAGATCTGTTGTAACGTCTGACCATTCTGGATTCACTCTTAATCCAACGGAAAGATGTGCGGGAATTTTAGTTGAAAATCTATCGAACTGAGCTAATGAATTAAATGTCAAATGAGAAGACAAATGGGCCAATTCTTCAAATTCATTGTCGGTATAGGCAACCGCATAAGTATGCGCCTTTTTTCCGAATTTTTCAGTACATAATTTAGCTTCATTCAAAGAGCTCGCAGTTGCGCTTTTCAAATATCCTCGAATCATATCGAAACATGACCACATAGCAAATCCCTTTAAGGCAAGAATGATAGATACCGCTGCGCTTTTTTGGACATGATCAATTAACTCAAGGTTTTTTATGAGCTTCTTCTCCTCTAACACAAAGGAAGGTGAGGGTATTGATTTATAAGTACTTTGATTTAATGATTCTGACATGATGATTTTGATGTCCTAAAAGAATATAACCTAAGGTATTTACCGAAAACTCAAATTCAGCTACCCTACCTTTCATTAATAATTGTTCATTTGAGAAGTTTTCAAAAAGATCAATAGTACTTTCCCTTAAGCGCTGATACTCTTTTAGTAAGGACGGAACAGTTCTGTTGACCGCATTGCTATTTATGACATATTTGTCTTGATCAAAACTAATGAGGTTTTGAACTTCTCCCCTTGCAAAGCTTAAGGCACGGTAGGCAAATATTCGTTCACAGTCCATAATATGGAGAACGACTTCTCGACATGACCATTTGTCTAAGTTGTATCGATAAGCTGCCTGATCTTCAGTCATCATTTCAAGAATTTCTATTAATTCATTCTTAGTGAGATCTAGCTGCTTAATCAATGAGCTATCTTCTGTACTATTAATATACCCTCGATAATATTCTGGCACTATATGCAAATCAGGTTTCATAGATTAGATCATTTCAAGATCTATATCCTTAACCTCATGCCAAACCAAACCATTTAAGCCCAAATCTTTTAAAAATGGATCAGGATTAAACTCTTCAACATTAAATACTCCTGCGCCGGTCCATAGACCGGAAATCAACATTTTAGCACCTATAGCAGCTGGTACCCCTGTGGTATAGGAAACACCTTGGGCTCCTGTATCTCGATACGCATCTTGATGCTTGCAATTATTATAAATGTAATAAGTCTGAAAAACTCCATTCTTAATTCCCCTAATACGACATCCAATGGACGTTTCACCATCATAGTTTTCACCGAGCTCTCCCGGATCTGGAAGTACCGCCTTTAAAAATTGTAACGGCACAATTTGCTTTCCTTCAAAATTAATAGGTTCGATTCCAGCCATTCCAATATTTTGAATCACCCTGAGGTGGGTTAAATACTCATCTCCAAAGGTCATCCAAAACCTTGCCCTACGAAGCGTCGGGAAATTCTTGACCAATGACTCTAACTCCTCATGATAGATCAGATAAGATTTTTTAAGTCCAATATTTGGGTAATTAATCATCTGACTAATTTGATGTGGCTCTGTTATTTTCCAGATACCATCCTCAAAATACTTCCCTTTCTGGGTAACTTCTCTAATATTAATTTCCGGATTGAAATTGGTAGCAAATGCTTTGCCATGATCTCCGGCATTACAATCAATAATATCTAGGTAATGAATTTCATCAAAATAGTGCTTAGCTGCGTATGCAGTGAAAATACTCGTGACCCCAGGATCAAAGCCACATCCCAAAATCGCGGTGAGACCGGCTTTTTTAAAACGATCTTGATAGGCCCATTGCCAGCTATATTCAAATTTAGCTTCCTCTAAAGGCTCATAATTGGCCGTATCTAAATAATGTACCCCAACTTTTAAGCAAGCGTCCATGATCGTCAAATCTTGGTATGGCAAGGCTACATTAATGACCATAAAAGGCCTATGCTTTTCAAATAAAGCGATGACTTCACCCACTTGGTCGGCATCAACACGATCGGATTCGATTCGAGTACTTGGAAACTTCAATTTGATATCAGACACAATTACATCGCATTTGCGTTGGGTCCTACTCGCTAATATGATTTCTGTGAAAAACTCACTTAATTGTGCGCATTTGTGCGCCACCACCCTACCAACACCTCCTGCTCCAATTATTACAACTTTGGCCATATAGTTACATTTAAAAACGCTCTAAGTTAATGGGATAATGCGGTTCTAAGAAACAAGTTCTATGAAAGAATTGGAGTTGTATACTTATTTAAAGTTATAACGTACTCCAGCCATAACACCAAATCCATTTGGACTAGCAGAAAAATTGGAAAAATCTCTAGTAATGGATTGAAAAGACTGTGTATAATTAGGTTCCAACGTGAAATCAACTTTTTCCAAAACTCTGTACCCCAAACTAAATCCTGTTTGCCCTGAAAATGAAATGTCTTTATAAATAATGTTGTCACCGGATTTATAAGAATAAAATGTTTGATCATCTAATACGTCAGTTTTAACGTTTCCTAAATAAAAATTAGTAACAACTCCAGCATTAACACGAACAGTCAGTTTTTGATCTATTATTAAATAACCCGCCCGAATAGGAATTGTCGCAAAATCAATCTTATTTTGAAAGGCTAAATTTTCTTCCGAATAAGAAATATATTGGGATTGATTGGCTGACGATTTAGACTTATTTTGATTGGATATGTCGGAAAACTGATTACTACCGATAGGCATGGAAGTAGGGAAATAAAACTCTTGAATAAGCAAATTCGAATGCTGAATCAGCTCGGCTTGACTATATTGAACACCCCCTTCTATTGTGAATCGATTCTTAACAACCATTCCTAGATTAAACTCGATTTTTCTAGTGACACCAGCCGTCATAGTTTCATTTAATGATGCGACAGATCCTCCTAATCCATTCATGAATTCCGGATTCATACTTATTCCAGTTCCAGGTAAGGAGCTCTGATTCATCTGAAAATTAGGATCGTAAGTTGATCCACCAACGTTAATACCCGCCCACAAACGGGTAGTTGATTTATCAATAATATTTGTGTTGAAGATAACAAAGTTAAAATTAGGAATGATTTCCATTTCTTTATCTAAATCAATTGCGGCAACTTCCTCTAAATCCTTCTTTACTAAAAAATCAGACAATATCATTTTTGAAGAATTATCCAATCTATTTTCAAGAGCACTAATTTCCGTAATAACCGATTTTGAAGTCTGCTCGCTACCAATGGATTGTACCACTAGAGGTGTGTCTTTAAATCCAAAATCATCGTCTATTAAAACTGCTCTGAAGTCATTATTTTTTGAGTCCTTTGAAAAATTAATTATTGAGCTCCATGAGAGTTGATCGGCTCCTAGATAATCTCTCCATTGAGATGGTAGCGAAACACTTATGGAAACTATAACAGCAATGACAGCCGTCCACTTATATATTGTATTCTTTAGCTGATAGCGAGAGATAAAAAAGGCATCCATACGCCCCCTAATCGCAGACCAAGTTCTGTCTGACGGCTGAATCTCTGCCGAGGCCAACGCATCTCTCCAGCTCTTGGCAAAATCATCTATATTTTGTGAAGGCCTATCCATAATTAATATTATTTCTGGTCTCCATTTTTTGGATTAATAATTTTTTGGCTCTAGCATATTGGGATTTGGAGGTACCCTCACTAATCTGTAATTGCTCAGCAATCTCATGATGTTTATAACCCTCAATAGCGTGCAAATTAAAAATGATCCTACACCCATCAGGCAATTCCATGATCATCATAATTAATTCTTCATATCCAAAATCAGACATGACTTTCTCATCTATCGAAGTATCGGTCATATCAGTAACGTCCATCATAGGATATAAATACAATTTACTTCTTTGATGATTCAATGAAGTATTCACTACGATGCGCTTTATCCAATAAGGTAAAGACGAATCCCCTCTGAATTTGCTGATATTTTTAAAAACCTTAACAAATGATTCCTGTAAAATATCTTCTGCTTCTTGCACAACTTTAACATACCTTAAGGCAACCGCGAACATAGATTTTGAATACTTAGCATAAAGTGCCTCTTGAGCACTTGATTTATTTTTTCTACAACCTTTGATTAAAACCTTATCGGAATCATACATGAAGGTAAATTAAACTAAAGACAACATAAACTGAAATTTCGTTGTAAACTTGTTCATCATCAATGAATTAAGCATGAAAATAAATATTTATTTATTACTGACAGTAGTCAACAGCGCATGTGTGCCCATCAGCACTTCTAACTCTACAATCGCCTCTAGGAGCCTAGAAATTGAATATACTGATAAAGAGTATTCTCAAAATATTGGAAATGTACGCATATCGCAAGCCAATACTGGCTTGACTTTTTATGAAAATATTTTTAATCTCAGCCAAGAGCTTGCTTATGAACTCACTTTCGATCTCCTAGAAAAAGATTTTAAATACCTACATATGAAGATTTTTAATTGTACTTGGGACTGGAAAAAGTCCCAACTTAACAATTTAGAATACTTATCTGACTACAATGAATTTCCCATCAATAACTATGAATTTTCCCAAAGTCGAATTTCTGAATATGTCAGCTATTCAACTAAATTACCTTCGGTTAGGAAATCTGGTAATTATATTTTAGCGGTATACGCAGATGGAACCCCCGAAATTCCTCTTTTTACCAGAAAATTTATGGTTCATGAGAATTCAGTTTTTATCGACGCTAATGTCTCTGTAAGTAATGGTTCTCAGTATCGGACACATCAGCAAATAAATCTTTCAATTAGTTATGGCACCCTCCAAACATCAAATCCCAATCAAGACTTTAAAACTGTCATTATTCAAAATAAAGATTGGAGAAATGCGATCAAAGGATTGCCACCCACAAATATATTACCTAATGAAAAACGAATACTATTCAATTATTTCAACCAAGAGATAAACTTTCCTGGATTACATAATTTTCGATTTTTTGATGCGCGATCTTTAAGTTTTAGAGGTCAAAATATTTTTAATATTCAACAAAGCCAAAGAGGAATTGAGCTAATTATAGAAGAAGAAAAGCCACTAAAAGAATTGGCCTTTGGGCGCCCATTACAGGACAATCTTCATGGAGAATATTATACTCGCATCATTGATCCCAATTCCAAAGATTTAAATTCAGAATATGTATGGGTCAATTTTAAATTAATAACAGAAAAAATAAATGGTACTGTTTTTATTCATGGAGGATTTAATAATTGGCAACTCAATGATCTTAATCAAATGACCTATGATGAAGTTAGCGCAGCTTATAAGGGTAGTATCAAAGTAAAACAAGGATTCTATAGTTATCAATATTATATCCATAGCGATGAATACCCATATTATTGGATTGATGGTACTCATTTTGAAACTAAAAATTCCTATGAAATACTTGTCTATTATCGGGAACCAGGCGCTTTATCGGAACGTCTTGTGGGCTATCGAGAGTTGTGAGTTAAGTCTATTCCACCAGTCTCTCTTTAAAAGAGAGCATTCATTTTAAAAAATGGACTCTGACCGAGGTTATACATTGAATCTAAAATGCATTACATCACCATCTTTGACAACATATTCTTTTCCTTCGATGGCCAACTTACCTGCCTCTTTACAGCCCTGTTCGGTCTTATAAGTCTGATAATCTGCTAGTTTTATAACCTCGGCCTTGATAAATCCTTTTTCAAAATCTGTATGAATCACCCCTGCCGCCTGAGGCGCCTTCCAGCCCCTAGTTATCGTCCAAGCCCTCACCTCTTGAACACCCGCCGTGAAATAAGTAATAAGCTCGAGTAATCTATAAGAGGCCTTTATCAGTCTATTTAAACCTGACTCGCTTAGACCATATTCTTGTAAGAAGAGATTTTTATCCTCTAACTCTTCGAATTCAGCAATTTGAGCTTCTAACGAAGCGGAAACCAATACCACTTCGGCATTTTCATTCTTAACATGTGCTTCTAAAAGTTTACTCCAGCTGTTGCCATTAATCACATTTTCCTCCTCCACATTGGCAACATAAATAATTGGCTTATCTGTCAATAAATTCAATGATTTTATGATCTCTAAATCATCGGATGTTCTTTCCATTGATCGAGCATTCAAACCCGCCTCTAAATGTGCCTTGAATTTGCCTAGCACTTCATATTCACGCTTAGATGCCTGATCTCCAGATTTTGCTTGTTTTTCTACTCTTGTCCGTCTTTTATCTACAGAATCAAGGTCTTTGATCTGTAGCTCAGTATCAATTATTTCTTTGTCAGAAACAGGATTAACCCGACCCTCTACATGAATAATATTGTCATTATCAAAGCATCTTACTACATGGATAATCGCATCCACTTCCCTGATGTTGGCCAAAAATTGATTACCCAAACCCTCTCCTTTACTGGCGCCCTTTACTAAACCGGCAATATCAACAAACTCCATGGCTGTTGGTATTATCTTTTGAGGATTCACTAGTCCCTTTAATATAGCGAGTCTTTCATCAGGTACCGTAATTACCCCAATATTGGGCTCTATCGTGCAAAAAGGAAAATTTGCAGCTTCCGCTTTGGCATTAGATAAAGCATTAAATAAGGTAGATTTACCCACGTTAGGTAATCCGACGATTCCACATTGTAATCCCATTGATAATTTATTGCTTAAGTATTATTAAATTAGACATAAAAAAAACGGCACCTTACGACCTCTCAATTTAATTCGATCATTTCTCAGAAATAATGAATTGAGAACAAGCAGTTCTACCCATTTCAGATCCCTTGGGAATTTTTCAAAAACGAAAAAAGTAATTAATTAATCCCAACGATTTCCTGATTCACTCCTATTATCGCGAGATTCCTCGTCATCTCGCTCAATTTTATCAAAATCCACTTCAGGCATCAATTCATTTTTCACATGATCGATGGATGTATTTAGGGCTTTAATAAATTTGTGAAAATCTTCTTTATATAAAAAAATCTTATGCTTTTCAAATACAAACTCATCGTCCTTAAGCCGACGTTTGCTCTCAGTGATCGTTAAATAGTAATCGTTGGATCTGGTCGCCTTAACATCAAAAAAATAGGTTCTTTTTCCAGCAAGAACTCTCTCTGAGTAAATTTCTTCCCTTCTATTTTCGTTATTGTCATCCACAGTCGTAATATTTTAAAATGCCCCAAAAATATAAAGCAAGTTTATGTAAAAAATGAACAAAAAATACAATCTTCACTCACTATTCATCGATAACTATTAATTACTGCCTACTTTCAATGGTATCTTTGGTACTCAAAATTATGAGCATAGATTTATCCAGTATTAAAAAATTTGAAAACCTCGAACTTCTTGCCAAGGAATTAGTAGAAGGTTTTATCACCGGATTGCACCGATCACCCTACCACGGATTCTCAGTAGAATTTGCCGATCATAAACACTATAATTTCGGTGAAAGCACTCGCAATATTGATTGGAAAGTATTTGCGAAGACGGATCAGCTCTATATCAAACAATACGAAGAAGAAACCAATTTAAGATGTACCATTGTTTTGGATATTTCAAAAAGCATGTATTATCCAAAACCAAACTTTGACAAAATAAAATTTAGTATTTGTGCCGCTGCGGCAATTTCTTATCTAATGATCTCTCAACGCGACGCTGTAGGATTAATTGGATTTGCAGAAAAAATATCATTGATAACGCCGCAGAAATCAACAAAATCCCATCTCAACCAACTACTCATTCAATTAAGTAAATGGATGGATGAGCAACTAACTCATGACTTGGGCTCTGACATTTCCCAAAGTCTGCATTTGATCGCTGATAAAATCAATAAGCGATCTTTAGTAATGATTTTTACAGATATGTTTCAGGGTAATGAATCTATGGAATCTATTTTCACAGCCCTCCAACATCTCAAACACAATAAACATGAAGTACTATTGTTCCATGTTTCGGATCAACATACCGAGAGGGATTTTAATTTTGACGATCGACCTTACGTTTTTAAAGATTCAGAAACAGGAAAAAAAATCAAAGTCAGTCCTTCTTTTATGAAAGCAAGTTATCGTCAAAAAATGAATGATTTTTACACCAACATGAGGTTAGCTTGCGGTCAACTTAAAATAGATTTCATTGAAGTAAATACCACTGACCCTTTTGATAAGGTTTTAAGTAGTTACTTGGTAAAAAGAAAAAAGATGAACTAACGCTCGAAAAGACTAATCTATTTAAGCAAGATGCAACCAATCTTTTTTGGCCATCAATTCTTCCTTTGTCTCCACACAATCAGGATCATCTACACAACAATCAACCGGACAAACTGCCGCGCATTGAGGTTCCTCATGGAATCCAGTGCATTCAGTGCACTTTCCAGGAACTATATAATAAAACTCTTCTGAGACTGGCTCCTGATTCTTAGAAGCCTCTAGTACGATGCCTCCCTCCAGTTCTACTTGCTTAAGTCCAGTTCCATCCGACCATTTCCACTCAGCACCACCTTCATAAATGGCAGTATTGGGACATTCCGGCTCACAAGCTCCGCAGTTGATACATTCGTCAGTTATAATAATTGCCATATCAATGTTTTTTATTCAAACAAGAAATTAATTGATTAAGTTTAATCTCGTGATAATTTCTGCCTATTAGAAAGTTTGACCCGTCATTATTTTGGCCATCCCATTTAAATTTTATGCAAATTTAGAGGATTACTTTTTTTTTACATAGTCAAATTTTAAAAAATGACTAAAGTCAATCAAATAGTGACTGATAACAGCATGTAATGGGACGTTTATTTAAAATTTATTGACCGCATATAGATTTAAATGATCACTATGGCCATTTAAATAAGTGATAAAAAGCCGATTCTTTATAATTTTAGTATCTTTCTCTTATGATTAATGATCGAAATAATTGAATTTGATTCTTATTTAAAAAACCATGAAAAATATCATCTTGTTATTGATCACCCTCTTTTTTTATCCACCACTTGTCGCTAGTGCAACTAATATTTTTGAGGCATTTGAACCCTCTAATCAATGGTTAACTTACCAAGGAAAAAATAATATGCCCAATATTGTGCTCATTGCCGGTGATGAAGAATATAGATCTGAGGAAGCAATGCCGCAACTTGCTAAAATTTTAAATGAACGTTTTGGGTTTAATTGTACAGTTTTATTTGCGCAAGACCCTAGTAATCCTGGTTTTGTAAATCCCAATTATCAAAATAACATTCCAGGATTAGCATTTTTAAAAACTGCTGATCTAGTGATCATGCTCATCCGATTCCGAGCCCTCCCAGATGCTCAAATGACTTTTGTTGATGATTATTTAAAAAGCGGTAAACCCATTGTAGCACTGCGCACTTCAACGCATGCCTTCAGATTTGACCAAACCAATTTCAAAAGTAGTTTTAGCTATTATGATTGTTTCAACCAATTAGATAATACTTGGAATGGTGGATTCGGCAGATTGGTATTAGGAGAAACTTGGATTTCTCATCATGGATCCCATGGTAATCAAAGTACCAAAGGAGTAATTGCCTCTGGACGCGAGGATCATCCTATATTGACCGGCTTGACATCTGGGGACATCTGGGGGGCTACCGACGTATATACCGTCCGAACACCATTACCGAAAGATGGTCAAACCTTAATATACGGACAAGTTATCGAACGAGAAGGACCAGAGAATAAGGCAGACCCGCTACTCGGAATGAGTCCATTCGATTTCAGAGCCGCCGGGATTGTGGAGCGTAAAAATGAAAAAGGAGAAAATGTGGAAATCGATCTAAACAACCCTATGATGCCTGTGGCATGGACGAAATCCTACATGATTCCTGGAGGGAAAGAAGGGAAAACTTTCACCACAACCTTAGGTGCCTCTGTAGATATACTCTCAGAAGGTGTCAGGAAAATGATCATTAATGCTGCGTTTTGGTGTTTAGATCTACCCATCACTGAAAACGCTAATGTTGACCTAGTGGGTGCCTACAATCCTACTGGATTTGCTTTCCATGAAGATGCCTATTGGATTGAACTTAAAACTGAGATATCCAAGTTGAAAGATTAATTTATAAAATCATCTTATTGGCTACCTTTCATCCGCTTATTTTAAAAAAAATAAATAAAGGAATTTAATTCCGATCAGCTCACTGCAGTACTTTGAGAAGCCTTTATTTATATAAAATGTGATTTAATCAAAATATTCGAGAGAACGCTTATTCAATCAATTGAAGTGATAGCTTTGCAGCACATTTTTAAGTTGTTGATAAATGAACCTAGCGGAAAGAACGGAGGTATTTGCTAAACTTCGAATCATTTTAATGAATTTGTCTTTAGACGAATTGGACGATATGGCTTATCTAGCAGCTAGTGATAATCGCTGGTTTGTTAAAAAAAATATTGAACAGGCAATCACAGGAATTATTCATTTACTCGACCCAGAAAAAATGACCTTATGGCTGCGTGATTACTCCTTCCAATCGCCCATAATCAGTAAAACTGTAGGGCTCATCCTGGCGGGTAACGTTCCTTTTGTAGGATTCCATGACCTTATGTGCACCCTCATTTCTGGTCATAAGGCGGCGGTAAAATTAAGTTCACAGGATACCTATTTAATGACCTGGATGATCCATCAACTTTACGAAATAGAACCCCGGCTAAAATCCCGAATTCAGGTTAGAGAACAGCTTAAAAACATTGATGCTATCATCGCTACAGGAAGTGACAATACCTCTCGGTATTTTGAGTTTTATTTTGGAAAATACCCTCATATAATTAGGAAAAATAGAACATCCGTAGCTATTTTGAATGGAGATGAAACGAGCGAACAACTTCACCAACTAGGTCATGATATTTTTAGTTATTTCGGCTTAGGATGCAGGAATGTCTCCAAATTATTGGTGACAAGAGATGTCAATTTATCAAGACTATTGGATCATTGGCAACCTTTCGACTATCTTCAGGACAACTTCAAATACAATAATAATTATGACTATAACAAATCTATTTTATTGGTTAATGGAGTAGCTCATCTTGATAATGGTTTCTTACTCCTTCGTGAATCAGAGGAATTGATCTCTCCGATCTCCGTTCTTTACCATCAGCAGTTCATAAATCAACAAGCACTCGCACATTATTTAGAAATTCATTCTGAAAAAATTCAATGTGTCGTTTCGAGTTCGATCAATAATAATGTCGTGAATTTTGGTAACGCACAACTTCCTGAAATCTGGGATTATGCAGATCACATTGACACCTTACTTTTTCTTAATGAACTTTAATGAAAATTGAGCTGCATCTAGGCCTGATGATCACTAGATTAAATAACAACTTCTTGAGCGTGGCGATGACCATACCCCCTTGTTTCGTTTAGACAAAAAACAGCCTTTACAATAAAAAATTATTTTTTCCGCTTATTTTTAATAAAAATCATTGGCCTTTTATTTTAAATCCTACAATCAATTAATAAGTTTGAGTTTCAAAAACAAATATCAGCTTATGCACCTTTTGTAAAAGGTGCGTAAGCATCAATAACTTTCTTAAAACACAATGAAAAACTCCGCATTCTTTATATTGACATTCATTCTGATCTCTTGTACCACTGATCCGTCTTTAAAGACTTTAACATCAACCGAAGATGGATATACCTATGAACACGTAATGGGAGATCCAATGAAAACAAGGATTTACACCTTGAATAACGGTTTAAAAGTCTATATGAGCCAATATAAGAATGAACCTAGGATTCAAATAGATATTGCCGTAAAAGCTGGAGGTAAGAATGACCCCGCTAGTCACACCGGACTTGCCCATTATTTGGAGCACATCATGTTCAAAGGCACTGACGTTTTTGGGAGCCTCAACTTTAAAGAAGAAGCGCCAAAATTGGACAGTATAGAGGCGATGTTTAATTATTATTCTACCATTACAGATTCCTTGGAAAGGGTTAATTATTATAAACTAATTGATCAATTTTCAAACGATGCTGCCAAATTGGCCATACCCAATGAATATAATAAAATGATTGCTGAAATTGGAGGCCAAGGCACTAATGCCTATACGACCGAAGACCGCACTGTTTATATCACAGATGTCCCTGCGAATGAACTTTCTAAGTTCTTGAAAATACAAGGCGCTAGGTTCAATAAAATAGTCCCACGACTTTTTCATACTGAATTAGAGGCCGTCTATGAAGAAAAAAACAGAAGTTTAGATAATGATTACTGGAAGGTCTCTGATGCCCTAAAATCTGAATTATTTAAAAATCACCCCTACGGAACTCAAAGTGTGATAGGCACAATTGACCATCTAAAAAAACCATCAATCACTGAAATTAAAAAGTATTTTGCCACCTATTATCGACCTAATAATATAGCCATTTGTATGAGCGGTGACCTTGAATTCACTCCTACCATTAAAATGATCGAAGATTATTTTGGTGATTGGACACCAAATAATGATCTCTCTAAATGGAACAAGATTCTAGAGGAGCCAATCACAGCACCCATAGAAAAGGAAATCTGGGGTCCCGAGGCAGAATTTCTACAAATCGGGTATCGATTTAATGGCTTAAATTCAGAAGACTATCTTAAAACAAGATTAATAGATATGATCTTGAGTAATTCAGAAGTAGGCCTTATTGATTTAAACCTTACACAAAAGCAAGAGGTACTGAGTGCTGGTTCTTACATTTCAAAATATAATGATTACTGCCTGCACATACTACGAGGTACAGCCAAACAAAATCAATCCTTGCAAGAAGTTAAAGAACTTCTTTTAGAACAAGTAAACTTATTGAAAAATGGTGCCTTTGACGACTGGTTGATTCAAGCTATTGTCAATAACTTAAAAACCCAATATCTCAATGGGCTGGAAAGTAATAGATTCAGAACTACTGAAATGACATTGGCATTTACCAATGACATTCCATGGGGGGATCATATCCAGCAAATAGAAAGATTAGAAAAAACAAGTAAAGATGAACTCATCGCTTTTGCTCAGGAAAATTATAAAGAGAACTACGTGGTCGTTTACAAAAAAAACGGTGAGGATGTAAATAAAACTCAGGTGAGCAAGCCTGAGATAACCAAGCTAAATATAGAAAGGGAAAATAGTTCTGATTTCCATAAGGAACTTCTTTCAATGGATGTCCCAAAGCTCCAACCAGTTTTCATTAACTTCAAAGATGATATAGAGCGATCCAATGTCCAAAATGTTGAGATACTGAGTAAAGTGAATTCGGAGAATGACCTCTTTCAGCTCATCTATTTGTTGGATATCGGGAAAAACACCAACCCCAAATTAGGGATGGCAATGAGTTATCTAGAATACCTTGGCTCAGAAAAATATACCTCAGAGGAGATAAAAAAAGAATTATTCAAACTGGGGTGCTCCTTTTATGTGTCTGTTGGCGAAGAAAGAAGCTATGTGGTGATTTATGGACTTAACAAAAACATGGAATCCGCAACGAAAATCATTGAAGAACTATTAGCCACTGCTCAACCAGATCATGAGGCTCTTGAACTTCTCGTCGATCGAATTCAGCAGGCGAGAGCTGATGATAAAAAAGACAAGAGTACTATTTTGTGGGGCGGTTTGAGATATTATGCCCAATACGGGGCGAATAATCCTTTTTCCAATGTTCTTGATAATTACGAATTGGAGCAACTTGATCCATCCGAATTGATTCAAATCATTCAAAAGATCACATCATATCCCCACAAAATACTCTATTATGGGCCAAAAACATCAAAGGAAGTTTCAGCATTCGTTGCGAAAAATCATCCGGTTCCATCCGCATTTGAACCAATCCCTGAAAACAAAATTTACGAGGAGTTAGCCATAGATACTGGAAAGGTTTATTGGATAGATTATGATATGGTTCAAACTGAAGTGGTATTTCTATCCAAGGGCGCCCACTATGACCCCATTAACATACCCACCGCCACGCTCTTCAATGAATACATAGATGGTAGCAGCAGTGTGATTTTTGAAGAAATAAGAGAAGCTCAAGGCTTGGCTTATGCTGTTTTCTCCACTTATCAAACGCCATCTAAGGTAAATAAATCCCACTATTTATTTACCTATATCGGCACTCAAGCAGATAAACAAAGCGTTGCAATAGATGCCATAACCAATTTGATTAATAATATTCCTGCCTCGGAAGAAGCATTTCTAACTGCAAAATCTGCAGTTTTAAGCAAGTTGGAAAGTGAAAGGATTACCAAGTCCGCTGTTATTTGGAGCTATTTGGATGCGCAAGACAAGGGTATCGATTATGACATACGAAAAAATATCTACGAAAAGATTCGGACTATGACGTTATCAGATTTGATGGATTTTCATGAGAAATATATCAAAAACAATAATTTCACTACCGTTTTGATTGGTTCCAAAGATAAAATTGACTTTCAGAAATTAGCAAAATACGGAGAAATAAAACAGCTCAGCTTGACTGAATTATTTGGCTATGGTGAAAATGCACCCGTAGAATTGAAATAAAAACATATCCTTTTAAACTATGAATTTACGCTTATTCAGGAAGCAAAATTTTATCTCGAGTTTTTTAAGGGGCAGTTGAAAATTGTGTACTTTTGATTTGATCTATTGATAATTTTCTATAAACCTCTTGGCCCGAATGAAAAACCTAATTCTCATATCCGTTATTGCTTCAGTTACTTTATTTTGTACCCCAAAGAAGGCGCCCAATGAAACTGCAGAAAATGAAATATCAGAAGTAATACAATTGATCAAAGCGCCCCTATCCCCTGAATTTAAGGATGCTAAACTCAATGCTACCAATATCGATATTAATGCTAACGACAGCGCTTATCTGATCGATTTTGCTTTTGAAGTAACTAATTATGCCCTAGGTCGTCAAACAGAAGACGCAGCGACACGAGGCATAGCAAATTCTGACAAGGGACAACATATTCACCTCATTATTAATAATGAACCTTATTCTGCGCATTATGAGCCTGCGGCTCATAAAAATCTCCCTGAAGGTAATTATGTAGCATTGGCCTTTCTATCTCGTTCGTACCATGAAAGTGTAAAAAACGGTCAATCCTTTGTGCTAGCAAATATCAATGCAGGTAATAACAATGCACCATTTGACGAAACCAGTCAGCATCTCTTCTATAGTCGACCAAAAGGGAGCTATAAAGGACCTGAAATAAAGAATCTACTTCTCGACTTTTTTTTAATAAACACCGAACTTTCTGCAGACGGGAATAAAATTCGCGCTACTATAAATGGAGAAATATTTATGATAGATGAATGGGTTCCTTATTATATAAAAGGACTTTCTCCTGGAGAACTTACCGTTAAACTTGAATTGTTAGATGTCGATGGAAATGCCATCGAAGGTCCATACAATGTAGTCGAAAGGAAGGTCACACTTACGGATTAAAATAGCTCATGTTATCCGCAAGTTTTGTCAAATACATCCATTTACTGTAAAAGGAGGGCAGAAATTAACTGCCCAAGAACAACAGCTTGCTTAAAACTTAATAAGATCGCTCAAAGTGACGATTATTATTTGAATCAAAAAAATAACCAATGTACCTGATTTTTGATACAGAGACTACTGGACTACCTCAAAATAAATCAGCACCTGCCGAGGATCTAGATAATTGGCCGCGACTTGTACAAATTGCTTGGCAATTGCACGATCTACAAGGGAATTTAAAATCACAGGGTAATAAAATCATCAAACCACAGGGGTTTACTATTCCATTTAACGCCCAACGTATTCATGGGATCTCCACCGAACGCGCACTATCAGAAGGGCATGATCTTATAAGCGTTCTAGATGAATTCACTCAGGATCTTGATAAAGCAAAAGTCTTAGTTGGTCATAATATAGGATTTGACAACAAAATAATTGCGGCAGAATATCTTCGATCTGGCTCAAAAAATTTATTATCCGACTTTCCAGGTATTGATACCTGTCTACTCACCAAGGAATTCACGCAACTTAAAGGAGGAATCGCAGGGCGATTGAAGCCACCTAAACTCTCCGAGCTGTATGAAAAACTTTTTGGCTACGTCTTCAAGGATGCTCATGATGCTGCCTATGATGTCGATGCAACGGCTAAATCATTCTTTGAATGCCTAAAAAGAGGAATCATTCCTCCATTTGAACCTACGCCTCTTGATGAAATTATCTATCAAGCTCCCAAATTAGCAGCTGCGAATTTTGTAGTGCCTAAAAGTGTAAAAAATAAGATCAAGGATCAAGAAACGGCAACTAAAATATCAGGAGAATTTGTGCATTTACATGTACATTCACAATATTCGGTGCTGCAAGCCACTCCCGAACTCGATAAACTTCTCGATAGAGCCAAAGCTTGTCAAATGTCGGCAGTAGCCCTAACAGATCTGGGGAATTTATTTGGTGCTTTCAAATTTGTTCGTCTCGCAAAAAAGGTAGGCATAAAACCCATTATTGGCTGTGAATTTTATATCTCTGAGGATCGAAAAAAAACACAATTCACCAAAGACAACCCAGACCAGCGTTTTCAGCAAATATTGTTGGCAAAAACAAAGAAAGGTTACCATAATTTAGTGAAACTAAGTTCTTTGGCCTATATAGAAGGCAACTATGGCCTCTATCCACGGATTGATAAGGACCTTGTCGAAAAATACAGTGAAGATCTTATTGCTATTAGTGGCGGTTTACGAGGTGAACTACCAAATCTGATTTTAAATGTGGGTGAAACACAAGCCGAAGAAGCCCTTCTCTGGTGGAAAAAAATCTTTAAAGATGATTTTTATCTTGAATTGAATCGCCATGGATTACCAGAAGAGGAACACCTTAATCAAGTATTACTACGACTAGCGGAAACCCATCAGATTAAAACGGTGGCTGCTAATGAATTGTTTTATTTGGAACAAAAAGATTCCAAGGCACATGACGTGCTGATATGTATCAAAGAAAACGAAAAACAAAGCACACCTATCGGTAGAGGACGAGGTTTCCGCCCGGGTATGCTCAACGATCAATACTATTTTAAAACGCAGGAAGAGATGAAAACACTCTTCGCAGACATTCCTGATGCCATCGAAAATATAGCAGAGATTGTCTCAAAAATAGAACATTATGATTTGGAAAGAGCGGTACTGCTACCGGACTTTGACATCCCTGTAGAATTCATCAATGAAACAGACAAAACGAACGGTGGAAAAAGAGGAGAAAATGCCTATTTGAAGCATTTAACCTATCTTGGAGCTAAGCGAAGATATCCCGAAATAGACGATTCCCTGAAGGAACGAATAGAATTTGAATTAGAAACCATTCAAAAAACAGGTTACCCTGGTTATTTCTTGATTGTACAAGATTTCACCTCTATGGCTAGAGAAATGGGCGTAGCCGTAGGTCCAGGGAGAGGTTCTGCAGCGGGTAGCGTCGTCGCCTATTGCGTAGGTATCACCAACGTAGATCCCATAGCTTATAACCTCCTTTTTGAGCGTTTTTTAATTCCTGATAGGGTATCATTACCCGATATAGATATTGACTTTGACAACGAAGGGAGAGAAAAAGTCATCAACTACGTAGTCAATAAGTATGGATTCAATCAAGTAGCACAAATCATCACTTATGGAACCATGGCTCCCAAGTCAGCCATAAGAGATGCTGGTAGGGTAATGGAATTGCCATTGTCTGAGACCGATAGTATTGCTAAATTAATTCCAGAGCGACCTGGTACCAATTTTGAACAGGCATTCAACGAAATAGCTGCACTTAAAGTAATGCGCAATGGCAAAGACTTGCCTGCGCAGGTTTTGAATCAAGCAGTAATTCTCGAAGGTTCTTTACGTAACACGGGCATTCATGCTTGCGGTGTGATCATTACCCCTGAAGACATGTCTAACTTCATTCCAATGGCGCGCGCCAAGGATTCTGAACTGTTGATCACCCAGTTTGACAATAGCGTCGTCGAAGCTGCAGGTATGCTTAAAATGGATTTTTTAGGCCTAAAAACGCTATCTATAATAAAAACAGCCGTAGAGAATATTGAAAAAAGAAATGGCATCAAAATAGCTATTGACACGATACCCCTAAATGATCAAAAAACCTATGAGTTGTACCAAAAAGGAACCACCAATGGGACGTTTCAGTTTGAATCGCCCGGTATGCAAAAACATCTTAAGGCCTTAAAGCCAGATAAATTTGAAGATTTAATTGCTATGAATGCGCTGTATCGCCCGGGACCAATGGAATATATTCCCAATTTCATAAGTCGAAAACATGGCGCGGAAGTCATTAACTATGACTTACCAGAAATGGAAGAATACCTTTCAGAAACCTATGGAATAACCGTTTATCAAGAGCAAGTAATGCTGCTTTCTCAGAAAATAGCCGGTTTCACAAAAGGTGAAGCTGATGTTCTGCGCAAAGCAATGGGTAAGAAAATATTTAAATTACTTGAAGAACTGAAACCGAAATTCATCAACCAAGCCAAGGAAAAAGGTCATGATGAGAAGAAACTAGAGAAGATATGGAAAGATTGGGAAGCATTTGCTGCATATGCCTTCAATAAATCTCACAGTACTTGTTATTCTGTGGTCGCCTATCAAACAGGCTATCTCAAAGCTAATTACCCAGCCGAATACATGGCAGCGGTACTGACACATAATCAAAATAACATAGATAAGGTAACCTTTTTTATGGAAGAATGTCGTAACCAAAACATTACCGTATTGGGACCAGACATCAATGAATCAGATCAATATTTCACAGTTAATGACGCAGGAGAAATTAGATTTGGCTTAGGTGCTATCAAAGGAACAGGAGAAGCAGCTGTACAAGCCATTGTCCAAGAAAGAGCAGCATCTGGTCATTTTGAAGATTTATTTAATTTTTCTGAACGCGTAAACCTTCGAGCAGTTAATAAAAAGTCTTTTGAGGCTTTGGCCAAGGCCGGAGGGTTTGACTGCTTTACAGAATATCATCGCCGACAATACGTCGAATCCGGCGACGATGGAAATTCCCTAATTGAAAAAGCAATTTCTTATGCCAATAAAGTGCGACAAGAAGCATTAAGTGCCCAAGTATCCCTCTTTGAAGGAGGTCAAGGTCGTGAATTGGCGAAGCCGAAAGCTAGTCAAATAGAACCTTATGGAGAAATAGAAAAGCTGAATATTGAAAAAGAAATGATCGGCCTATACATCTCTGGACACCCCTTAGATCAATTCAAATTCGAGATGAAATTTCTCACCAAAGGTAACTTGGGTGATTTAAAGGAGTTAGAAGTGGTTAGAGGTAGGGAATTTAGAATTGGTGGTATCGTCTCTAGCGTACAACACCGAATGACTAAAAAAGGAAGTCCCTTTGGTCAATTCACGTTTGAAGATTATGGAGATAATTATACCTTCGTGCTGTTTGCAGATACTTATTTAAAATTCAAAACATATCTGGAACAAGGTTGGTTTTTATACTTAACGGGTTCTGTTCAAAATAGATGGAAAAGTGAGGAACTGGAATTTAAAATAACGAACATAGAATATTTGGGAGACATAAGGGAAAAAGTAATTAAAGGTCTTGAGTTGCAAATCCATCTCAATGATATTAATGATTTATTGATCAATGACCTTGAAAGATTAGGAAAGCAATTTCCAGGAAATAACATTCTGAAATTTAATATTTTAAACGCCCATGAAGATCGAATGATCAATATCGAATTATTAAGTAGAAAATTGACCGTAGAGGTAAACCACGAATTGATTAAAGCGATAGAATCAGAACTTGATGTTAGCTATAAAGTACTGACATCTTAAAACTTTTTGGCGTTAAAGTAGGAGGTTACATTTAAAATGCAAAAACAAATTACTTACATTTGCTTCTTGGAATAATCATTATATAAAATTAATATCATGTCAAAACCTTTAGAAATTACAGATGCCAACTTTTCGGAAGTGATTAATACTGATAAGCCCGTTTTGGTTGACTTTTGGGCTGAATGGTGTGGTCCGTGCAAAATGATCGGCCCCATCGTTGAAGAATTGGCTAATGATTTTGAAGGAAAGGCTGTCATAGGTAAAGTAGACGTTGATACCAATCCTGAAATTTCTGCTAAATATGGTATCCGCTCAATTCCAACCTTATTGGTATTCAAAAATGGGGAAATCGTTGACAAGCAGATTGGAGCGGTTTCAAAATCTATTTTGAGTCAGAAAATTGAAGCACAACTGGTTTAAATGATTTTACAAACTCTGTCTTTAAAGGTTTTATAAAAATAGGCAAATGATTTTTAAATTAATGGGCATTAAATTGGCCATTGATAGAATCATCGACATCTTTTTGGTTTAAAATCACTCCAAGTGAAATCAGTGATTACTGAAACCCAACAATGCAACGCTCTTGCTTCAATTGGGTCATACTCGCTCTTGAAAAAGCAGATTTAACATCTTGCATCCTATTTCTAAATACAGTACTTAATTCCTTACGCTTTAGCGCTTCTAGAAATCTTCGTACCTCTGTATCGTTTTCCAATATTAATTCTGGGACTAGGGTAACTTTATTATCGTCTCCTTTTGCCACCATAGTGAAATAGGAAGAATTGGTGTGTCGAGCGGTTCCAAGTTTTACATTTTCAGCAATCACTTTTATACCTACTACCAAAGACGACTTGCCTACATAATTAACCGAAGCATAAAATGACAACAAGTCACCCACTTCGACCGGCTGAAGAAACTCAACATTTTCAATCGATACTGTGACACAATAATTGCCCGCATGTTTACTCGCACATGCATAGGCCGTTTTATCCATAATTGATAACAATATTCCTCCATGAATTTTGCCGCCGAAATTTGCGTAAGAGGGAATCATCAATTCAGTAATGGTTGTTTGAGAATTTTTTACTGTTTTTGCTTCCATAATGGATCGATTGTTTTCTTAAAGGTAAATATTTAGATCACTTACATCACTATTTGACCAATAAAAGAAATTTTATTCACATATATCAACATTTTAAATCACATTTTTAATGTTCTTTAACATACCTATTAACAAGATATCTACATTTTATCAACCAATTACTTATACTATTTTAATTAATGACCTACATTGTCATTCACAATGCGAAAGTATTTGACTAAATTCACACGTTTTTAAGATTGATCAATTGAAGTTTAGTGAACTAGGATTCCATCCAGATTTGTTGCAAGGTATCGATGCCATAGGCTTTGAGTCTGCAACGCCCATTCAAGAAAAAGCAATACCTGTCATTATGGAGGGCAAAGACCTAATAGGCTCTGCCCAAACCGGTACAGGTAAAACGGCCGCTTTTTTACTGCCGATTATTAACGCAATCCTTCTCAAAGGAAACCCTGAAGAGACCAAATGCCTTATTGTGGTCCCTACAAGAGAGTTGGCCATACAAATTGACCAACAAATGCAGGGACTCTCCTATTTTACCCGAGTAAACTCGATAGCAGTTTATGGTGGTGGGGATGGTGATGTATTCTCACAAGAGAAAAGAGCACTTACCGAAGGCGCCTCTGTAATTACCGCAACACCCGGTAGATTGATAGCCCATCTTCAAATGGGCTATGCAAATATGAAAAATTTGGAATTCTTGGTACTTGATGAGGCCGATCGAATGTTGGATATGGGGTTTTATCAAGATATTCAAAAAATCATCTCCTACCTCCCTGCGAAACGTCAAAATTTGATGTTTTCAGCTACAATGCCACCGAAAATAAGGACGTTGGCAAAAGAGGTACTTAATAATCCTGTAGAAATCAATGTTGCCGTTTCCATCCCTGCTGATAAAATCATTCAAGTTGGGTTTGTTGTGCATGATACCCAAAAAATCCCAATGATCGAGCACATCTTGGGCGCCAAGAATTTCTTAAGTGTGATTATTTTTTGCTCGACCAAAGACAGCACCAAACAACTAACAAAATCTCTTAAAAAATTAAAATTTTCCGTCGCAGAAATACACTCCGATTTAGATCAAAAAGAGAGAGGAGAAGTATTGAATCAATTCAAGGCAAAACAATTAGCTATTTTAGTAGCCACTGACATCCTTTCTAGAGGTATAGATATAGAGGACATAGAATTGGTCATCAATTACGACGTACCACACGATGCTGAAGACTACATACATCGAATAGGAAGAACAGCCCGTGCGGCCGCAAAAGGGGCTGCATTTACTTTTATCAGCGAAAGAGAACAAGGCCTTTTTGGACAAATTGAGAAGTTTATTAGTAGAGTCATTCCAAAAGCAGAAATACCAGCTCATCTCGGAGATGCTCCTGAATACAATCCAGAAAAAAACCGAACCAGTCCTCGGTCTTTTCATGGAAAGAAGCGCAAATAGGGAGTTTAGTCACCCTGTTTTCTGAGTTTAGCATAAGCCGTACTTTATTTTCAAAATAAAGCACAATAATGGGCACTATAACTATGTTTATTTTGTTATGTATTTATTCAAAATAAAAAACTCATTTCTCAAGATGAAGTTCAACAAACGATCCCTCCTATTTATCGCCTGTGGGCTAATGGTAAGTGTTTCTTGTGTCTCCAAAGCCGAAAAACCAGCTATTACTTCATTCTCAGCAAGCATCAGTCAAATGCCACAAAGCAGCAAGGTAGATACTGCCACGTTTGCAGGAGGTTGTTTTTGGTGTATTGAAGCTTCTTTTGAGCAAATAAATGGAATATACGAAGCAATTTCTGGCTATGCCGGTGGAAACGCCACGGACGCTGACTACAGCAAAGTATCTAATGGTCAAACTAATCATGCTGAAACCGTTCAAATCATCTTCAATCCGGATCAAATCAATTACGAAACGTTGTTGGATATATTCTTCACCGCCCATGATCCAACCCAACTCAACCGACAGGGACCTGATGTGGGCAAACAATACCGATCCGTTATTTTTTATCATTCTGAAGAACAAAAAATGAACGCAGAAATCAAAATTAAACAATTAACACCTCAATTCGGTAGAAAGATTGTTACTTTAATCGATCCACTCGAAGCCTTCTATCCTGCGGAGGCCTATCATCAAGATTATGAAAGAAGAAATCCTTATCAACCCTATGTATTGAACGTATCTAGACCTAAAATTGATTTAGTGGCAGCTAAATTTAAAAATATTCTTAAACCGACCAATAAATAGGCCCAAGCTTAATAAATTCAATTTCTGATTTTAACAACAACATGAACGAAGCATCGAAAACAAATACAAGCCATTTCATTCATATGGTATTTTTCTGGCTTAAAGATACCTCAGCTGAAGAAATACTTTCTTTTAAGAGGCGGGTAACAGACTTTCTAGATGAAATAGCAGAAATAGATCGATATCATGTCGGAACACCTGCCGATACTAGCAGACCCGTGATCGAAAGAGGCTATTCTGTTTCGTTGGTTGTTGAATTTAATAATAAAGCAGCACATGACATTTATCAAGTCCATGAATCACATCAAAATTTTGTAGCGGATTCCAGTCATCGATGGGAAAAAGTATTAATATTTGATGCCGATCACTAAGTTAAAGAACGCGGTAGATGGTCGATACTAATTACGCGTACAAATACCATTATAGGGACAATAACCGCATTTTTTGACGTCAGATATTTGATCAAATGGAATCTCTGTATTCCATATCTCAACGAGCAACTCATTCAAGATTGCTTCAAACTCTGGTAAATAGCGTTGAAATGAAAAAACCGGCACTTCCGCCTGTCTTCCCTGCTTTTCTGTCAATTTCCAATCAAAATTTTGATCAAAAAGATTTTTGCTATTAAATAGACCAGGCTGAATACTGTCATAAGGCTCTCTATAGCCATTCATGACCATATAACTATAAAAGAATATCTGAAATGCTGCTTTATTTCTTTTGGGATTTTCGGCATCTATTAAGGATGGAATATTCACAAATGTCTTTTCATCCTTACCTGTTTTATAATCCAATACCCGCAATACGCCCCCCTTTAAATCAATTCTGTCAATTTTACCCTTAAGGGCAATGAGGTGTTTTTTGCCCTTGACCTCAATAGGGAAGTCTAATGAATACCCTTCCTTGGTACTAGATTCTAAACCAACTATTTTGAATGGCGCGTACTCTTGATCATAATCTAAAATCTTATTGATTATTTTTTTAATGATATCAGCAGCAATAATACTTCGGCCTTCCAAAACGATCTTTTTCTTATTATTCTTAGTTTGATGATGCTTATTAAAGGCTTCATTAATAGCTCCATTTACACCCTCCCTAATCCAAAAAAAATCTGTCTCATTAATAATGCCCGTCTTCTTTCGAGTAATAAATTGCCCATAAAGAAGCTCCATGGCATCATGCAAGATGTTTCCAAAGATCATCGCATCCAATTCTTCTTGGATCTGATCCTCTTCATACAACTGCTCAACATATTTAAAATAAAAACGCAACTTGCAATAGAGATAAGTATCCAATGCTGAAGGAGTCAGCCTACTCATGTATTTGGAGCTAAAATCTGAAGTGAATCTGTCCATTTTTCGCATTACCAGATCATCCTTTATTACGGAAATTGGTTTTTTCGCACCTAATGAGATTGGATTCGCCATGATTTGCTGCTTGATAACATGCCCTGACTCCAACGCTAACTGTTTCACTAATCTGCTCAATTCGCCATTAATATTAAATTCAGAAACCGTATTGTAATAGAAAATAACTTTGGAGGATCTCTGTAATAATCTATAGAATAAGTAGGCATAAATCGAATCTTGATGCTCATGCACTGGTAAATTAAAAGCCCTCCTAATATTATAAGGTATAAATGATCCTTTATTTGGCGCTGCGGGCCAAGCATTTTCATTCATACTTAAAACAAAAACATGCTCAAAATCGAGATTTCTAGTTTCGAGAATTCCCATTATTTGAATCCCTTTTAGCGGTTCCCCTGAAAAAGGAACTTTTAGACTTTTCGAAATTTTCTGAAATAACTTAATCAAAAATTCGTAGGTAATACCCTCTCCCTGTTCAGCAATCATGATTTTTAATTGATGAACATGCTCATAATACTTGCCAATGAACTCTAATTCAAGATTGCGGTCACCCTTTTTTAGGGTATCATGAAGACTTTTAAGAACTGCAATCAGATAGTCAATAGGCGTTTGTGGAATTGAAAATATTAAGGTAAGTAAGTCTGAATTAACAGGTATTTCTTCAAGATCAATATAAACCAAATTATACTTTTTGATCTTCTTTACAATATCCTGATGCCCTTCTATATTGAGATTAACAATCAATGGGTGTTCTAATATTTCTATGACTGGCTTGTAATAAAAAGACGCCTTATTTTTGAGCGTAGGTTTGTTACTGTTTTGAAGCATTAACATGCTTATCAGCAAAGAGTATACAGGTGTGTCCTTTAGAGGAAACCCCATCGTAATATTGACGTGCTCAAGTGACAATGGCAAAGAATGTAATACAGGGAAGAGCATATATTCATGAGGCAACACAATAACAGTTTTTTCCGAAATAAAATCTGCCTTATTCATTAATTGAACCAAATCTGCTCCAAGCGCCTTGGCTTGGCCAACTTCCAATGAAACGCCAACCGTCTGAAAGGATTTTGGCAATGCGAAATTGGACGGTAGCTCCTTTTCAAAAGTGGCTCCTAAAACCGAATCCCCTCTATACAGCCTATGAAAATACCCTGCTTCTTGATTAACGTCATTGACATAATAGCTGTCTGTGTCCCAGCAAACCTCCGCACATCTATTCTCAACATAATATTTGATTATTTTTTCTTCTACATGAGTCAAGGCATTGAATCCGACAAAAATAATTTGATGCCCGTCTTGATATGCCCCAGCCGTAAGCGCATCTAAAAAAGCCAAATAAATCATTCCGTTATAGCCCTTTCCTTTGGAAATTAATAATTTTTTATAATCCTGATAGATGACCCTGAGAATTTTCCATGTTTCTAAAAAAGCATCTTGATTTTTAGTGCTATCGGGAAGGAAAGTTGACCAAAAAGATTCTATGATACTTTTTTCTTCTTCTGAAAGAAAATAAAATTCCTGATCTAGCTCTTTTTGGGATTTAATACTTGTAAACAAGTGTTGTGCATTTACCTCATAATGATCAATCTCTTCAAAATCCTTTACGATCATTTCACCCCAAAAGAAAAACTTCTCAAGGCGTTCAGCGTTAATCTGATGACTATCATAAACTTGATGCAACAAAAAAACAGCCTCTAGCGTATCTATCTTTTCAAGTACCGATTTAGAAAGTACAAAATCCTCAAAACTGATTATGGTAGGTAGCCAGATAGGTTTTTTAATATTTTTACCCAACTCCTGTTGTAGAAATAAGCCCGCCCTTCTGTTTGGAAAGACAATGGTATGATTTCTCAAGTCAGAGAAATCTTTAAGTAAGTGATCCGCAAGATCTCCGATAAAAGTCTTCATATCAATAACTTCCAAAAGAGGTAGACAAAAATATTATTTTTTTCGCACAATGGTAAATTGAACCAATTGCTCCAATGCTTTTCGATAGGGTGTTTCTGGATAAGTTTCGAGTATTTCAAGTGATTCATAAAGATAGCGATTCATCACTTTATAAGCATAGTCGATCCCTCCTTTTTCTTCAACAAAACTCACAACTATTTTAACGTTTTTTGGGTTTTTTTCACTAGAACTAATCAACTTTTTAATTCTAGAAACTTCAGATTTTGTGCTTTGCTGAAGGGCAAATATCAAAGGTAAAGTTAATTTTTTCTCTCGAATATCTATTCCTGTAGATTTTCCAATAGCTGCATTATCGTAGTCAAACAAATCATCTTTTATTTGGAAGGCCATCCCAACTTTGGTTCCAAATTGACCCATTTTATCAACTTCCAATTGGGTTGATCCAGAAGAACTAGCACCTACCTGACAACAAGAAGAGATTAAACTGGCCGTTTTTTGTCTAATGACTTCATAATACAACTCTTCGGTGATATCTAATTTCCTGGCCTTTTCCATCTGAAGTAGTTCACCCTCACTCATCTGTTGCACTGCATTGGATACAATCTTGAGTAAATCAAAGTCATTATTTTTAAGCGCAAGTAACAATCCACGTGACAATAAAAAGTCACCCACTAGTACCGCAATTTTGTTTTTCCACAACGCATTAATCGAGAAAAAACCCCGTCGATAATGGGCATCGTCAACAACATCATCGTGGACCAAACTAGCCGTATGCAACAACTCTATTAAAGCTGCGCCTCTATGGGTAGATTCATTAATTTGTCCAGTCATTCCTGCTGTTAAAAAAACGAAAAGGGGTCTCATCTGTTTCCCTTTGCGCTTAATTATATAGCTCATAATCTTATCCAGCAACTTTACATTACTGACCATAGACTTGCGAAATGTTTTTTCGAAGTCCATCATCTCCCGCTGAACCGGAAGTTGGATGTCTTTGAGTTGTATACTCATTTATTATACAATGATAAACTACTTAAGTTGTTTAAAAAAGGCCAAGAGATACATCGTTGTTAGTTTTGTATATTAGCATGAAAAATATCATGAAAGAATCCGTTTATCATCTCTTAGATGTCTTTACCAATCAACGCTTCGGAGGTAATCAGTTGGCGATATTTGAAGATGCAACAGAAATTCCAACTGAATTGTTTCAAAACATAGCAAGAGAACTTAATTTATCTGAAACCGTTTTCTTATATCCAAAGAATGATCAAGGTCATTACCCTATGAGGATATTTACGCCTGTCAAAGAATTACCAACAGCTGGGCACCCTACCATTGGTACTGCTTATTTTTTGGCTCAAAAATATCCACAGCAAATAGGTCAATTAGAGCTAATTATGTCTCAAAAGATAGGTGAAATAACCGTCAAGGTAGACATATCCTCCTCAGGAGTCACCATGGCTACCATGTATCAAATCGATCCTATTTTCGGAAAAGTATTCGATAATCGGCACCAAATTGCCGATTTATTGAGTTTAAAAGAATCCGATTTATTGGCCTATCCAATCCAAGAGGTTTCTTGTGGCGTGCCCTACATTATCATTCCTGTTAAAACCATTAAAAATATTGAAAATATTATTTTCAGAACAGATATTTGGGAGCAATTGAAACCGCTATTTAATGAAAATAGTGTCTATGTATTTACACCTCATGGAACGTTGCCAAACGGAGATTTGCATGGACGCATGTTCGCACCAGAACTAGGGGTAAACGAAGACCCAGCCACAGGCTCTGCCAATGGGCCACTTGGGTGTTATTTATTTAAGCATAATATAAAAAAAGGCCCTTTAATAAGTGAGCAGGGCTTCGAAATGGGTCGACCAAGTATTCTCCATATTCATATTGAAAATGAAGGTGATAAGATCACAGCAGTCAAAATTGGTGGACAAGCAATTATTGTAGGCCGAGGAACATTCTTCCTTTAAGAAACATTTTTCATAAAAATAATCGATTGATTAACTTCGCATCGCTAAAGACACTTAATGAGTAATTCAGGACCGATATATAAAGACATCCTTAAACGTAAAAATGATTGGCCAATTGTCAATCTGTCCCAAAATAAAAATGAATTTTTACGGCAAGTTGCTCAGAGCGCCTTTGATGGTATCATAGAACGAAGCGGTGAAAAAACCATTCGAGAGTTGTTGGAAACAACTATTTACCGTGAGAAACAACGAATCATTAACAACCCTTGGCGCGTAGACCCCAAGGATGAATTAGCATTTTGGAAGTATATTCAAACGAAACATCTAAATTGTGATGAAAGAGCTGATGGGGAACAAGAAAGGCAAAAAATATTGCTTGAAATCATTGATCGCTACTGCAAAGAAATCGTAGGTAATTTCAATAAATCCTCTTACCGATTCGCTAAAAGCTTTACCACTTTTGGATTTGCCAGACTGTTAAATGCTACCCGAGTCAAGGGATTTAAATCTATCATCAGCCGGCAATTAGATCTTCACGATCAAATACACGTGGTCGGACACCCGGAGCAATTAAGAAAATTGGCGCAAATTGGTACGGTGGTACTGGTCCCTACCCACTTTAGTAACTTAGACTCTATACTTATCGGTTGGGTTATTCAATTTCTGGGACTTCCTCCTTTTATTTATGGCGCAGGGCTGAACTTATTCAATATCAAAATTTTGGCCTATTTCATGAATAGTCTAGGAGCCTATAAATTAGACAGGAGAAAAAAGAATCCCATTTATCTAGAAACATTAAAAGTATATTCAAATATGGCCCTACAATGGGGTTGCCATAGTTTGTTTTTCCCTGGCGGCACCAGAAGTCGTTCCGGTCAGATTGAAAGCAGTCTCAAATTGGGCTTATTAAGCACCACTATTGAGGCGCAAAGAGCATTAATTCAGAAAAATAGCGATGATTCAAAACCCATTTTTATCGTTCCGGTAGTCATCAACTATCAGTTTACACTTGAGGCACCACTATTAATCAATGAACATTTGAAAATCACTGGTCAAGAGCGGTATTTCAAAGAATCAGATGCTTATAGTAACTCCAAAAAAATCACCTCTTTTTTGTTTAAATTTTTCACCAAAGGATCAGATATTTCTGTAAGCATAGGACGTGGACTCGATGTATTGGGAAATTATGTCAATGACGAAGGCAAAAGCATAGATCAAAATGGTAACGAAATAAACATAAAAGATTATTTTGTAAAAGATGGGAATATTAACATCGATAAACAAAGAGAACATACGTATGTTCAGATTTTATCAAAGCGAATTGTAGAGGAATATTACAAGAACAATCGCGTTTATTCCAGTCATTTGGTAGCCTATACAGCTTTTAAAATGCTTGAACGAAGTAAACCTAAATTAGACCTGTATAATCTATTGAGATTATCTGTTGATGATTTAGAAATTGATTATGAAGCATTCAAATCAAATTTCAAAAAACTCCGTAAAGTAATTTTGAAAATTCATGCAGAAGGCAATGTTGGCGTCAATCCGCGTCTTCAAAAGAAAGCTGAAGACGCCATTAGTTATGGTCTGGCCAATGTTGGCATGTATCATGCCAAACCACCATTAGTCAAAATAAAAGATAAAATTGTGATTCTTAATCCAAGTACGCTTTATTACTATCATAATAGATTGGAGGGATATGGACTTGAAAAACATATCTAAGCCCGTAGCCGTAATTGGCGCTGGTAATTTTGGTATTGCTATTGCCAATATTTTGTCCGAAAAATGCAAATATGTCCTACTGTACGCAAGGACAGAAAAAAAGGCAAAAAAATTACGAGAATTAAGGAAGCACGACTATCAGCAGCTGGCAGATAATATAGAAATTACCACAGATTTATCTATTATTGGTGCTGAATGTGATGTGATATTTCCCATTGTACCTTCGGCCAATTTCCGGGAAATGATGCAGAATTTAGCACCCTTTTTAAAACCCTCTCACATTTTAATCCACGGTACAAAAGGCTTTGACTTTGATATAGAAAAAAAAATAAAACCTAAACTTTTAATGCCAAGAGGTCAGATTTTCACCATGAGCGAGGTGATCAGACAAGAATCCTCAGTGATAAGAATTGGATGTATTTCCGGGCCTAATCTATCCAAAGAGATAGCCCTTCTCAAACCAGCCGCTTCTGTCATTGCCAGTGAATTTGATGAGGTCATTCAAGTGGGATACAAATACCTGAAAAGTGACCGCTTTTTAGTCTTTGGAAGCAATGACCTGATAGGCACTGAACTTTGCGGAATTTTAAAGAATATTATTGCCGTTGGGGCTGGGACGATTGATGGCATGGATCTGGGCGAAAATGCCAAGGCATTGTTCATCAGTAGGGGACTTGTCGAAATGGTCGAAATAGGCAAATTAATGGGTGGAAATGCTGAACCTTTTTTAGGTTTGGCTGGAATTGGGGATTTAATGGCGACATGCTCCGGAAACTTAAGTCGCAACTATAGTGTTGGTAGGCGCCTTGCACAGGGTGAGAAAATTGATGACATCGTTAGCTCTACCCATGAAATCGCTGAAGGAATCAAGACTATAAAGATCATTTATGAATGGTCAAAAATATCTAAATTAAGAGTTCCAATAACCGAAACTTTGTATAAAATCATTCATGATGAAATAACCGTTCAGAATGCGCATATTTTTTTAATGAAATTCCCCTTCAGAACAGAAATTGAATTCCTTCGGAAAGAGGTTAATGGACAAGATGCTTAAGAGCCTCGATCCTTTGAAGTAATGTGGGGTGTGAATAGTTAACAAACACGTAAGCTGGGTGCGGTGTTAAGTTAGACAAATGATCCTTGCTCATTTTTTTTAATCCTTCTATAAGGGGTTGCGCTTTAAAATGCGTTGCAGCATAGGCATCTGCCTCGTACTCATTCTTACGACTTATGATGTTCATAATGATGCCCAATAGCCTCGAGATAGGGCTATATAAAATCCCAAAAGCAAGGAGATTAAGATGTATTGCAGTCATATTACCTCCTAGCGCATAACTTATTTGTGTATTCATTATCATCAAAGACAATACAAACAGCATCAATCCAGTCTGAATAATTGTCATGAAAGTGGCCAAATAAATATGTCTTTTTTTATAATGCCCTACCTCATGCGCAAATACAGCAGTCAATTCATCTACGCTGTGCTGAGACACCAATGTATCATAAAGCACCACCTTCTTCTTCTTTCCTAATCCTGAAAAAAACGCATTGCCTTTGCTTGATCTTTTGGAGCCATCCATTACAAAAACATTGGTCAATGGAAAGGCGACTTTTTCGGCAAAAGAAGCAATAGCACTCCTTAAGTCCCCATCTTCAAGTGGTATCAATTTATTGAACAATGGCAATAGCAATGAAGTATAGAGCATGTTTATTCCGAATATAAAAAGCGTTATTACTATCCAGAAATACCACCAAAAATCTGTTCCTAAAAAGGTCAATAGGACGATAAAAATCAGCAACAGCATTCCTCCCAAAATTATTGTCAAAAAATATCCCTTGATTTTATCTAAGAAAAAAGTCTTTATGGTCATTTTATTAAAACCAAAACGTGCCTCAATGACAAAATTTTGATAAAGCGAAAAAGGTGTCCCCAATAAATCAGAGATGATGAAAAGAATTCCAAAAAAAATCAAAGGTGTAACTGGCTCAATCGGGCTAAAATCACGTATCCAACTATCTAATGCTCCAAACCAGCCCAACCAAATAGCCGATACAATCAAGATAAAAGAAACCATTTCTGACAACCTAGAGAATCCGTGCGTTGCTCGCTGATAACGTTGAGATTGATCATAACTTTCCTGATCATAAATGTCAATCAATTCTTCAGGAATCGGCTTTTTGGAACTCCTTTCATTGAGCGCGCTCAACACCCGATCCAATAAGTATTCAAAAATGAGTATCCCTAATATAAAATTTAAGATAAACTGTTCTTTCATAGATAACCCTTGCTAATTACTAACCTTAAAAGCGATCAAAACGACCTAAATTAAAAAACCCTTTGCACTATTTAAAAAATAAAAGGTACCGGACATTTTACTTCCCCAGCACCACGCGGCGGCTTACGCGAATCGCGAAGATCAAAAGAATAACTTAACGATAACTCATGTGCCCCTCCACTATTCAACCCTAGAGCCGATAAAGTAAAATCATAACTATACCCCATTATGGTCGGACCCATTTTTAATCCAAATAAAAGAACCAAATCACTAGCGCCAATGCCAGAAAAATTAGTGTCGGGAAAGCCCCGATACCAAAGTCCGACCATGACCGGCTCAAGCATCACTGTTAATCCAAAATCAAGTTGTTTGAAATCACCCTGATCCTTATAATTGATTGACGGAATCAAGCTCCATTCATTGCCGTTTTTTGACTCTAATCTTCTATTAAGTTGGCTGAAATATATTTTATAACCTCCATGTAAGGAGAACTTTTTTCGTAAAGGACTCTCATCTCCTGAAATTGATTGATTAGGCTCCATTACATGATGAAAAGAAGCACCTAACCAAGCTTGTTCATTGAAAATAACCCCTCCAAGGGCCATATCAAAAAACTCGACACTTAATCCTGTATTAAATTGTTCTGCCGTTTGGGGTGAAATCAATCCCGTATCATCAAATTGATCACCAAAAGTCAGTCGATCATAATTCAAATCTCGCCAAACATACCCTCCTTCGATACCAGGGCGAAATGTCCAGTTATCGTTCAATCTTACCTGATAGGCATACTGCAAAGCGGCACTTCTTGAATTAAGACCTGCATAACCCTCTCTATCTGAATTGACAATCAATCCCAAACTACTGCTTACATCTGTAAAATGGTATGAAGTATAGAAAGAATAAGTCTCAAAATTAGCATTGATGGAAGGCCATTGATTCCTGTAATTCAATCCAACACTCCCTTGTTGGTTGATCCCAACGAGTCCCGGATTCAAAAACATGGGATTCCCATAGTATTGAGAAAACTGTGTGTCTTGTCCCAAAAGCACTTGAAGTTGAAGGGTCAAGAAAAACAAAAAAAGACTTAGATGACGCATCTTTCAATAAAAATATTTAACCCAAACTAAACGGCTCAGCAAGTTCAATAAACTAAATTTGATAATATACTTTAAGTCACTCATGCCACGTTTAATAAACCCATAGTAATTTGCGGTAAATTTAAAGATTTGCATCCACAGTTAAACATCATTATTATTAATTCATTAACACAAGCTTCTTTAGGTCTTATAAAAAAACTCCTTATTGGGATAATTATTGTGTACGCCATACCATGTTACGGACAAATAATTAGTGAAACACAGTGGTTCTTTGGGGGTTCAGAATACAACTTACAATTTGATAAAAACGGAATACTTGTTTATGAGGAGTCAAGAATGGCCCCAGACTTTGGGTCAGGAGGTCCTGCGGTACTCTGCGACGCTATTACCGGTAATCTAGGTTTCTATTCAGATGGAGTCAAAATATATGATGGCTCGGGGGAAATCATGTTTGGGGCTACTGATTTAAATGGTGATCCATCCTTAAATCAAACGGCTGTAGTCAGCCCCTTCCCAAATAGCTCAGATCAATACTTGCTTTTCACTAATTCTAGTGAAATTTCCGCAGTAGATGAGTTACAATATGCCATCATCGATATGAGTGCCCCAGGTAATGGTAGCACAACCGCACCTCTCGGAGAAGTTATTTCGAGTGGGAACTCAGTCGGTTTGTTTATGCCCGCGGATGGTATGACTGTGGTTCAAAGTGCTTCTGATCCTAATTTGAATTGGCTTATCACTCAAAATCGAGGAACCGCTATCTTTTATGTTTATAAAATCACTCAGGATGGAGTAGATACCACTCCCATTAGTGTATTGGATCCTTTTAATACCGACATACGCACATTTGAAGCCGCGAATATTTCAATGAATCCGCAATTTTCTGTTTTAGCCATTGCTCCGAAGACTGCGCTTCGTAATGTCATGCTATTAAATTTCGATGATATTAATGGCGTTTTAAGTTATAATAATCAGGTATTAGAAACGGGCTTTCCCGACGACGCCGAAGAAAATACTTATGATGTGGAGTGGTCAAATGATGGCACAAAATTGTACATATCTCGTTATGGATCTCAATCCAATCTTACTGGAAATGTTTACCAATATGATTTGACAGACAGTTTAGCTTTCATCCATTCAATACTACCTGATCCTATTTATAGAAGTTATGGCCTTAAAAGAGCCATTGACGGCAGAATATACCATCTGTACCAAGTGGCTGACAATGAAGCCTATCTACTGAATCGTATCTCAAATATCGATAGTACATATGATAGGGTCTCCTATGAGACCGCTTACTCGGACATCGATTTTAAGGGGACTCAATTTCCCGAATTTGCACCTAATAACTTTGATGATTTTAGCTCGATTGACTTTACCTATTTAGATAGTTGTCAAGATTTGTCGACCAAATTCTTTCCCATAGTGGACCCGCCGGCTAATCAATATTTTTGGAATTTCGATGATGGCAATGTTTCAAACTCAATTGCCCCAATACATACCTATGAAGGAGCGAATACCTACAACGTAACACTTACTGTTGAGCTAAATGGACGAACAAAAACAGTATCAAAATCAGTTCAAATAATCAGTGAAGAAATGGAAGTGAATTTAATTGCTGATACCACCATTTGTCAAGACGAAATACTTACGCTCGATCCAGCAACAGAAGATGCTATCAGCTATCAATGGAGCACTGGGGAAACTACCTCTACCATAGACATTGATACGGCTGGTATTTATTGGGTGGAAATTACGGGAGTCTCTGGGTGCGCAAAATATGCGGAATCAAATGTAACAGAATATGGAGCACAAGTTCAGATTCAAAATAATTGGTATTTTGGCGAAACCGCCGGTATCAATTTTACAAATGGACCCATTCCGATAGACGATGATAACCTCATGAATTCTCTGGAGGGCTGCGCCACGATTGACGATGCCGACGGCAATTTATTATTCTACACCAATGGGAAAACAGTTTGGAACAAAGAACATAAAATCATGCCCTTTTACGACTCCATTGGCAGTCTTATCGGCGATAGCACCAGTGCGCAAGGGACGCTAATTATGCCTTTCATGGATGATATTACAATGTTTTACATTTTTACCACCAGTGAAGTAGTTGGTACTAAAACCAATTATCCGATGCGATACGCTGTGGTAGATATGAAAAAAGACTCCGCTAGAGGTGCTGTTGTGCTCAATGATTTACCCCTTTTTAATGAAAGTATTGAAAAAATCGCCACCTCAAGTTTTTCATTCAATGGATGGCTAATTGGTCATGAATTTGGCAATAATTCCTTTCGAGCAAACCTCATAAATAACACAGGAATCGGGCCTACCATTTATACGCCTATCGGATCAATTTTAGAAGAGCAAGAACCGAATCACGCAACAGGATACATGAAATTTGGTAGTGGGAATCAACTCTTTGCCAATGGGATACCAGGTCTCAACGATTTAGAAATATTTGATTTTGATAATGAAAATGGACGTTTTGAGAACGTCAGGAAAATAGAAACACTTGAAACTTCTAATATTTATGGCCTAGAATTTTCGGGTAATGGCTCCAAAATTTACACTGCAACCTCAAATAAAATCATTCAGTACAACTTGGACAGCCTAGAGGCTGATGATGCACTCATCTATATAACCGACAGTAAATATGACGGCTATGAATCCGCCGGGACCTATGGTGCGCTTCAAAGAGGACCCAATGGCATCATCTATGTTGCCGTTGATCAAAATTCGATAATTGGGACCTTATCAAGTCCCAATTCAGAAGGCGCTTCAGCGAATTTTAACGTCTCTGGATTTGATTTAGTTGGTCATCTCAGTAGAAAAGGACTACCTGCCTGGATCCAAAATTCAGGATCCTCCTTGCAAGGCCCTACACTAAGTTATTTAGATGCTTGTTTTGGATTACCTACACAATTTGCTGGATCAGGGACGTCCATTTTAGATGAATTCTTTTGGGTTTTTTATGATTCACTATCCCAAACGGACACCTTATATTCCGTCAATGGTGAATCTGTAAGTTATGAGTACAATAATACCGGACTACAATATTTTACCTTAAACATCACCAATCGTTGCGGCTATGATAGCTTGCTTTCAGATACACTAGAAATTTATTCCCTCCCTGAACCTCCTGAAATCCCAGAGAGTGCTTCTATTTGCAATGGATCCTTGGAATTGTCAGCTTGGGGCGAAGATCGAGAAGATTTTAATTATTATTGGTCCACCGGTGAAACAACAAGAACCATTGAGGTCTTTGAAGCTACTACCCTTTTTACGGCCATTATTAGTACTCAGGGATGTTCTTCAGATACATTAGAAATTTTCATCGGTGATGGTCGTCCAGATATTGACTTGGGTCCTGATATACAATATTGTCAATATGCAACTGCGGAAAATCTGAATAGCTATATCACTGATTTAAATACCCAGCAATGGAGTATAAACAGTGAATCAGCAGATACAACCAGTTTTCAAACCGTTTACACAAAACTAGCAGGCATCTTCGAATATGTCTTATATGCAGAAGAAGCCGCTGAATTCGGTGGCTGTAGCAACGCGGATACCCTCATAGTAACCATCAAATCTGGTCCAGAAGTAACGTCAATTTACACCGCGCCGACAAACTGCGGAGAGAATGATGGCGTATTTAATCTAGAGATTTTATCTACGGGCAGTTATAGATATACCTTCAGTGGCATGGGGATTAACACCTTTAATTCAGTCGATGGCCCTGATATTGTAATGGCTTTGGGGGGATTATCAGCAGGTATTTATAACTATAAAGTGACTGATTTAATCACTTCGTGCACTGTGGAAGATCCAGTACTTATCGAAGACGATGCCTCCTTTTCATTATCGGCAACCAATCTACCTGAATGCGAAATTGACGCAAATTTAAGATTGACTATTTCAGGAGTTGCATTGCCTTCCTCTGTAAATCTTTACATCACAGATATTTATTCAGATACGATATATACTGAGCAAAACGTCTATGTACCCCTAAGCATTACCCCTAATTTAGACTCTGGCTTTTATTATGTTCTTGTCGAGGAGATTGGAGGAAATGGACCGTGCATTCAATCAGATACGGTATTAATCACTCCTTTGATCCCTGGAATTGATGATTGTCAACCTCAAATTTTTGCCCCAAACGCTTTCAGTCCTAATGGCAATAGCCAAAATGAAAATTTCTTTGTTTACTCCAACCTTTTTATAGACCAATTTGAAGTCTATATTTATACCCGTTGGGGTCAACAGGTCTATTATGCCAATGATAAAGATTTCAAATGGGACGGTAGCTTCAATGGTAAAGTGTTGGGCCCAGCTACGTACGCATATATCATTAAATTTACCAATATCGAAAAGCCAGAAGATGGTATTTATACCCAATATGGATCAGTAACCCTCATAAAGTGATTTTATTTTTAGCCTCGTCATCAAAATCTCTAATTTAAAAAAACATGCAACAATACCTAAATTCATTTCTAGATTTACTTTAAATGATTTCATTCCAAAATGAGTTGTAAAAAAAAAATAAATAAATGGCGGATATAGGAACTGATATTGGCAAAGCCATTCATATCCTTCAACAAAATGAATTGGTAGCAATACCCACAGAAACGGTATATGGTCTTGCTGGAAATGCCTTGGAGCCAAACGCCATTGCGAAAATTTACTTAACTAAAAACAGGCCCTACTTTGATCCCTTGATTACTCATGTGGATCGGTTAGAAAAAGTATTGGAACTTGTGACGGACATTCCAGAAATCGCGCTACAATTAGCCAAGAAATTTTGGCCAGGCCCCTTAACCCTTCTATTACCTAAGAAAGAGGGAATACCTGACTTACTCACTTCGGGACTTGATAATATGGCCATACGAATCCCAAACCATTCATTGACCCTTGATCTACTCAGAGATTTAACCTTTCCACTTGCTGCTCCCAGTGCCAATCCATTTGGTTATGTATCACCCACCAATGCCAAACACGTCAATGATCAACTTGGTGAAAAGATTTCATATATACTAGATGGCGGAGATTCCCAAGTTGGCCTAGAATCAACCATTCTATCAATTCAAGGAGAACAAATTAATGTTCATAGATTAGGTGGTTTAACTCTCGAGTCTTTAAGACCATTTGGCACTATTAAACTTCTATTAAATCAAAAAAGTAACCCCAAAGCACCCGGACAATTAGATGCTCATTATGCCCCAGGAAAAAAAATGATTGTCGGAAATCTTCAAGCACTCGTAAAACTACATCCCTATGAAGATACTGCTATTATTTCTTTTAAAACGCGATACAATCATCCAGGGAAACAAGTAGTATTATCACCCCAAGGAGATCTAAGTCAGGCCGCCACTCATTTATTTGGCGCACTCAGATTAATGGACCATCCAGAGGTCTCACTGATCATCAGTGAATGGGTACCCGAAGAGGGAATCGGCAGGGCCATTAATGATCGTCTAAAAAGAGCCTCATTTATTTAACAAAATAATAATTTTTATTTGACATAATAAGCCCAAATTTGTAATGGATTACCAAGTTGATGATTATGAAGAATATAGATGATTTTAATTTTAGAAATCGCAAAGCGTTGATTCGTGTGGATTTCAACGTACCGCTTGATGAAAATTCTATTGTAACTGATGAAACACGAATCATTGCCGCGATACCCACTTTAAAGAAAATAATAGATGAAGGCGGATCTGTGATACTGATGAGCCATTTAGGAAGACCTAAAAATGGTCCTGAAGAGAAATCGTCATTAAAGCACATCATTCCCAATCTAAAGAAAAGACTTGATATAGATATTAAATTTGCAGCCGATTGCATAGGAGATGATGCGGTCGAACTTTCTAAAAATTTGGGTACTGGTGAAGTCCTCTTATTGGAAAATGTGAGATTTTACAAAGAGGAAAGTAATGGCGACGAAATATTTGCTAAAAAATTAGCCCGATTAGGAGATATTTATGTCAATGACGCTTTTGGAACCGCCCACAGAGCACATGCCTCTACTACAGTTGTTGCTAAATTCTTTGATGATAAATGTGCTGGATATATTATGGGAAATGAATTATCCAATGCAAAGAAAGTCCTTGAAGAGCCCAATCGCCCATTTACAGCCATCATGGGGGGTGCCAAAATATCTGATAAAATCCTGATCATTGAAAAACTTCTTGATAAAGTCGACAATCTAATAATAGGTGGCGGCATGTCTTATACATTCTCGAAAGCAAAAGGTGGTCACATTGGGAACTCTCTTTGTGAAGATGATAAAATGGCATTGACCCTTAAATTGTTGGATATGGCCAAAGCCAAAGGCGTGAACCTTGTCCTACCCACAGACAACATGATTGCAGATGACTTCAATAATCAGGCTAAAACGCAAGTGGTTGCAAGTGGCCAAATTCCAGATAATTGGGAAGGACTAGATATCGGGCCCGAATCAATTAAAACTTTTTCTGATATTCTAAAAACCTCTAAAACCATTCTCTGGAACGGCCCAATGGGTGTCTTTGAATTCCCTAATTTCGCAAAGGGAACGGAAGCCATCGCTGAAGCTGTGGTTATCGCAACGAAAAATGGAGGCTTTTCGTTGATTGGAGGAGGAGATTCAGCGGCAGCGATAAACAACTTGGGATTTGGAGAAGATGTTTCCTATGTCTCTACTGGTGGAGGTGCGCTGCTGGAATATATGGAAGGAAAGACCTTACCTGGTGTCGCCATCCTAGAAGATTAGAGGAATTATTTCTTTTTAATGAGGGACTCATTTTCAAAATAAACTTTTCCGTCTTCTACCAGATTTCTTAATTTGATAAGAAGTCGTTTTGTGTTAAACTCTGGAAATTTTTTAAACAATTCATCTAAGAGAATACCTTCTACAGGTATCTCCTCAATGAGCCTATGATTCTTCAGCTCTGGTTCTTCTTTCTGGCTTTCTAGGCAATAATCACATACCCCACATGAAACATCGGTGTACTCATCAAAATAAGCCTGCAACATGCGCGTTCTGCAGGTCTTATCCGCTTTAGCGTAAAGAACGATACTTTTAAATTTTTGAAGTACTTTGGTCTTATGAGCTGACAGCTCCTTGCCGTCCAGAGGTAACTCTGCGCTATCCACTCTGGCCATTAAAAATTGAATCTGAGGCTTAAATGAGGACTGACGGTACTCAATCACTTGATAACGTTCCAATTGATTAAGCTGCACAATGACTTGATTTACTTTTATTTTCAAAATCTCAGCGATAGCCATCTCACTGATAGGCAAATATTCGACATAAAGTTCCCCACCGTATAAACGAAACAGTACTTTGATGATTGGATCCAATAATGCATGTGCTACTTGAAATTTATACAATGCATCCCGTTCCAAAAGCATGAAAATTCTTGACTTCTGAGAAACATTTTCCGTCAACTGAATAAGTCCTGTATTTTCGAGCTTTTTGAGCGCGAAAGCCGTCTCATACGCCGGTAAATCGAAATCATTAATGAATTCCAAATAATTCAAATCATAACTCATTCCTTCACCGCTTCCGATAGCCAATTTATATTTATTGGCCAAGGCCTGATAAACACGCTGGATGAATGGCTTATCAACTTCAGCTCTTTCTATACGTCTCTGACCTTCAAGTGAGTCTTGCTCACTGAAGAGCAATACACCATACGCTTTTAAGCCGTCTCGTCCTGCTCGACCCACCTCTTGATAATAGGCTTCTAAGTGATTGGGTAAATCAATATGTATTACGGTGCGGACATCAGTTTTATTGATTCCCATACCAAAAGCATTGGTAGCTACCATCACGCGTATTCCATTTTCAATCCATGACGTCTGCCGTTGATTTCGCTCCGACAGGGACAATCCTGCATGATAAAAGGTAGCAGAAATCCCATACTTGTTCAAAGATTTGGCGATTTGTTCTGTTCGCTTTCTACTAGCAGCATAGACAATAGACGATCCCATAACTTTTTCAAGAATTTGCAACATTTTGCGCTCTTTCTGTTCAATGTTAAAAACAGAATAAGAAAGATTTGTCCTCGCATAACTATTCTGAAAAATGATTGGGTGAGAAAAACCTAGTTGGTCAATGATCTCGGCCTTAACCTCCTTAGTTGCAGTGGCTGTCAATGCAATAACTCGATCAATATTGAGCAAATGCCTGAATGCCTTGATTTGCAAATAGGAAGGTCTGAAATCATGGCCCCATTGGGATATACAATGTGCTTCATCAATAGCCATCAATACAATATTCATTTTAGAAGCTCGAGCCAAAAATAAATCGGAACTTAATCTTTCCGGGGAGATATATAAAAAACGATATGCTCCATAAATACAATTGTCAAGTGCTACATCAATCTCTTTACTTGACATACCAGAGTGAATGGCCATAGCTTTGATCTTTCGTTGCTTCAAATCACTTACTTGATCCATCATCAAGGCGATCAATGGCGTTACCACTATAGTAAGTCCCTCCAATAATAATCCTGGGATCTGAAAACAAATAGATTTTCCACCGCCTGTTGGCAAAAGCGCTAAGGTCTCTTTGGCGTTCAATACCGAGGTAATAATCTCAAGTTGAGAAGGTCTAAAAGAAGTATGACCCCAAAATTGCGACAATATATTTTTTGGATCACTCAAAACATATCCATTTTATCGAATAACCTCCTTTAAACATCAGTCATTTTTTAATTCTCGAAATGAGATTACATGATTATTTGAAACAATTCACAAAGCTAACAACCAATACCCATCTTCTTTCATATTATGAACAGCTAGGTTTAAATCTCGACATTTGGTGGCTATCTCACGCGCATACTTCCAAGAGCAGTTAGCACTAATAATTAACTGAGTAAACTTAAAGTCTTCCCTCAATTTTGTCAAATCAACGTCTACATCGTCTGATAATATGAGATAATCTACTAGTCTCGATTTTTTGACATCCCAATCCTCATACGAAGGATCCAACCAAACAAATGACAATCGATTCCAATTGAGAAAATGAATTGGGCCTACTTTAGGTAAGCGAACTGATTGATCGATGGTATCATTCACTTTTCCCACTCTATTTAGTCCTAAAGGTAACCTCAGCGGATCAATTTTAGCTCTTAGGATATCGAGATCTAAACGATCTTGATCTCTAAATAGTAAATCAGACTTATATCCCGCTATTACATCAATAAATACACCTTCTTCAATATCATAAATTACCAAAACTTGTCTTTGCATTCTGATGAAATGATTGTACAAAGAGCTGAACTGTAAGATCAGGCATGTTGATAAACTAACTATTAAACGAGCGGTATTTTATTGAAATCATTAGAAAAATTACCACCAAATACAGAAAAATTACCTGAGTGGCAGATAAGTATAAATCTCCCCAAATACTCCAAGGAAATCCTTCAATAAAAGACACAAAATCATTGATTAGTTGGGTTAATATCCCCAAAATTACGCCTAAAAAAGCTGCTATTACAGGTACTCTGGAATGTGTCAAAATACCGGAGTTAGAGTTAAGCTATAAAACCAAAATGATTAAATTCAAGTTTTATGGCAGAAGAAAGAAAAAAGTACGATAAGGAGTTTAAGTTCACAGTTGTTGAA